>CAIMAQ010000057.1 GCA_903839035.1 uncultured Opitutia bacterium
ACGACCAGGTTTTTTGGAAATATGCGGCCGGAGAATTTCGCCTTCATCGGCCTGGTTGAGGACTTTGATGCTTCGATTGATAGATTCTTCGCGCAATTCAAATTGCCGAGACTGCCAGTTCCACGTGAAAACACCAACCCGGAGCGGCGGACCAGGTTTTATGAACTCCGTGACGATGAACGCCGGCAGATACTTGATTTGAATCAGAACGATTGGGATCTCTACCAAGCATGCGTGAAAGCAAATCGTTCAAAGCAATGTTTAGCTGAGCAGGGTGTTTATACTGCTTAATGGACGGCGTTCTCGGTGCGGTCTGCTTCATCCACTTACTACGATTGTAATTTGCCTGCTGGCCACGGGCTCCGCGCCAATCTGGGATTGATTCAACCCCAGCCCCCTCAAACGATCGGCGGCATCTCGGATGCAGCGGCGGCGTTTCTCGGCAAGTTTTCCTAAAGCAGCACAGGCCCCTACCGCGCCCGGTCCGTCACCACCGTCCACGTATTGTCGATTCGCTTGGTGAAATCCACCGGGTCCCCCACCGCCACGGTCCCGCGCGGGATCTGGTAGGCCCACACCTCGAACCACGAGAGGTTCGCCCCGCCGTAGATCGTCGAGAACGCCCCGTCCACGGCGTCCTGCCCGCAACTGACCTTGATCCGCCCGATGCGCGGCTGGTGGAACCGCGCGTCCGTCGTGAACCAGTGTCCGCCGAGGTAAACTTCGCCGTACGCGTGGAAATCCATGTGGTTCTCCGGGTCCGGCATGCCGATGTCCGGCAAGTGACCCGTCACGTAGCGGGCGGGCAGATTGAAAGTGCGGTTCAACGCCACCGCGAGGTGCGCGAAATCCCGGCACACGCCGTAGCCGCGCTGCAGCACGTCCCACGCGGACAAATCCGGCAGGCCCGAGCCGTAGCGGTACTCGATGTTCTTGTGCACCCATTCGCTGATCGCCTGCACGCGCGGCCAGCCGTGCTCGACCTGCCCGAATTTCTCCCACGCAAACCGGCCCAGTTTGTCCGAGTCGCAATACCGGCTGGGCAGCGTGTACCGCAGCACCCCCGGCGGCAGGTCGGCCGGGGGCAGCGGCGCCGTGTTCATCAGGTCGTGGTTGTCGGGCTGGGCATACACCCGGACGATCGCGTCGTGCCGCATCTCGTGCCGGCCCGCTGGCAGCTGCAGCCGGTAAACGCGGTTGCCGTGACTGTCGTCGAACACGTCCGTCCTCAGGTTCTGGCCCAGCACCAGACTCTCCTCGAGCACGACGTGCCGCCGGTCGGGCCGTGGCTTCACATTCAGCAGTAGCGTCGCCGAGCCCGTCACCTCGTAGGTCAGGCGGCAACCCACCCGCACGGTGATGTCGAAGCCGTCGGCGTCAGGGGTGGAGGTCGCCATGGTGGACTGCATACAGAGCCACTATCGTGCCATGGGCAATCGAATGGTTCCGAGGAATCATGGCCGTTGCAATCAGGTGCGCCAAACGCAGATCGGGGTTTATCCCCGATAGGCTGCGGTTCAGTATCGGGCGCAAAGCCCGACCTACATCCTGCGGCATCGAGGGAGATAGAAGATTTAAAACCTGACTCCGGCCGTCTCCGCCTGCAGGCTCCCCAGCGACACCCCGCCATGTTATTCGTAGTCCAATTTCGCGACAATCCCGCCCAACGCCATCTCCGGCCGAAGCTGATTGACGCCCATCTCGGTTTCCTGAAGGCCAACTTGGCCCGGGTCCGCGTCGCCGGTTCGCTGCGGAAGGAATCCGATGACAGCGCCATCGGCGGCCTGTGGATCGTGGACGTCGAGAAGTACGGCGACGTGCGCGCGCTCTACGAGCAGGACCCGTTCTGGACCGGCGGCCTGCGCGCCTCCGTCGAGGTTTGCCGCTACGCCAAGGCCTTCCCGGACATCGAGAACCCGGTCTGATTATCCTCGGGTGGATTTTTTTTGACGGCTGGCGGGGGTGGCCTCTCTCTGCTCGGCCACTCCCCCTCGATGAAATCCCCTTCCGCCCCCCTGGTCTCGTCCACCCTCACCACCGAGGAAATCGCCCTCTTCGACCAGCGCGGGTATCACATCCACGGGAAGATTTTCTCCGACGCGGAGGTCGACGCAATCAACGCCGCCGCCGACCGTGTCATCGCCGGTCAGTACGATAA
The DNA here is from genome assembly GCA_903839035.1 of uncultured Opitutia bacterium. Classification (GTDB taxonomy): domain Bacteria; phylum Verrucomicrobiota; class Verrucomicrobiia; order Opitutales; family Opitutaceae; genus Opi-474. Next base: position 2,159 of record CAIMAQ010000057.1, read on the forward strand.
GGGCTTGCCGCCCGACGTCACTACGCTGCGCCGCGAGCCCGTGGATCTCATCAAGATCGACAACACGTGGAAGGCCGACACCACCCTCGCGCGCACCGTCCTCAGCCCGAAGATCGGCCACATTGCCGCCCAGCTCATCGGCGCCCCCAGCATCCGGATGTGGCACGACCAGCTGCTCGACAAACCGGCCCACGGCGGCCGCGTCGTCACTTACCACCAGGACTGGGCCTACTGGCAGATGATTGCCGAGTGCCGGACCGTTACCTGCTGGATCGCGCTCGACGACGTCCTTCCCGAGTCGGGTCCGATGGTTTTCCTCGAGGGCTCCCACAAGCTCGGCATCTGGTCCCTCCCCGACGGCATCACCGGCGACGACACGCAGAAGCCCAAGCTCCCCGCCGGTTTTGTGACGCGCGAGGTGCCGCTGATCATCCCGAAGGGCGCCGTCGGTTTTCACCACGGCCTGCTGCTCCACGGCAGCGACCGCAATTTCTCCGCGTCCCGCCGCCGGGCCATCGTCTCGCACGTCATGTCCGGCGAATGCACCTACCGCCCCGGCCAGGTCCACATGAACGAGTGGATGATGGTGCGCTATCCCGAGCATCCCAAGCCCGGCGAGAAATTCTCCGGTCCGCAGTTCCCCCCGATGTGGCCGGCGGCCTGAGGCAGGGCGGATCTTCGACCCGCCCTTGCTGATGCGGTGGAACGTGTTGCCCTCACCGCGCTGGTTTGGAGTCAAGTCGCACAGTCCCGAGCCAGTGGCGGGTCGAAGACCCGCCCTACTTCAGCTCACTCCAGCTTCACCCGCTCGCGGTAGAAGGCGTCGCACATCGCGTAAATTTCCTTGGGCGACGCCATGGTCAGGGCCTTCGCCGCGAGCGCCTTCGCATCCACCATCGTCATCGCCCGCACGAGGTATTTCACCGAGGGCAGCCATGCGGGCGACATGCTCAGCCCGTCAATGCCGAGCCCGAGCAGCAGCGGCGCGAAGATCGGATCGCCCGCCATCTCGCCGCAGACGCTCACCGGCACCTTGTGGCGGTGGGCCTCGGCCACGATCTGCTTCAGCGTGCGGATGACCGCGGGATGCGTCGGCTCGTACAGGTGCGCGATGCGGTCGTTCACCCGGTCGATCGCGAGCAGGTACTGGATCAGGTCGTTGGTTCCGATGCTGAAAAACGCGCACTGCTGTGCGAGCAGGTCAACCGTCACCGCCGCGCTGGGGATCTCGATCATCGCTCCGACCTCGAGCTCCTCATCGAAGGCCTGCCCCCGCGCCTTGAGCTCGGCCTTGCACTCCGCGAGCACGGCGTTGGCCTTGGCCAGCTCCTCCGCGCCACTGATCATCGGGTACATCAGCTGCACCTTGCCGTAGGCGCTCGCGAGCAGGATGGCGCGCAGTTGGTCCTTGAAAATGTCCGTGTGCACGAGGCAGAACCGGATCGCGCGGAACCCCATGAACGGGTTGTCCTCCTTGGGAAACAGGTTCGGATGGCCCACCATCGGCTTGTCGCCCCCCAGGTCGAGCGTGCGGATGATGACCGGCAGCGGCGCCAGGGCCTTTACCACCGTCGAATAGGCGATGAACTGCTCCTGCTCCGATGGAATCCGGGCGGAATTGAGAAACAGGTACTCGGTGCGGTACAGCCCGATGCCCTGGGCCTTGTAATCCTTCACCATCGCCAGCTCGTCCACCCGCTCGATGTTGGCCAGCAGCGACACCTTCACGCCGTCGAGCGTGACCGCCGGCTGGTCGTTCGCCTGCAGCAGGCGTGACTCGAAGCTCTTCTTCTGCTCCTGGATCTTGCCGTAGCGGAACAGCGTGGCCTCGGACGGGTTCAGGATGACGATGCCGTCGTAACCGTCCACGATCGCCCAGTCGCCGTTCTTCACGCGTGTCGTCAGGTCGCGCACGCCGACCACCGCCGGCACCTTCATCGAGCGCGCGACGATCACGGCATGACTGGTGCGGCTGCCGGAGTCGGTGACGAGCGCGAGCGCCTGGCCGCGGTCAATGCTGGCAGAGTCGGATGGCGAAATGTCCGTCGCCACGACGATGCGCTTGTCGGCGAGCCGGCTCAGGCTGTTCTCCGCCTGGCCCAGCAGGTTCTGCAGGACGCGCTGCGCAACATCGCGGATGTCGCCGGCGCGCTCGCGGAGGTACTCGTCGTCAATCTCGGCAAAGGCCTGGATGTAGCGTGACGAGATCTGGTTGAAGCAGGTCTCGATGTTGCGCCCCGTCTTCTCGAATTCGCGGATGGTCTCACCGATCAGCGCCTGGTCCTCGAGGACGAGCAGGTGCGCGTCAAAGATCATCGCCTCCTCGGCGCCGAGGTTTTTTTCCACCTCATTCTTGATCTTGGTGATCTGCTGCCGGGTCGCGAGCAGGGCTTTTTCGAAGCGCCCGATCTCCCCCACGCGCTTGTCCGCGTCGACCTGGTAGTTCGGCACCTCGACGTCGCTCTGGATGAACACGAAGATCTGCCCGTACGCGATCCCCTGCGAGGCGGAGATGCCTGGCACGATGGTTTCGGGTTTGATCGGTGCGGCCATGAAATTGGGTGATGCCACCGGCCGGGCGTCAGGCCGGCGGCGCCCGACGATAACGCGCCTCACTCGGGGTGGGTCAATGCGGATTTACGCCAGCCGGGTCGCGAGGACAAAGGCCGACGGGCCCCACGCGGCCCGCACCGCTGCCATAATGGCCTCGATCGGCGCCTCGTCCGGCAGCAGCGCAAAACACGCGCTCCCGCTGCCGCTGAGCCGCGGCGCGAGCCCGAACTGCCCGCGTAGCTGCTCCCGCAACACGGGCAGCGCGACAAACTTCGCGAACACCACGCTCTCCAGGTCATTGAACAGCTCCGCATCCCCCGCCGCTCCGCTGCTGACCAGGTAAAGATAATTTGCCAGCCGGGATTCGGCCTCCGCGCCCGGCCGGTAGCCGCGCCGCGACCGCGCCGCGAGTTGCGCGAACGCCCACGGCGTGGCGACCGGGAAACCCGGCTTGAAAATCAACACCGGCCGGCCCTTCAGCCGGCCCGCCGCCGCCACCGGCAGCGGCTCCACGCGTTCGCCGCGACCGCGCATGACCACCGGCCCGCCCGGCAGAAACAGCGGGCAATCCGACCCGACCTCCGCCGCCACCTGGGCCAGGGCCGCCGGCGCAAGCAACCCGCCCGCCAGCCGGTTCAGTGCCAGGAGCGCCGCCGCCGCATCACTGCTCCCGCCCCCGAGACCGGCGCCCACCGGGATGCGTTTCACCAGCGAGAATCGCGCGCCACTCGGCCAGCCCGTTGCCGCGCGATACGCCTGCGCCGCCTTCAGCACCAGGTTCGTTCCATCCACCGGCAACCCGGCATCGTCACAAACCAGCGAGAAATCGTCCGCCCGCTCGACCGTCAGCGTGTCGCCAAACTCCACCGGGGCCACGACCGACACGAGTTCATGAAACCCGTCCGGGCGCCGGCCGGTGACGGCGAGGAGCAGGTTCAGTTTGGCGGGACAGGCGAGGACGGCGGGTGACACGGGGGGCAAAGAAAACATTGGCGATGCCCGGGGCGGGCCGTCAGCATTTTTCGCCATGGCTTGCGATCTCATCCTCGTCCTCGACGCCCAGTCCCCGCGCGATGTCACCCCGGCGCTCCGCCAGCTCCAGGGCACCGTCCGCTGGGTGAAGATCGGCCTCGAGATGTTCACGGCCAACGGCCCCGACTGCGTGCGCGAAATCGCCGGGCTGGGCTTCAACGTCTTCCTCGACCTCAAGCTCCACGACATCCCCAACACTGTCGCCAAGTCCGTCGAGTCCGTCGCCAAGCTCCCGATCGCGATGCTCACCCTGCACGCCGGCGGCGGTCGCGAGATGATGCAGTGGGCCGTGAAAGCCCAGCAGCAGCACGCGCCCAACCTGCTCCTCCTCGGGGTCACCGTCCTGACCTCCACCAGCGCCGCCGGCCTGGCGGAAACCGGTGTCGCCGATTCGCCCGAAAAACAGGTCCTCCGCCTTGGCCGGCTCGCCATCGACTCCGGTCTGCGCGGCTTGGTCTGCTCGCCCCTCGAGATCGCCCCGCTCCGCGCCGTCCTTCCGCCCGACGTAAGGCTCATCACCCCCGGCATCCGCTCCCGGGACGCGAAAGCCGACGATCAAACCCGCGTGATGACGCCCGCCGAGGCCGCCCAAGCCGGCGCCAGCTTCCTCGTCGTGGGCCGCCCGATCTTCAAAGCCCCCGACCCGGTCGCCGCCGCGCGGGCAATTTTGGCCGAGATCGGTCAGAAGCCAGCCTGACTTCGTCCTCCCGCCCTCTTCCCTCCGCCTTAATCAAACATGAGTCGCACCGCCGTCATTCTCCTCGCCGCCGGCTCCGGTTCGCGCATGAACGGCGCCGTCACCGACAAGGTACTCGCGCCCCTCGCCGGCCGGCCAGTGTTCGCCCACTCCGTCGCTGCCTTCATGGCCAGCGCCGTCGCCGATTTCTACGTCGTGGTGTACCGCGACCCGCGGCAGATGACCGAGCTCATGGCCTACGCGCCCACGCCTTCCGCCCTCGTGCGCGGCGGACGCGAGCGGCAGGACTCCGTGATGCACGCCCTCGCCGCGCTGCCCGGCGACATCTCGCACGTCTTCATCCACGATTGCGCCCGCCCGCTGGTGCGTCCCGAGCAGCTGGTCGCCCTCCACAAGATCGTCCGCCGCGAGGGCGCGGTGGTCCTCGCCCACCGCGTGACCGACACCATCAAGCAGCACCGCGACGACGCCCGCCTGCGCACCCTCGACCGCTCGCGCCTGTGGGCGATGGAGACGCCCCAGGTTTTTGCCCGCGACCTCATCGTACGCGCCTACGCCCGCGTGGCCGCCCGCCGCCTGCACATCACCGACGATGCCTCCGCCGTCGAGAAACTCGGCCACCCCATTGCTCTCCTCGAGAATCCCCACGCCAACCCAAAGCTCACCACCCCCGCCGACCTCGCCTACCTCGAGTTCCTGCTTTCTGGATCCGGGGCTTAAAACTTAACTCTTATACCTTCCACCTCATGGGTTCCTTCCGCATCGGCCACGGCTACGACATCCACCGGCTCGTCCCCGGCCGCCCCCTCGTGCTCGGGGGCGTCAGGTTCGACACCGACTACGGTCTCGACGGCCACTCCGATGCCGACTGCCTCACCCACGCGATCTGCGACGCCATCCTCGGCGCCGCCGGCCTGCCGGACATCGGCCATTTTTTTCCCAACACGGATCCTGCGCTCAAGGACATCAACTCCCAGAAACTGCTGCAACGCGTGATCGCCGAGACCACCCGGCTCGGTTTCGACCTCGTCAATGTGGACGCCACCGTCGTCGCCGAGAAACCGATGATTTTCCCCCGGCTCAAGGACATGAAGCGCGCGCTCGCCGATTCCACCGGCCTGCTCATCTCCGATATCGGCCTCAAGGCCACGACCAACGAGGGCATTGACGAGATCGGCCGCGGCCTCGCCATCGCCGCCCACGCCGTCGTCCTCCTCAAGCTGTGACGATTTGTGATTGGCCACAAAGAGGCCCTAGCATGCACCAAAAGCCCGGGTTCATTCTGCTGTTTTCTTGCGCATTCTTGGGCCTGCTAGTGGTGACTACCGGCTGCGGCCGGCGCGAAAGCGCCGTCACCAGCGGCAACCGCGATCAGGTCCTGCACCGCGGCATTGGCTCCGAGGTCAGCGACCTCGACCCGCAGCTCGCCGCCAATATCGCCGAGGGGGACATCGCCTCCGCACTGTTCGAGGGACTCGTGGTCGAGGATCCCGTCGACCTGCATCCCGTGCCGGGTGTGGCTGAGAGCTGGGAGACCTCCCCCGACCAGCTCTCCTACCTGTTCCACCTCCGCGCCACGGCGCGCTGGTCCAACGGCGCCCCCGTCACGGCGCAGGATTTTGTCGACTCCTGGAGGCGGATCCTGACCCCGACCCTCGGCGCCTCCAATGCCGACCTGCTCCACCTGATCCAGGGTGCCGAGGCCTTCCACAAGGGCCTGACCCAGGATTTTGGCGCGGTCGGCGTCACCGCGGTGGACGACCACACCCTGCGCGTGCGGCTGGAGCATCCTGCGCCCTACTTTCTTTCCCTGCTGACCAACCCGGTCTGGTCGCCCGTGCCGGTTGCCCTCATCGCCGCCAGCGGCCCGGACGCCGAGCGCGGCAACCGCTGGGCCCGCGCCGGCAGCCTCGTGGGCAACGGCCCGTTCAACCTGAAATCGTGGGAGCCCAACCAGCGCATCATCGTCGAGAAATCCCTGACGTACTGGGACGCCGCCCGGGTGCGGCTGACGGCGATCAATTTTTATCCGATCGAGAGCGGCGACGCCGAGGAGCGCGCCTTCCGCACCGGCCAGCTGCATGTCACCTATGTGCTGCCCTTCGGCAAGGTGGAGGCCTACCGCCGGGACGCGCCGCAATTCCTGCGGGCCGACCCGTACCTCAACACCTACTTTTTCCGCCTCAACCTGCGGCGGCCGCCGTTCGGGGATGAACGCGTCCGCCGCGCGCTGTCGCAGGCCGTGGACCGCACCGCCATCGTCGAGAAAATCCTCCACGGCGGCCAGCTTGCCGCCACAGCCATCACGCCGCCGGGCCTGCCGGGTTATGTTCCGCCCGCCGGCCTGCCGACTGACTTCGCCGCCGCCCGCCGCCTGCTGGCCGAAGCCGGTTTCCCTGGCGGCAAGGGCCTGCCGCCCATCGAGCTGCTCTACAACACCTCGGATAACCACCGCACGCTCGCCGAGGCGGTGCAGGAAATGTGGCGGCGGGAACTCGGGATCGAGGTCCGCCTTGTGAGCCAGGAATTCAAGGGCGTCCTCAATGAACGCCGCACCGGCAACTATCAGATCCTGCTCTCCGACTGGGTCGGAGACTATGCCGACCCCGGCACGTTCCTCGACCTGTGGCGCAGTGACAGCGGCAACAACCACACTGGCTGGTCCAGCCCCGCCTTCGACAACCTGCTCTTTGCGTCGGCCCGCACGGCCGATGCCGCCGAACGGATGAACCAACTCCAGCAGGCCGAGTCCCAGCTGCTCGCCGCCACCCCGATCATCCCGCTTTATTACAACACGCATGTCTTTCTCGTGCAGCCATCCGTCAAGGGCTGGTATCCGAACCTCCTCGATCACCACCCGTACAAACATGTGTGGCTCGAGGAATAGTGACGGAAGGTGGAGCGGCTTGTCCCCAAGACGCTGGTTTGAAGGGACGGGCCTGCTCAGCGTGTTAGGGGCAACACGCCCCACCCCAATTCAAATCACATTTTATTGCGCCTGCTTGTGCTTCTTCGCGGCCATCCCCTCCGGTTGTAAACGAGCCGACCCGGCTCCCGATGCGCCCATCCCGCAAGTCCTCCGCATCAGCCAGCGCAACGAGCCCGCGGATCTCGATCCCGCCCGGGCCTCCCTGCCCGACGAACTCTTCATCATCCGCGCCCTGAGCGAGGGTCTCGTCGCCCCGTCACCCGACCACGCCCCGCCGTCGCCCGCGGCCGCCGAGCGCTGGGAAATCTCCCCCGACCAGTGCACCTACACGTTTCACCTGCGCCGTAACGCCCGCTGGTCCAACGGCGAGCCGGTGACCGCCGCGGATTTCCTTGAGTCGTACCGCCGCGTGCTCACGCCCGCCACCGCCGCACCCAAGGCCCCGCTGTTGTTCATGGTGAAGAATGCGCGCGCCTTTGCCTCCGGTGAGCTCCGGGACTTCTCCGCGGTCGGGTTCCTTGCCCCGGACCCGTATACCTTCGTCGTCCGGCTGGAGCATCCGTCATCGCGTTTCCTCGCCTACGCCGCCAGCGGGCCGTGGATTCCCGTCAATGTGCGCACCGTCGCCCGGTTCGACCGCACCTGGACGCGCCCCGGCCACTATGTCGGCAACGGCGCCTTCACCCTCGCCGAGTGGCAGCCGCACCAGCGCATCGTGGTCCGGAAAAATCCCGCCTATCATGACGCCGCGCGGATCCGCCTCGCCGAGATCCAGTTCCTCGCCTTCGACAATGGCGACGCCGAGGAGCGGGCGTTCCGCGCCGGCCAGCTGGACGTGACGATGGCCGTGCCGCACACAAAGCTCGATTCCTACCGGCGCGAGCATCCCGCTGAACTGCACCACGCGCCCCTCGCGGAAACCCGCTACCTCACCTTCAACACCACCCGCCCGCCGCTCGACGACGTCCGCGTCCGCCGCGCCCTCTCCCTCGCCATCGACCGTGACCAGCTGGTGCAACGCGTGCTGCAGGGCGGCCAGGCGCCGGCCTTCCGCCTCGTGCCCGCGGCCCTGCGTGCTCCCGGCGATTCGGCCGCGCACTTGGGCTCCGCGTTCCGGGTCGATTCCGCCGCCGCGCGCCAGTTGCTCGCCGCGGCGGGTTTCCCGGGCGGACGGGGCTTTCCGCGGCTGGAGCTGACCAGCTGGATGATCGGCGCGCCGTTGACCGAGGTCATCCAGGCCATGTGGAAAAAGGAACTCGGCATCGACGTCGCCCTCGTCACCCGCGAGGCCCGTGTCCACGTCGCTGCGTTGCGCGATGGCCACTACGACATCGGCTTCATCACCGCCATTCCCGACGTGGCCGACCCGGCGAACCTGCTCGATGACTTCACCACCGGGTCACCCGGCAACTACCCGCACTGGAGCGACGCCCGTTACGATGCCCTTGTGGCCCACGCCGCGCTCACGCCCGACCCCACGCTCCAGGCCGGCTACCAGCGGGAGGCCGAAGCCCGGTTGCTCGCGGAGTGCCCCCTCGCCCCGCTGTATTTCAACGCGACCAATTGGCTGATGCGCCCAGCGGTTCGGGGCTGGCATCCGGACGCCCTTTGGACACGGTTCTACCCAGATATTTACCTCCATGAAGACTAAGCTGCTCCTCCTCGCCGCTGCCTGCACCACGTCGCTGGCTCTCGCGGAAGTCCGCTCCACTGCACCCTCCGCGGACCGCATGCTCGCCCGCGCAAAGATCCTCGCCTCCGACGAATTTGAGGGCCGCGGTCCCGCGACGCCCGGCGAGGAAAAGACCGTCGCCTACCTCGTCAGCGAGTTCAAAAAAATGGGTCTGGAGCCCGGCAATCCCAACGGCACCTACATTCAGGATGTGCCGCTCGTGGGCATCACGTCCACCCCGACGCTTTCGTTCACCATCGGCGGCAAGGCGATGCCGATGACGAACATCAACGACTACGTCGGCTTCACCACCCGCGTCGTGAAACACCTCGAGCAGAAGGACAGCGACGTCGTGTTCGTGGGCTACGGCGTCGTCGCGCCGGAATACAATTGGGACGACTACAAGGGCGTGGACGTGCGCGGCAAAACCGTCGTCATGCTCGTCAATGACCCGCCGGTCCTCGACCCGGCCACCGGCCAGCTCGACCCGAAGGTCTTCGGCGGTAAGGCCATGACCTACTACGGCCGCTGGATGTACAAGTACGAGATCGCCGCCGCCAAGGGCGCCGCCGCCTGCATCATCGTGCACGAGACCATCCCCGCCGCCTATCCCTACGCCGTGGTCGTCGCGAGCAACAGCCGCGAAAACTTCACCCTGCGCACGCCCGACGGCAACGCCGGCAACATCGCGCTCAACGGCTGGTTCACCCTCGACGCTGCCCAGCGCCTCTTTGCCGCCTGCGGCCAGGACTACCTCAAGCTCAAGCAGTCCGCCGTCAGCCGCGACTTCCACCCCGTCGCCCTCGGCGCCAAGGCATCGTTCAGCATCGACGCCACCCTCCGTAACGTCGATTCGAAGAACGTCGTCGGCAAGCTGACCGGCTCCGATCCCAAACTGCGCAACGAATACGTGGTCTACTCCGCCCACTGGGACCACCTCGGCCGCAATCCCGCGCTGCCCGGCGACCAGATTTACAACGGCGCCGATGACAACGCCTCCGGCTGCGCCATGCTGCTGGAGGTCGCGCAGACCCTCAGCCTTCGCCAAGTTTACGCCAAAGCCCACCCCAAGCGCACGGTGGTCTTCCTCTCGATCACCGCCGAGGAAAAGGGCCTGCTCGGCTCGCGCTTCTACGCGCGCAACCCGCTCTACCCGCTCGACCACACCCTCGCCAACGTCAACACCGACGGCGCGAACTACTACGGCCGCACCAGTGACGTGCGCATCATCGGCCTGGGCGCGTCCACGCTGGACGATGACGCCGCGGAGGTGGCCAAGGGCCAGGGCCGCACCATCACACCCGACCAGGCGCCGGAAAAGGGCAGCTATTACCGGAGCGACCATTTCGAGTTCGCCAAGCTCGGCGTGCCCGCGATCTACGTGAAGCGTGGCCTCAACTACGTCGGCCAGCCCGCCGGCTGGGGCGTGAAGTTCGAGGCCGAGTTCGACCTGAAGGATTACCACAAGGTCACCGATGAGGTGAAACCCGACTGGACCTTCGGGGGCGGCGCGCAGGACGCGGAATTCCTCACCCAGCTGATCACCTGCGTGGCCAACACCGACACCTGGCCCACCTGGCGGCCCGGCAACGAGTTCAAGGCCAAGCGCGACGTGATGATGGCGGAAAAGAAACAATAAGCCGCCTCGGACGTCTGTCTACTTTGGCGCGCGGCCTGCAGTCCTGCACCGCGCGCCTTCTTTTTTACTGATGCGTTCCCCCCGGTTTCTCCTCCCCTTCTCCGCCCTCGCCCTGCTGCTCGGCAGCTGCGCCCGGCACGAGACGGCGGTCGAGTCCGGCAATCGTGACCAGGTGCTCCACCTCGGCAATCGGCTGCGCGCCGTGGACTGGCGCCAGCCCTGGCTCGAACCCGCCAAGTAATCCGCCCCGCCGCTTACGCTGGGCCACCCCTCCCTCTCCTCTTCACCATGCTGTCCCGTCTCACCTTGCCCCTGGCCGTCGCCCTTCTGCTCAGCTCCGGCTGCGCCCAAAAGGACCCCGCCCTCACCGCCGGCTCCGGCGGCAACCCCACCCCGCGCAAGGTCCTCCACTTCGGCAACGGCACCGAGCCGCAGGACATCGACCCGGCCATCGTCACCGGCTCGCCGGAATACCGGCTGCTCCAGACCTTCTCGGAGGGCCTCGTCAGCGAGGACCCCGACATGCAGATCATCCCCGGCGCCGCCGAGCGCTGGGAGATCTCGCCTGACGGCCTGACGTACACCTTTCACCTGCGCGCCGACGGCAAGTGGTCCAACGGCGACCCGGTCACCGCGCAGGATTTCGTGGCCACCTATCAGCGCATGCTGAACCCCGTGCTCGCCTGCCAGTACGCCTACATGCTCTACAACCACGTCGTGGGCGCGAAGGCCTTCTATGACGGCCAGACCACCGACTTCTCCACCGTCGCCCTGAAGGCGCGCGATGCCCGCACTCTCGTGGTCACGCTGATGCAGCCCGCCCCGTTCCTGCTCCACGCCATGAACCATTACGCGTGGTACCCCGTGCACATCGCCACGGTAAAAAAATTCGGCGGCCTCACCCAGCGCAGCACGGCCTGGACGCGCCCCGAGAACTACGTCGGCAACGGCCCGTACGTGCTCAAGAAATGGATCCCCAACCAGATCATCGTGGCCGAGCGTTCCCCGACCTACTGGGACCGGGCCCGCGTGAAGATTGATGAGATCGACCTCTACCCCATCGAGCTCGCCGACACCGAGGAGCGCATGTTCCGCACCGGCCAGCTCGATGTCACCAACGAGGTCCCCCTGACCAAGCTCGCCGTCTACCGTCGCGAGCATCCCGAGTCCGTTCACGTTGATCCCTACAACGGCGTCTACTTCTACCGTTTCAACGTGCAGCGGAAGCCGTTCGACGACGTCCGCGTGCGCCGCGCCCTCGCGCTGGCGATCGACCGCGAGAGCCTGGTGAAAAACGTCACCCTCGCCGACGAGACACCCGCCTATAATTTTATCCCGCAGAACCTCCTCGGCTACCGCAGCGAGCACACGTTCAAGGCCGACCTGACCGAGGCGCGCCGGTTGCTGGCGGAGGCCGGCTACCCGGATGGACGGGGCTTCCCGCGCGCCGACCTGCTCTACAACACGCTCGAAAAGCACAAGACCATCGCCGAGGCGCTGCAGCAGATGTGGCTGAAGAACCTCGGCCTCAACATCACCCTCGTGAACGAGGAGTGGAAGGTCTACATCGACGACCAGCATTCGCGGAATTTCCAGTTCCAGCGCGCGGGCTGGATCGCCGATTACATCGACCCGCACGTGTTTTTCGACCTCTGGGAGACCGGGGGCGGCAACAACGACAGCAACTGGGGCAACGCCGAATACGATCGCCTCCTGCACTCCGCGCTCGGCGCGCCCAACAACCGCGCCCGCTTCGCCATCTATCAGAAAATGGAGAAGATCCTCATCGATGAGATGCCGGTGCTGCCGCTCTTCAACTACACCCGCGCCCGCCTGATCAGCCCCCGGGTGAAGGGCTTCTACAGCACCCCGCTCGACAACTACCCGTGGAAATACGCCGACATCGTCCCGTGAGCCTGGCCCGCCGGCCTCCGCCGGCGTTTTCCTTCTTCCTTCTGCCTTCTTCCTGCTTACTTTAGCTCCCGTGCTTCGTTTTATCGCCCGCCGCCTCCTCGAGACGATCCCGGTCCTCTTCATCATCGTCACGGCGACGTTCTTCATGATCCGTTTCGTGCCGGGCGGGCCGTTCACGGCGGAAAAGGCCGTCACGCCCGAGGTCATGCGCAACCTCGAGCGGGCCTACAACCTCGATAAGCCCCTCTGGCGGCAATACGCGGGCTACCTCGGCAAGGTCGTCTTCCACGGCGACCTCGGCCCGTCGTTCAAATACCCCAACCGCACCGTCAACGAGATCATCGCCGACAAGCTTCCCGTCTCCCTCGAGCTCGGTGCCCTCTCGCTCGCCATCGCCCTCGCCGTTGGCCTGACCCTCGGCGTCCTGGCCGCCATCAAGCGCAACACCTGGATCGACTACCTGTGCTCCTCCGTCGCGATGATCGGCATCTGTGTGCCCACCTTCGTGCTCGGCCCGCTGCTCGTCCTCACGTTGGCCATCCACTACGGCTGGTTCAATGCCTCCGGCTGGTACGGCCCCATCGACCGTATCCTCCCCAGCCTCACCCTCGGCTGCGTCTACGCCGCCTACGTCGCCCGCCTCACCCGCGGCGGCATGCTCGAGGTGCTCAATCAGGATTACATCCGCACCGCCCGGGCCAAGGGCGCCTCCGAGGTTCGCGTCATCTTCCGCCACGCCCTTCGCGGCGGCCTCCTCCCCGTCGTGTCCTTCCTCGGCCCCGCCATCGCCGGCATCCTCACCGGCTCGTTCGTCATCGAGACCATCTTCCAGATCCCCGGCCTCGGCCGCGAGTTCGTCAACAGCGCCTTCAACCGCGACTACACCCTCGTCCTCGGCACCGTCATCCTCTACGCCACGCTGCTCATCGGCCTCAACCTCGTCGTGGACATCGTCCAAGTCTGGCTCAACCCGAAGCTGAAGTTCGAATGATTTTTTGGCCGCGAATCATGCGAACCTCCCCGAATCCGATGCCCTTAAATTCGCGCCCATTCGCGTAATTCGCGGGCAAATCCGATGCAGTCTCTTTCCCCCAAAGTCCTCCCCACCGCCGACGTCACACCCGACCAGCTCGAACAGGGCTCGTCGCTCTGGCACGACGCCTGGGCACGGCTCCGCAAAAACCAGCTGGCCGTGGCCGGCGGCCTCGTGCTGCTCGTGCTCACGCTTCTCTGTGTCTGCGGCCCGTGGTTCTCCCAGACCTACCAGGACCAGAACCTCGACCTCGGCGCCACCCCGCCCGGCGCATCGCACTGGCTCGGCACCGACACCCTCGGCCGCGACCTGTTCGCCCGCATCCTCTACGGCGGCCGCATCTCCATCATGGTCGGCCTCGTCGCCACCTTCGTCGCCCTCACCATCGGCGTGACCTACGGCGCCGTCGCCGGCTTCCTCGGCGGCAAGACCGACCGCGTGATGATGCGCATCGTGGACATCATGTACGCGCTGCCCTTCACAATTTTCGTGATCCTGCTCATGGTGTTCATGAAGGAACCCTCCGAAAAGCTCGACGGCTGGCTGCGCGACACCATGCACCTCGAGGGCCTGCAGGGCGTGGGCAACATGGTGCTGCTCTTCGCCGCCATTGGCGCCGTCGAGTGGCTCACCATGTCCCGGATCGTCCGCGGCCAGGTGCTCTCCATCAAGCGCATGGAATTCATCGAGGCCGCCCGCTCCCTCGGCTACGGCCGCCGCCGGATCATCTTCCGCCACATCATCCCCAACGTCCTCGGTCCCATCATCGTGTACGCCACGCTCACCGTGCCCGCCGTCATGCTGCTCGAGGCCTTCCTCAGCTTCCTCGGCCTCGGCGTGCAGCCGCCCATGAGCTCGTGGGGCGCCCTGATCAAGGACGGGGCGGAGAAAATGGAGGAGTTCTGGTGGCTGCTCGTCTTCCCCGGCAGCGTGTTTTCCCTCACCCTGTTCTCTCTCAATTTCCTCGGGGACGGCCTGCGGGACGCCCTCGATGTGAGGGCATCAAAGGATTGAAGGCGGAACCCGCCCTCCTCAGCGTGCTCTAAGTCGCCGCCGATGAAACGTTTTCTCCCCTACCTGAAATACCTCCGCGGGCACCGCACCTACTTGGTGTTCGCCTTGGTCTGCGGTGCCATCAGCGGCCTGGTCTTCGGCCGCGGCCTGCCGGTGGTCATCAACAGCGTCTTCCCCCGCATCTTCACGGACGGACCGCGCACCCTCCCGGCCCTCGAGATCATCGGCTACGCCCTGCTGATCCCCCTGGTTTTCCTGATCCGTGCGGTCACGCAGTTCCTCAACAACTATTTCATGAGCCGCTGCGGCATCGGCGTGCTGGAGGCAATCCGGGTCGAACTCTACCGCAAGCTCCAGTACCTGCCCCTCAGCTACCTCGGCAAGAACCGCACCGGCGACCTGCTCTCGCGCCTCACCGCCGATACGCAGGTCGTCCAGCAGACCATCACCAGCAGCGCCAGCGACCTCGTCATCCAGCCGCTCACCCTTGTGGGCGCCATGAGCTTCCTCGCGACCATCGCGTTCCGCTACAACGGCGCGCTGATGTTCCTCGGCTCGCTCGCCATCATCCCCGTCTGCGTCCTGCCTGTCCGTTACGTCGGCAAAAAGCTCCTCAAGCGCGCCGACGAAAACCAGCGCCTGCTCGGCGACATCTCCGACCTCGCCAACCAGAACCTGATGGCCGCCCGCGAGGTCCGCGCCTTCGGCCTCGAAGAGAAGGAGGTCGATGTCTTCCAGCGCACCACCCGGCGCCTCTTCCTCGTCCAGATGAAGGTGGTGAAATACTCCCAGGTGCTCTCGCCCTCGATCGAGGTCATCGCCTCGCTCGGCATCGCCTTCTCGCTGTTCTACGCGTACCGCGCCGGCCTGCCGCTCGCCGTCTTCACCTCCATCCTCACCGCGCTGTTCGCCTGCTACGAGCCCGTGAAGAAGCTCGGCGCCCTCCACGGCCAGTTCACCCGCGGCACCGCCTCGCTCAACCGGATCGAGGAGGTCCTTCATGAGCCCGTGACCATCACCGATCCCGCCGCCCCCGTGTACGTCGGCCGGCTCCGCGGTGACATCGCCTTCGGGGAGGTCAGCTTCGCCTACAAGACCGGCGAACCCGTCCTCCACGGCCTGCGGGCCGCCATCCCCGCCGGCACCGTCTGCGCCCTCGTCGGCCCCAGCGGCGCCGGCAAGACCACCTTCGCCAACCTCGTGCCCCGCTTCTACGAGGCCACCGCCGGCTCGGTCTCCATCGACGGCCACGACGTGCGCGCGATGAAACTCGCCGACCTTCGGCGCAACATCGCCGTCGTCTCGCAGGACCCGGTCCTCTTCAACGACACCATTTACAACAACCTCCTGCTCGGCCGCACCGACGCCACCCGCAACGAGGTGATCGCCGCCGCCATTGATGCGCACGCCGACGATTTCATCCGCACCCTGCCCAACGGCTACGAAACCGTCGTCGGCGAGCGCGGTTCGCTCCTCTCCGGCGGCCAGAAGCAGCGCCTGGCCCTCGCCCGCGCCTTTCTGCGCAACGCCCCCATCCTCATTCTCGACGAGGCAACGTCCGCCCTCGATTCCCAGAGCGAGCAGTTCATCCAGGAGGCCCTGCAGAAGCTCGTCGTCGGCAAGACCGTGCTGATCATCGCGCACCGCTTCAGCACCATCCGCGACGCCTCGATGATCCTCGTGTTCGACCGCGGCCAGATCGCCGCCACCGGCACCCACGCCCAGCTTTACGCGGCGAACCCACTCTACAAGTCGCTCTACGACCGTCAGACCGGCGCCACCTGACGCATGGCCGAGTCCGCGCCCAGCCTCCTCGTCATCCGCCGCCGCTACCTCGGAGACATCGTCCTGCTCGGCAGCGTCCTCCGCAACCTGCGCCTCCACTGGCCCGCCGCCCGGATCACCGTGCTGACCGAGGCCGCGTACACCGGGATCCTCCCGCTCAACCCCGATGTGGATGCCTCGCTCGCCTTCCCCCGCCACCTCAGTCACTGGCCGGGCTTCATCCGCACCCTGCGCGGCGCGCACTACACGCACGTCCTCGATTTCGACAACACGGAGAAAACCGCCCTCGTTTCCCGGCTGAGCGGCGCCGCCGTCCGCGCCACCTTCAACCGCGAACTCATCACCTTCCGCTTCGGCTGGTTCTACACCCACGTGGCGAAGGTCACGAACGACTTCTACGACTCGCACCACATCACGGAGACCTACCTCGCACTCCTGCCCGCCCTCGGCGTGCCCGTCGTCTCGCGCGAGGTCCGGCTCGTCCCGCGCCCCGCCGATCTGGCCGCCATCGCCTCCTGGGCCGGCACCGGGCACCCGACCTACTCCGTTCGGCCGCCCCGGGTTCTGCTGCACCCCGGCAGCCGCAGCCTGTTCCGCCTCTGGCCGGTCGAGCGTTTCGCCGCCGTCTGCGACCGCCTCCAGGAAAAGCTCGGCGTGCAGGTCTTCGTCGTGGCCGGCCCGGGCGAGCAGAAACTCGTGGAGCAGATCCGCTCGCACGCCAAGTTCCACCTCGTCGCCATCACCCAGCGTTTCACCGTCGGCCAGTTCGCCGCCATGGTGGCCCAGTTCAACCTGCTCCTCTGCCACGACAGCGGGCCCATGCACGTCGCCGCCGCGGTCGGCACCCCCGTTGTCGCCCTCTTCGGCTCACAGAACGCCACCATCTGGCGCCCGCTCGGGTCCCGTCAGACCGTGCTCCAAACGACCCTCCCCTGCGCCTGTCTGGGTGCGTCCACGCCAACGCCCTGCGAGCAGGGCAATTCCTACCGCAGCTACTGCGTGCGCAAAATCACCGAGGACGAGGTCTTCAACGCAATCGCGGCCCAGCTGGCGGTGAAGTAGGATATCCGAGCCCGACCAAGGCCGATCGCAAAAACGCCCTCTTACATCCGGAACGCGATGATCGTGTTCGCCACGCCCACGATCTCGGCGAACTGGCCGGCCTTGATCGCCTCGAAGATCGCCTGCGTCACTCCGCTGGCCCGGCTGCCGAAGTCGTGAAACGCGATTACGCCGCCGCGCTTCACGTACGGTGCCCACGCCGCGATGTCAGCCTTGCACGCTTCGTACGAGTGGTCGCCATCAATGAAGATCAGGTCGATCGCCCCGCGCCTCGAAACCAGCGTCTGCGCCGCCTTGAGCGAGTCGCTCACCACCGGCTCGGCGCGCGCCGCCAGCCCCAGCGCCGCGAAGTTGCGCTTGAAGATCTCCAGCGTGCTGGCCGCGCCGAGCTTCTGGAAATGCCGGTTGTACCAGGCGGCGTCCTCGCCGCAGGTCGAGAGGCCCTGGAAATTATCCACGGCAAAGATCTTCGCCGCCGGGCCTTTCAGTCCCGCCGCGAGGAAGCACGTCGACGCCCCCATCCACGAACCCACCTCGACCACCTGCGCATCCACCGGCGCGTCGCTCGCCAGCTGGTAGAGGAAACCGCGCTCGGGAAAGCTGCCCATGTCGTCCGTCTTGAAATGCCGCGCCACCCGGTGGAACTCGTCCCAGTTCAGGTCCGGCCGGCGTTTCCGCGCGCCGCGCAGGTAACGGCCGCATTTCTGGGCAAAGCGGAGGTCGCGCACGAGGGGCCAGTGCTTGAAAGCCATGCCTTGAATCCACGCCAAGCGCCGCCGGGCGGGAAGCTTTTTCTTTGCGGGCGGCGCGCCAGCCGGCATGAACTTGACCTGTCCGTATGACTTCCCCGGCCGGCCCCCTTCAGCTCACCGTCGCGATTCCGACGTATAATCGCGCGGATTTCCTGCGCCAAACCCTCGCCGGGATCGCCCGGCAGGACTTCCCCAAGGGCGCCTTCGAGGTCCTCGTCATCGACAATAATTCCACCGATCACACCCGCGCCGTCGTCGCGGAGTTCGCCGGGGCGACTCCCGCCCCCCGCTATCTGCTCGAGACGAAACAGGGGCTCGATTACGCCCGCAACCGCGCCATCACCGAGGCGCGCGGCGACCTCATTGTCTTCGCCGACGACGACATCCTCATGTCGCCCGACTGGCTCAGCCAGCTGGCCGCGCCCCTGCTCACCGATTCCGCCCACCGCGTGGGCGCCGTCGGCGGCGAGGTGATTCCCGTCTTCCCCGACGGCCTGCCGCCGTGGGTCGCCGAGTGGCACGCCCCGCTCGCCTTTCGGGCGGACGCCGGCCCGCTGGTCGCGAAGTACTCCCCCATGGGCGCCAATCTCGCATTGCCGAAGTGGGTGTTCGAAAAACTCGGCCCCTTCCACACCGCCCTGGACCGCGCCGCGGGCAATTATTTTTCCGGCGGGGACAGCGAGATGATCCGGCGCGTGCGTGCCGCCGGACTCGAGGTCTGGTTCGCCCCCGCCGCCGCGGTGCAGCACCAGATGCCTGCCAGCCGCACCACGTTCCGCTACGCCACGCGGCACGCCTTCGACTCGGCCCGCTCCCGGGTGATCGACCGCGCCGGCCAGCCCGGCGCCGCCGCCTATTTTCTCGGGCGCTTCCTCGGCAACCTCTTAAAGGCCCTCGGGTTTGTCCTGCTGGCCCTGCTCAACTTCATCATCGCCCGTCCCGGCGAAGCAAAAAAGGCCCTCGTCCGCACCTGGCGGTCCTGCGGTTACCTGTACCAAATCCCGCGCTCGCTCGTGGGGAAGATTTAGTCTTCATCACTCCCGTGCCCGCCCCGCTGCCGCTCTCCGTCGTCATCATCGCCAAGAACGAGGCGCAGACCCTCCCGCGCTGCCTCGCCAGCGTGTCCGGCTGGGTCAGCGAGACCGTGGTCGCGCTGAACAATACCACCGACGGCAGCGATACCCTCGCCCGCAACCTCGGCGCGCTCGTGCACAACCTGCCGTGGTCGGGTTACCGTGACACGAAAAACGCCGCCCTCGCCCTCGCGAAACAACCGTGGGTGCTCTCGCTCGACGCCGACGAGGAAGTCTCACCCGCGCTGCGCGCCGCCCTCACCGCGTTTTTCGCCCGCGCCGACCACGACTCGTTTGCCGGCGCCCGTTTCCCGCGAAAAGTCTGGTTCATCGACCGCTGGATCACCCATGGCGACTGGTACCCCGACCTCAGCCTGCGCCTGCTCCACGTCGGCCGCGCCCGCTGGGGTGGCGATGCCTTTGTCCACGAGAAGGTCGAGTGCGACGGCCCGGTTGCGACACTCACCGGCGACCTGCACCACTATTCGTTTCCGACACTCGCCAGCCATGTCGCGAAAATCAATCCGTTCGCCGACCTCTTCGTCCGTCAGCAGCAGGCCAAGGGCGGGAAATTCTCCGTGTTGGCCGCGATCTTCCGCCCGTTCTGGCGCTTCTTCCGCGCGTATGTGTTCAAGCTCGGCTTCCTCGACGGCTACCCCGGCTTCTACATCGCCTGGGCCACCGCCTTCAGCGCCTTCGTCCGCTACAGTCGGCTGTTTGAGGCCGAACATCATCGCGCGCCCCATGGCTGACCAGCCGCACCAGTTCAGCAAACTCGCCGAGGAGCTCGTCGGCGACCTGCGCGGGGTGCCGTTCGAGGAACCCCGCCGCCAGGTGAAGCGCAAGTCCCAGCCCCTTTCTGGCCTCATCGAGGAGTTGATGGTCAAGTATCAGGTTGGCCGTCCTTCCGCCGAACAGACCATCCGCGACCACTGGGTTGAGCTCGTCGGGGCCGCCAATGCCGGCTACTCCCACGCCGTCCGGATCGACAAGTCCCAGCTCCTCATCCTCGTCTCCCATTCCGTCGTTCGCAGCGAGTTGCTCCACCACCGGATGGAAATCCTGCAGCGCATCCGCCAACTACCCGGTTGTGAGGGAGTTAAGTCGATCAATCTGCGCGCGGGCTGAGCGGTCCGGCTCAGGCAAAAAATACGCTTGCGCCACTGCCCGGCGTTTTTGATTCTGGCCCCTTGCGTTAGTGGAAATCCGTCGGTTGCGGATTCCCACCATGACCGGTCCCGCACTCCGCGGGATTCAAACGGTGACGCCGGCTCAACCGCGGGTTATACCGCGGTGGGGCGGGTGTTACGGAGCCCGCAAGGGTTCCCTACAGTCGTGTAACCCTCAGCCTATAAACCATGCCTACAGTTGTTAAACCCGAAATCATCGCCGAATACAAAACGCACGAAACGGACACCGGTTCTTCCGAGGTCCAAGTCGCGCTGCTGACCGCCCGGATCAATCACCTGACCGAGCACCTGCGCACGCATCGCAAGGACTTCCACTCGCGCCGCGGCCTCCTGCAGATGGCCAGCCGCCGTCGCAAGCTTCTCGATTACCTCAAGAAGCACGACCTGCCGAAGTACAGCGAGCTCCTCCAGAAACTGAACCTTCGCAAATAACCTCTCTTGTCACACGGGCGACCCGATCCGCGGGTCGCCCGTTGTCTTTACCGACACCCGCACCCTTCGACCGGGACATTTCCGTTTGCCGCCCCCGGCAAACCCGCCACCCGGCGGCAAACGGAAATCTCTCGCGTCAAGCCCGGGGAGACCAGGTGGGTTCCAAGTAACCAACCAACCGCGGCCCATTGGCCGCATCGGCAGCACCGGCATCCCGCCGGCCTCCGACCCAGCCGCAGGCCAGCCGCCTGTGCGCTTCTCAGCAACGTCCGCATCCGAAATCCGTCCGAATATGAATCAGAAACACAATGTCACCGTGCCCGGCCTCGGGCTCACGTTCTCCACCGGCTCCATCGCCCAGCTCGCTGGCGGCGCCGTCAACGTCAACGTCGGCGAGACCAACGTCTTCGTCACCGCCTGCGCCGCGCAGACCATGCGCCCCGGCCAGGACTTCTTCCCCCTCACCTGCGACTACCGCGACAAGTACGCCGCGGCTGGCCGCTTCCCCGGCGGCTACTTCAAGCGCGAGGGCCGGCCCTCCGAGCGCGAGATCCTCATCTCCCGCCTCTGCGACCGTCCCTGCCGCCCCCTCTTCCCCGAGGGTTTCCTCAATGAGGTCCAGATCATCGGCCAGCTCATGTCGGCCGACCTGATCAACGACTCCGACATCGCCATGGTCAACGGCGCCAGCGCCGCCCTCGCCATCTCCGACATCCCGTGGAACGGGCCGATCGGCTGCGTCCGCGTCGCCCTGATCGACGACAAGTTCGTCGCCAACCCGACCATCGAGCAGATGTACTCGTCGTCGCTCGACCTCATCTACGTGGGTAACGCGAAGGACATGCTCATGATCGAGGGTTCCGCCGACCAGATCTCCGAGGAGAAGTTCGTCGAGGCCCTCGCGTTCGGCCACGAGTCCATCCAGCCGATCATCACCGCGATCAAGGAGCTCGTCTCCCTCGCCGGCAAACCGAAGGCCACCTTCAAGCTCATCGGCGCCACCCCCGAGGCCCGCGCCATCATCGAGCGCGTCGTCCCCGCCGAGCGCGTCTCCGCCGCCATCTTTGGCTTCGAGAAGAACGTCCGCTCCACCAACGTGAAGGCCCTCAAGGAAGAGGCCAAGGCCGCCCTCCTCAAGGAGCTCGGCGAAGGCAAGTTCACCGACGTTGACCTCAATGTCGTGTTCGAGGACCTCCAGTACAAGGCCTACCGCGCCACCGTGCTCGCCCGCGGCGTCCGCTCGGACCACCGCGATGCGAAGTCCCTGCGCCCCATCAGCGCCCAGGTCGGCGTCCTCCCCCGCGTGCACGGCTCCGCCATGTTCCAGCGCGGTGACACCCAGAACATCGCCATCGTCACCCTCGGGCCGACGAAGGAAGCCCAGGACATGGACGGCCTCACCGGCGGTGCCACGTCGAAGAGCTTCATCCTCCACTACAACTTCCCGCCGTTCTCCGTCGGTGAAGCCGGCCGTTTCATCGGCCCCGGCCGCCGCGAAATCGGCCACGGCGCCCTCGCCGAGCGCTCGCTCGTCCCGGTGCTGCCCGCCGAGGATGTGTTCCCCTACTCCATCCGCGTCGTCTCCGAGATCATGGCCTCCAACGGCTCGACCTCGATGGCCTCGATCTGCGGCGGCTGCCTCGCCCTCATGGACGCCGGCGTGCCGATCATCGCCCCCGTCGCCGGCATCTCCTGCGGTCTCATGACCGAGATGGACGCCTCCGGTAACATCACCAAGTGGACGACCATCACCGACATCCTCGGGGAGGAAGACCACTTCGGCGACATGGACTTCAAGGTCGCCGGCACGACCAAGGGCATCACGGGCTTCCAGCTCGACCTCAAGATCAACGGCCTGCCCTTCGAGATCGCCAAGACCGCGATCTTCCAGGCCCGCGACGCCCGCATCGAGATCCTCAAGACGATGCTCGCCTCCCTGCCCGCGCCCCGCGCCGACCTGTCGAAGTACGCGCCCCGCATCCAGACGATCCAGATCGATCCCGAAAAGATCGGTCTGCTCATCGGGCCCGGTGGCAAGACCATCCGCCGCATCACCGAGACGACCGGCGCGCAGATCGACATCGCCGACGACGACTCCGGCAAGGTCTTCATCTACTCGAACAACGGCGAGGCCATGGCCCGCGCCCTCAAGGAAGTTGACCAGCTCTGCGGCGGCGGCTCCGGCCCCGGCGGCGGTGGTGGCGGCGCCCCGATCGAGATCGACAAGATCTACACCGGCCGCGTCACCGGCATCAAGGAGTTCGGCTGCTTCGTCGAGTGCCTCCCCGGCAAGGAAGGCCTCTGCCACATCAGCGAGCTCGCGGACTTCCGCGTCCGCCGCACCGAGGATGTGGTCAAGATGGGCGAGTCGATCACCGTCAAGTGCATCGGCATCGACGAGCGTTCCGGCAAGGTCCGCCTCTCGCGCAAGGCCGCGATGAAGGACCTCGAGGCCCAGAAGCAGGCCGGCGGCGCCCCGGCGGAGCCGGCAGCCGCGGCCCCGCAGCAATAAGCCGTAAGCTTAAAGCTCTAAGCTAATTCCAGCCGGAGGCGTTCGCGCCTCCGGCTTTTTTGTGTTTCGGGAAAATTACGTGGGTGGGGCTTTATGCCCCACAGGCTTTCCACCACCAAACTCCCAGCGCATGCCGAGGCAAAATTTCCTCCGGGATATAACGCCTTACTCCGCGGCCGTTGTTCTATGGTCGGCTCCAGCTACTTTCTCACCTATTGCCTGAAACGTCCGCACACGGGTTTGGTCCAGCCTGATCTCGCTCCGTCCGTGCTAGACCAGATGCGCGCACTCGAAACCCGTGGTTATTGGCACATTCGCACTACAGTCCTAATGCCGGATCACATTCACATGGTAATCACGCTGGGTGAAAAACTCAGTTTGCCGGAAGTCGTTCGCTCTTTCAAAGGTCCACTCACCCGTTTCCTCCGAACCCACGGTCTGCAATGGCAGGATGGTTACTACGAGCGCCGTCTGCGTACTTCGGATAAGTTACTGCCAATATTACTGTATATTTTCCTAAATCCGTATCGCGCACGATTGGCCCAACCCGGTGAAAAATGGCCTTGGTACGAATGTGCACCGAACGATTGGGAATGGTTTGGTGGCCTTACGAATGAGGCCCTTCCATTTCCCGAGTGGCTGCGCTGATTGTGGGTGGGGCTGTGGGTGGGGCTGTGGGTGGGGCTTTACACTCCACATGATCCACGCCCGAACCTGTCGGGGATAAACCCCGACCCACATAAAATCCATCTGAATGCCTCATTTTTCCCTGCTTCCCTCCCCGCCGCCTCTGTGTCTTTTTTGTGACGATGAAACTCCTGGTCACCAACGACGACGGCATCGAGAGCGTCTTCCTCCATGAACTCGTCGCCGCTCTCGTAAAGACCGGCCACGAGGTGAACGTCGTCGCCCCCGTCACCGAGCAGAGCTGGACCGGCGCCTCCAAGACCCGGTCCAAGCCCGTCCGCTCCGCCGCCGTCAACCGCGGCTTCGGCTGCCCGACGTGGATGGTGGACGG
>CAIMAQ010000058.1 GCA_903839035.1 uncultured Opitutia bacterium
CTCACTTCCCTGACGCATGGATTGGAGGGTGGGGCAGTAGCTCCTGGTGGCTCATCTTAGCGCGGTCTCGCACTGCCACGGAAACCGCCCAAGGCGGCCCGAAGTCCTCTTGGAGGGACTTCGTCTGCCTCCTAAGCGGCAAAAAGCCGTAGGATTAAAAAGTGGCCCAGAAATGGCCCAGTGGAATTTCAGGCAACTGCAGCGAATAACGCAAAAAAACCTCAACTCTTTCAAGTTGAGGTTGTTAAATTGGCTGCCCGGGTAGGGATCGAACCTACGACCAAGTGATTAACAGTCACCTGCTCTGCCACTGAGCTACCGGGCAACGTGGCTTTTGACCCGGCCTGCGCCGGGCGAAAGAGGGCACGAAAAACAGACCCACGCACCCTGTTGTCAATGCCCGTTTTACCCTGCACGGGCGAAAATCACCGGCCCGGCCAAGTTTTGGTTGCTTTCGGGCGGTCCGGCCGTATCACCTGACCCTCTTTTCCACTACACCTGCCCTCAATTCCGGGGCGACAGGGGGAACGAAAACCATGAACCAACAGTACAAACTTAACGTCGCAGTGCGTGCCCAGACGGGCCGTAGCGCCTCCCGCCGCCTGCGCAAAGCCAACCGCGTTCCCGCGATCCTTTACGGGAAGCACACCAGCCCGGAGTCACTCTCCATCGAGGGCCCCGAGTTTGTCCGCCTCCTCCGTTCCGTGGCCGGCCGCGCCGTCCTCGTCGAGCTCGACCGGGCGGAAAATGCCGGCAAGGCGTTGTCCTTCCTCCAGGAGATCCAGCGTGATCCGCTGACCGACAAGTACCTCCATGTTGACTTCCAAGAGGTCAAACCGGACGAGAAATTTGAAATCCGCGTGCCCGTGCAGGTCGCCGGCGAGTCGTTTGGCGTGAAGAACCAGAGCGGCGTGCTCGAAATGAACGCGCACACCCTCCGCGTCCGCGTCCTCCCGAAGGATCTTCCCGAGTTCATCGTGGTCGATGTCACCGAGCTCAAGGTCGGTGAGACGATCAAGGTCGGCTCGATGAAGCCCATCGCGGGCGTCGAATTCCTCGATACCAAGGGTCAGCCCGTCGTCTCGTGCGTCGAGCCGGTCGCCGAAATCGTCCAGGAAGTCGCGGCTGCCGCGACTCCCGCCGACGGTGCCGCCGCCGCTCCCGCGGCCGATGGCGCGGCCGCCGCTCCCGGTGCCGCCGCGGCCCCGGGTGCTGCTCCCGCCGCTGGCGCCGCCGCTCCCGCGGCCGGTGCGAAAGCCGCCGCCCCTGCCGGCGCCGCCAAGGCGGCGGCCGGTGCCAAGCCGGCCGCTCCCGCCAAGAAGTAAATTTTCCCGCCCCGTCCGCCGCTTCACCGCGGCGGGCGGTGACGGTTGTTCTTTGAGTCATGTCCATCACCCTCGTTGCCGGGCTCGGCAATCCGGGCCGCGATTACGAAAAAACCCGCCACAACCTGGGGTGGGTCGTACTCGAGGCCCTGGCCAAAAAGCTCGGTCTGACGTGGAAAGCGTCGCCGCAGTTTGAGGCGGAGATCGCCCGCTGGGATGCCGGTCCGGGCCGAACCTGTTATTTCGCCAAGCCGCTCACGTTCATGAACGACAGCGGCCGGGCCCTCGCGGCCCTGGCGCGGTTTTACAAGGTGCCGGCCGCCTCGGTCATTGCCGTCTACGACGATCTCACGATCGACCTCGGCCTCGTCAAGGTCTCCGTCACCGGCAGCGCCGGCGGACACAATGGCGTGGCCAGCGTGCTCGAGCACCTTGGCGACGGCTTTGTCCGCTACCGCCTGGGCATCGGGCCGAAAGAGCCCCCGCAGATGGACCTCAAGGACTTCGTCCTCGGAAAATTCACTCCCGACCAGCATATTTCAATCACCTCCCACCTCCCACATTACCTATCAGGCCTCGACCTGCTGCTCTCCCGCGGCGCCGAGACCGCCATGAACCAGCTCAATCGCAGAGATCCAAAATGAAACCCACCAAACGCAACTACCGCGCCACCTTCATCCTCGATAATCGCGGCAAGGAAGACTCCATCGAGCAGATCATCGAGGGCGTCAAAAAGGACATCACCGCCGTGCAGGGTGAAGTCACCGCCGTGGACAACATCGGCAAGAAGGACTTCGTCCGCGTGACCGACAAAAAGCTCACCGGCGCGACCTACGTGCACGTGAATTTCTCCGCCCCGAGCGACGGCCCCGGCCAGCTCAAGGAGCGCCTCCGCCTCAACAGCAGCGTCTACCGCACCTTCGTCCAGAGCGTCTGACGCCCCGGGCGGTTGCGCCTTTCCCCATGGCCTACCTCAACAAAGTCTTCCTCATCGGCAACCTCACGCGCGATCCCGAACTCCGGGTTACGCCCAAGGGTACGGCCATCTGCCAGTTCGGCATCGCGGTGAACCGCCAGTTCAAGGACGAGTCCGGCGCCACGCGCGACGAGACGACGTTCGTGGACATCGAGGCCTGGGGCAAGCAGGGCGAACTCGTGTCGAAGTACCTCACCAAGGGCAGCCTCGCGATGGTGGAGGGCCGGTTGAAGCTCGACCAGTGGGAGGACAAGACGAGCGGCCAGAAGCGCAGCAAGATCAAGGTCGTCCTCGACAACGTGCAATTTCTCTCCACCCGCGGCGGCGCGGGCGGCGGTGGTGGCGGCGCGGCTTCTGCGCCCGCCGAGGGCATCGACCAGACCACGCCCGAGCGCCATTCGCCTCCGCCGCGCAGCGGCGGGGCCAAGCCGGCGGCGACCGAAAACCTCGACGAAGACGTGCCGTTCTGATCCGGGCGCGCCGCTAAAAATCTCCATCTTACAGCTTAAAAACTTAAAACCCGACATCCCATGGCCAACAGCAACATCCTCCTCATCAAGCCCGTCGACGGTCTCGGCGGCGAAGGCGACCAAGTCAAAGTCCGCGCGGGTTACGCGCGCAATTACCTGCTGCCCCGCGGCATCGCGGTGCCGCTCACCAGCTCGAACCGCAAGCAGGTCGAGGCGCTCAAGAAGCGTCGCGTCGTGCGCGAGGCCGAGGAACTGACCGGCGCCAAGGATATCGCCTCCAAGCTGGAGAAGACCGCGCTCGCATTCGCCGTGAAGACGGGCGAGGGCGGCCGCATGTTCGGCGCCGTCACCGCCACCGACATCCACGACCAGCTTACCGCCGCCGGCTTCACGCTGGAAAAGCGCCGTATCCACCTGCACACGCCGGTGAAGACGCTCGGCAAGCACACCGTTAATGTGAAGCTCCACCCCGAGATCACCGTCGAGCTCAACTTCGACGTCGTCTCGGAGAACCCGATCGTGGCGGCCACCCCCGAGGTGACGAAGTAACCCGGGTCCCTTTGACTGAAGGCCGCGTCCGCGTGACGCGGCCTTTGTGCTTTTGGGAACATCTTGTTGAAAACCCGTTGTTGCCGCCCCGCTGCCGCCGCCCCTGACTCGTCTGCCTGCCATGGCTGAAGACAACGCTCCCGCCCTCCGCCGCTCCGAGGCCCCCGCGGCCATGGTGGGGCGCATGCCGCCGCACAGCATCGAGGCCGAGGAATACCTGTTGTCGTGCTGCCTGCTTGACGGCTCCGATTCGATCGCCCGTTGCCTCGAGGCGAAGCTGCCCGGCGCGGCCTTTTACTCCTCGGCCAACCGGCTCATCTACGAGAAACTCTGCGAGCTGTACCAGAAGAACCCGCCGGTGGACGTCGCCGTCCTCGCGGAGGAGCTGAAGACTTCGCGCCAGCTCGAGAGCATCGGTGGCTTCGCCTACCTGACGCAGATCAGCGGCCGCATCCCGACGACGGCCCAGGCCCAGTATTTCATTGAGAAGGTGCGCGAGCTCTACCTGCTGCGCGAGCTCATCAAGGTCGCCACCGGCGCGGTGGAAAACTGCTACAGCTACCAGGGCGGCCTGGAGGAGTTCATCGACAAGGTGGAGCAGGACATCTTCCGGGTGACGCAGGACCGCGTGTCGGACGCCGCCAAGCCGATGAAGGAATCCGCGCACGAGGCGGTGGGCGTCATCAACAAGATGATGATGAAGAAGGGCGAGCTCACGGGCGTGGCCTCCGGCTTCAAGGACCTCGACGCCCTGACCTGGGGCTTCCAGCGCGCGGAAATGATCGTCCTCGCGGCCCGCCCGTCGATGGGCAAGACCTCGTTCGCCCTCAACATTGCGGAGTCCGCCGCCATGCCCAAGAAGGGGGAGGGGGTGGCGACCCTGATTTTCTCCCTCGAAATGAGCGCCGCCCAGCTCGCGCTGCGCATGCTGTGCTCCCGGGCGCGGATCAACATGAAGCTGCTGCGGGAGGGCCTGCTGTCGAAAAACGGCAACGAACAGGCCGAACTGATCAAGGCGGCCGACGAATTCTCCAAATCCCCCCTGTTTATCGATGATTCGAGCCATCTTTCGATCATGGAGCTCCGGGCCAAGGCCCGCCGGGTGCACGCCCGGCACAAGCTGGGCTTCATCATCATCGATTACCTCCAGCTGCTCAGCCCCACGGACCCCCGGGTCCCCCGGGAACAGCAGGTGGCCGAGGCCTCGCGCGGATTAAAAGCGCTGGCGAAGGAACTCAATCTGCCGGTGCTTGTATTAAGCCAGTTGAACCGTGCCTCCGAAAAGGAAAACCGCGCCCCCCGGCTGGCCGATTTGCGGGAATCGGGATCAATCGAACAGGATGCCGACGTTGTACTGATGCTCGCCCGCCCCAAGGATGCCGACGAAAAATTCCAAGTTGCCTCTGACTCAGCCGAGTTAATCGTTGCTAAGCAACGAAACGGCCCGGTAGGAGAACTCAAACTCACCTTTCTTCGAGATATTACCCGCTTTGAAAACTTCACTCAGTAACCTGCTGCGGCGGGTCCCCGGCTCCTTATTTGCCTTTGGCCTCCTCCTGGCTGCCAGCGGGACGCCGGTCGCGGCCCAGGAGGCCGCCCCCCCGTCCGCCGGCCAGCAGCCGGCGAGCACGGTCTACAAGGTGGGCACGGTGAAGGTCAAATTCATCGGCACCGCCATCGTCAATGAACAGGTGGTCCGCGCCAACATGCAGGTGCGCGAGGGCAGTGACCTGGACTCCACGATGATCGACCGGGACATCCGGTCGCTGTACAAGACCGGCCTCTTCGAGCTCATCGAAATGAAGCAGGAGCCCGCCTACGGGAACACCATCAACCTGGTGGTGGAGCTCACCTCCAAGTTCCGCGTGCTCGCCATCCGGTTTGACGGCAACAAGCAGATCAAGTCC
>CAIMAQ010000059.1 GCA_903839035.1 uncultured Opitutia bacterium
CGAGCGCGCAACCCACACGCTCTTCCCTGCATGCACGCCCCCATCAACATCCAGCTCATCGGTACCGAGGTCGCCATCGTCTGGGATGACGGCGTGGAAAGCTATTTTGCGGCGGAAAAACTCCGCGCCGCTTCGCCCAGTGCCGAGACCCAGGGCGAGCGGGATATCTTTGGCCACAAGTACGGCGGCGACGGCCCGAAGACTTTCCCAGGCGTGTCAGTGCTGGGTTGGGAGAAAATCGGCAACTACGCCGTGCGGTTCGACTTCAGCGATGGCCACCGCACGGGGTTGTACAGCTACGATTATCTGCGGCGGCTGGGTGCCGCCGCGGGTGATAGGTGATGGGCGAGAGGCGATGGGTTACAAACCATCAGTGAGCCGTCAGGCCCTATCACCCATAACCGCCTTTGTCCGGTACCTATCGCCTCGCGCCTCTCGCCTCGCGCCCAATTAAATTGCCTCGCCACAGTGGAACGGCAAAAGGTCCCTTTCATCCATGAGCACGAGCCCGTTCGTCTTTCCCGCCCGCACCACCACCGCCGAGATCGAGCTTGGCACCACGCTGCAGCCGAAGTTCGGCCCCGACGGCCTACTCCCCTGTATCACGACTGACCACGTCACGAACGAAGTGCTCATGTTCGCGTTCATGAACCCCGAGGCGCTCGCACTCACCCTGTCCTCAGGCAAGGCCACTTACTGGAGCCGCTCGCGCAACAAGCTCTGGATCAAGGGCGAGGAGTCCGGCAACGCCCAGATTGTGAAGGAATTGCGTGTGGACTGCGACCAGGACGTGATCCTGCTCAAGGTCGAGAACGTCGGCGGAGCCGCGTGTCACAACGGCTACCCTTCCTGCTTTTACCGCAAGCTCTCCGGCGGCGCGAGCGTGGCCGATCCGGCCACGCTCAAGCTCGAGCTGGCGGCGCGCCGGGTGTTCGACCCGGCGACGGTGTACAAGAAAAAGTAGGTGGAGCGCGTAGTCCCTAACGCGCTTGCTCGCGCTGCTTGGGGATGCGGCTCCAACCACTCCAACGCGTTAGGGACAACGCGTTCCACCTCCCTCAGCTCGCGCCGGGCGCGAGGCCGCGTTCGCTGGACTTGGCGAACGTGATCACGCGTTGGAACTCCGCGCTCGCGGCGTACTCGTGCGCGGTGAGTTTCTCGAGGGCCTGCGAGCGGTTGAGGCCGTCGCGGTAGAGGATGCGGTAAATCTGCTTCACGCGCTCGAGCTGCTCGGCGGTGTGGCCGCTGCGCTCGAGGCCGACCTTGTTGAAGGCGCGCACCTCGGCCGGCGTGCCGTCGGCGATGAAATACGGCGGCAGGTCCTGCACGAGCTTGGCCATGGCCGAGAGCATCGCGTAGGCGCCGATGCGGCAGAACTGGTGGATACCGGCCGCGCCGCCCATGACAACGTGGTCCTCGACCGTCACGTGACCCGCCATCGAGATCGCGTTGCTCATCACGATATGGCTGCCAAGCACGCAGTCGTGCGCGATGTGGCAGTAGGCCAGCACGGAGTTGTCGGAGCCCAGCACCGTGAAGTCGCCGTCGTGGGTGGCGGCGTTGACGGTCACATATTCTCGAAACACGTTGCGGTCGCCCGCGCGGAGGCCGGGCCGGCCACCCTTGTACTTCAAATCCTGGGTCTTCCCGCCAATGCAGGCGTACGGAAAAACCTCGCACTTCGCACCGAGGGTGGTGAACCCCTCGACCGAGGCGTGGTGGTGCAGCTTGGTGCCGTCGCCGAGCACCACGCCGGCGCCAACAAAGGCCAGCGCGCCGATTTCCACGTCGGCGCCGAGCTGGGCCCCGGGCTCCACGACCGCGGTGGGATGGATGGTCGTCGCCATGGACTTACTCGGAGTCGTCCTCGATCACGGCGAACATCATCTCGGCGGACGAAACGACCTGGCCGTCCACGGTGCAATTGGCCTCGGCCATCGCCATCTTCTCGCCGCGGTATTTCACGATCTTGGCGTTGATGATGAGCTGGTCACCGGGGCGCACGGGCTTGCGGAACTTCACCTTGTCCGCGCTCATGAAAAACGCGGCCTTGCCGGCGTTGTTCGCGCGACGAAGCATGACGATGCCGGCCGCCTGGGCCATGGCCTCAAGCTGGAGCACGCCAGGCATGACGGGGTTGGCCCCGCGCGTGGCGCTGGCGGGAAAGTGGCCGTTGAAATAAGGCTCGTTGATCGTGACGTTCTTGATCGCGACGAGCTCGTCCTGGCCGATGAACTCGACCACGCGGTCGATCAGCAGGAACGGATAACGGTGCGGGAGGGTGTCGAGGATGCGCCGGATATCGAGCGAAGTCTCGGTCGGCAGCACGCCGGCCGGCCGCGGCTTCTTTTTCGGACCCTTCTTGCGCTCCTCGAGCTTGGCAAAGAGCGCCTTGGTCAGCTCGGCATTGATCGCGTGGCCCGGACGGGTGGCCACGATATGCGCCTTCAGCGGCATCCCGAGCAGCGTAATGT
Source organism: uncultured Opitutia bacterium (assembly GCA_903839035.1). Taxonomy (GTDB): domain Bacteria; phylum Verrucomicrobiota; class Verrucomicrobiia; order Opitutales; family Opitutaceae; genus Opi-474. The sequence continues at coordinate 2,475 of CAIMAQ010000059.1, forward strand.
CGCCGATGATATCGAGGATCTTGTGGCGGACAAACTCGTCTTTGAAGCGCAGCGGCTCCTTCGAGATGATCTTGTCCCCCTTGATGACGACGGCGCAGTCCAGGGAGCCGCCCTTGATCTTGCCGAGCTTCAACAGCTCCTCGATGTCCTCGTAGATCGTGAAGGTGCGCGCCGCCGCGACCTGCGTCATGTAGACATCGGGATCGATCGTCAGCGAGAGGTGCTGCGTGTGGATGCCGCGGTTGTCCGCGGAGGTGCAGGAAATCTTCAGTTCGTCGCAGGGCAGCGCGATGATGGACGAGTCGCCCTTCGTGACCGACACCGCCGCGTCGAGGGTGAAATACTCGCGCTCCTTGTCCTGCTCCATCGGCTCGCCCTCAAGGATCATGTTCACGTAGGGCTTCGCGGAGCCGTCCATGATCGGAGGCTCGGAGGCATTCATCTCGATCAGGACGTTGTCCACCCCGCAACCGCTCAGCGCACTCAGCACATGCTCGACGGTGTGGATCTTGGCATGACCGGACTGGATGGTCGTGGCCCGCACCAGGTCGGTCACATCGGCGATCCGCGGCCGCAACTCCGGGCTGCCGCTCAGGTCGATGCGTTTGAACACGATGCCATGGTCCGCCGGGGCGGGCTTCATCGTCAGCGTGACCGCCTCGCCCGTGTGCAGCGCGCTGCCTTGGATCGAGACCTCGCGCGCGAGAGTGCGTTGTTTCATAGGGTTGCCACAGTCTCGGAAACACGCCCGGCGGAGCGCAAGCGCGATGTGGCGCGCGGCCTTGACAGCCCCGGAGCCGTTTCCCCACTCTGAACCCTTTCACCACTTAAAACCCGTCTTCAACCGACCTCCGTCATGCCCGCAGCCAACGACATCCGCAAAGGCCAAGTCATCAAGTTCAACGGCGAGCCCCACCTCGTCATGGAAACCCAGCACCGCACGCCGGGCAATCTCCGCGCGTTCGTGCAGGTCAAGATGCGCAATCTGCGCTACGGCAAGGCCCTCGACCAGCGCTTCGCCTCGACCGACACGATCGAGGTCCTCCCGACGGAGAAAAAGTCCCTCGAGTTCAGCTACGCCGACCGCGAGGCGTTCGCGTTCATCGACCCCGACACCTTCGAGCAGATCGAGCTGAGCGCCGAGCTCCTCGGTGACAGCAAACATTACCTCACGGCTGGCGGCAAAGTCGACGTGCTCTTCGTCGACGAGAAGCCCCTCACCCTCGAGCTGCCCTCCACGGTGGCGCTGAAGGTCATCGAGAGCTCCGACGGCATCAAGGGCGACACCGCCAGCAACGTCCAGAAGCCCGCCAAGCTCGAGACCGGCCTCATGGTCCAGGTCCCGCTCTTCATCAAGGAAGGCGAGATCATCAAGGTCAGCACCGCCGACGGCAGCTATCTCGGGCGGGTTTGAGCGGAAGTTAGGAATTAGGACTTAGGGAGTCAGGCCGGAGGTTGGGTGCTGAAAACAGCTGCCCGCTCCGGCCTTCTTAATTCCTAAATCTTGATTCCTAATTATTTCGACAGCGCCTTCACCGCGCTCGCGTAGTTCGCGGCGGCGTCCATGAGGTTGTTTGCGGAGCAATTGAGATCGTGCAACCGGCCGTCGCGCAGGCCGTAGATCCAGCCGTGCACCGTCAGCTCCTGGCCCCGCGCCCAGGCGTCGCGCACGATTGAGGTCTGCCAGACGTTGGCCACCTGCTCGACCACGTTGAATTCGCAGAGGCGCGCACTGCGGGCGGTTTCCTCCAGCTGGCAGAGGCACCCCTGGTGCTTCTCCGACACGTCCTGCACATGGCGCAGCCAGTTATCGGCCAGTCCCACCCGCTCGCAGCGGACCACCGCCCGCACGCCGCCGCAGCCGTAATGGCCCACCACCATGATATGCTTCACCTTGAGCAGATCCACGGCGAACTGGATCACGGAGAGGCAGTTCAGGTCGGTGTGCACCACGACGTTGGCGATGTTGCGATGCACGAAGACCTCGCCGGGCAGCAGGCCGATGATTTCGTTCGCCGGCACCCGGCTGTCCGAGCAGCCAATCCAGAGGTGCTCGGGGTTTTGCTGGTGGGAAAGTTTCTCGAAGAACTGCGGATCCTTCTTCCGGATGGCGTCCGCCCAGTCCTGATTCTGTTTCAACAGATGCGGCAACGTGTCCATGCGACTGGCATGGTCGAAACCCCGCAGAAATTGTCCATCCCGAATCCCGTGCGGCGGTCCAACGGATTGGCCCCAAGGAGCTCCAAGCAGCGCAAATAACCAGTGGGCGGACCCGGCCCTGTTGCCTTCATCGTGTGCTTCCTGCGCCTCTTTGTGGCCAAAAATGCGGTGGTTTCGGCATTGCCCACGCCCAGTCGCCCGGCACACTGGGAGGCCTTATGGGACGTCAGTGGCTCCACGCGAAACGCGCGATCGTCAACCTCAAGAAAGGCCAGACGGTCGGCAAACTGGTTAAGGAAATCACCGTCGCCGCCAAGCTTGGCGGCGCCGATCTGGGTGGCAACGCCCGGCTCTTCGCCGTGGTCGAGAAGGCCCGCAAGGCGAGCGTCACCCGTGACGTCATCGAGCGTGCCATCGCCAAGGGCGCCGGCACGGGCAGCGACAAGAGCGCCCTCGAGCACGTCATCTTCGAGGGCTACGCGCCGCACAAGGTGCCGGTCATCGTCGAGGTGTACACCGACAACCACCAGCGCACCGCCCCCGACATCCGCCAGCTCTTCCGCCGCGGCATCCTCGGCCACGCCGGCAGCAACAAGTTCCTCTTTGAACACGTCGGCCTCGTGGAGGCCCACCACGCCGACCTGACGATCGACCGCGAGACTGCCGCCATCGAGGCGGGCGCCAACGAAGTCGAGGCGATCTCCCACCAGCAGAACGACGACATCCCGGAAGGCCGCGCCGGCGCTCGCTTCATTTGCGACCGCACGGCCGTGCACTCGGTTTCAGTCTGGCTCGCGAAGAGCGGCTGGACCGTCATCACGAGTGAAATCGGCCATCTGGCGAAAACCTTCCCTGAACTGAGCGACGCCGACCGCGCCGACGTGGGCGAATTCCTGCAGGCCATCGAGGACCACGACGACGTCCAGCGCGTCTGGGCCGCCGTCAAATAAACTCCCCTTTCATGCCCACACCCAACATCCCGCAAAAGTCGCCCATCGTTAAGGAAATGCCTCCCGGCACCTATTGGTGGTGCACCTGCGGCAATTCCAAGAACCAGCCGTTCTGCGACGGCGGGCACAAGGGCACCGGCTTCACCCCGCACAAAACCGAGCTGACCGAGACCAAGACCGTGGCGTGGTGCGCCTGCAAGCACTCGAAGAACGGCCCGTTCTGCGACGGCTCGCACAAGGCGCTCTGAGCCCCGCGCCCGGCGCCGGGCTCAGCAGATCATCCCGCGCTTCGCCGCCAAGCCGTGACCGATGGGATTTTCGCCGATCCAGCGGTCGTCGATCGGCTCGGACGCCGGCTGGTAACGCGTATCGGTCGAGAACCGGAAAAAGCGCGTCTGGTTGTCGAGGCTAGCGTGCACCGTGCGCATGCCGAAGATCAGCAGGTCGCCCATCCGGTACTCCGTGCTCAGCCAGCGGCCGCCCAGGTGTTCGCGCAGGCTGTAGGGGTTGTTCGAGAGTACCCCGCCCCACTTCCAGGGAATTTCGCCGGCCCTGATCTTCGGCCCCTCGGGCCGGTTCTCGCAGTAGTTGTCCACATCGCGGTTGAGATAATTCTTCAACCGCTCCGCCTGCCGGTGCGAGCCCTCCAGCACCATCAGCCCGCCGATGTCGTAGCTGATGTCGCCGTACGGCACCCACAGGGAACAGAGCCGGGAGCTGCCCCGGCCCATGTAAACGTTGTCGCAATGCGGGTCCGTGCCAAAGCCCTTCCCCATCGTGCGCACCCAGGTGAAATCAAAGTGCCGGATGCTCTCACCAAAGAAACCCTCGAACAGCCCGATGATTTTCCCCGAGTAAAGCAGCCGTTGCATCGCGGCATTGGGCTTCGCCAGGGAGTTCATGAACTCCACCGCCGGACGCGGATCCGCGAGGAAACTCATGTCGGCGCCGGTCTTTTTCACCGCCTCGATCGCCGGGTAGGCCGGATCGAGCAGGCCCTTCTCCGCGAGTTTTTGGGTGATATGCCGCCGCGCCTCAAGGATGTCGGCCCGCGCGAAGAAACCCGGGATGAACAGGTAGCCGTCCTCGTCGAACCGCTGCCGCAGCTCCGCGAAGTCCGTCTGCACGTCATCCGAGCGGCGCAATTCGCCAAAGGAGCTTTCCGTCAGGTCCAAGGCATGGCCCTTGGCCAGGATCCGGGGTAACGTCGCATTCATGGGGGGATTCTCGCGGGGGCGGGGTTCGAGGCTCGGCCCGCACCTTGATTTGCCCCGGTCGCGCTCGCAACCCTTTAGATTCCGCGGGACCTGTCGTAGGTCGGGTACAGCTCCGCAAACCGCAGCCAGGTGTCGCTTTCGATCTCCGGCGCGTTGGACCGCACGATGTTGAGCGTCACCTGCAATTCCACCAGCGCCTTGGCGAACGCCGCGCGCAGGGTCTTGTCCTTCCCCGCCACCGTGTTCCGCAGGACCGTGGTCGTGACCGGCTCCACCTTCACCAGCGAATAAATCTTCCGCGCCATCACGCTGCACTCCTCCACCGGCCGGTGCAGCCGCGGGTAATGCTCCTTCGCCAGGTGCTCGAGGGTCATGAGCACGGCCCTCCCATGCTCGTCCTTGCCGTAGAAAATCTCGTCCGGAAACTCCGCCGGCAACTGGTTCTTCCAGCTCCACACGGCGCCGATCTTTTTGCCCCAGCCTTTCTCCCCCGGCTGCTTCTCCGGCAGGTCCACGGCATCCCAGAGGTTCGGACCCGTCTTTTTCTTGTCCGCGAAGATCGTGCACTTGTCGACCGCCAGCACGTACGCATGGGCCTGCGCGAGGGTTTTCAGCCGGTATTTCTTCGGCGCGGTGACCTTAGGGGAGGGCTTTGTTTTCACGGACGGTAATTCACTCCCTCACTACCACGGTCTGCTTCGCGGTGAACACCTGGCCGTCCGGATCCGTCGCGCGGACCTCGATTGTATGCTCCCCCGCCGGCAGATCCGCCGGCAGGTAGGCACGCCAGAGGTGGTAGCAGATGGTCGGGTCGGGCAGTCGCTTTTCCGTCAGCGGCGCGCTGGCGGCATCCTGCGCGAGGTAGCGCTGGGCGTAGGAGGGATCCCATTCGAGCACGCGCTTCATCGCGTTGAAGGTCCGGCCATCGAGGCGCGACTCGACCTTCCAGCCGTCGTGGCCGTTGAAGACATTGGCAAAATAGGAAACGTAGCCGAGCCGGGCCTTCACCGCTTCGGGCGCGTGCAGGCCGATCTGGTGACTGGCGGGTTCGCGGGCCGCGCGGTAGTCGGCGCTGATTTTGTCCCCGTCCACGTTGAGCACGGCATAACCGTGCGGCGTGCCGTCCCACATCGTGGCGACCGGAATGCCGCTGGCATCGGGCGGACCGCCCCAGAAACCACCGCACGCGGCGGCCACGTTGTACTCGTGCAGCGGCGAAGCGCCCTTCCAGCCATCGGCGGGGCCGTAGAACACATGCCGCTGGTAATGCGTGTGGCCGGACAGCCAGAAATTGTGCGGCCGGTCCGATAGCAGCGCAAAGAGCCGCGCCCGGTCCGCGAGCCGGAAGGTCTCGGCATTCGCCGGGTTCGGATAAAACCACGGGATGTGCATCATCAGCACCACGGGTTCGTCGCGCGGCGTCACGCGCAGCAGGTTTTCCAGGAACGTCAGCTGGTCCGCCCGCAAGCCCCCGATGTACCGCGGGCCGCCCAGGAAGCGCACGTCATTGAGCGCGACAAACAGTACCCGGCCGTAATGAAACGCATAGGTGGACGGGCCATACACCGCCTCGAAACTCGCACTCGCACCGCGGTCGTCGTGCGTGCCCAGGTCGAGGTCATGGTTGCCGTTGAGGTTGTACCACGGGACGCCGATGCGGCCCATCACCGCATTGAGCGGCGCGAACAAATCATGCCGGTCGTACACCACGTCGCCAAGCGTCACGCCAAACGCGTAGTCCTTCGTCCCCGCCAGCCGCTCCACCAGAGTGCGCTCGAGGTACCCGACCTCCTTCGGCGAGACGGGCTGCGGGTCCGTGAAAACCAGCGCGCGAAACCGGTCCGGCTCCGCACCCGCGATCAACGGAAAATCCACCGCCGCCGCCGCGGCCGGCTCCCGCCGCCGGTAGAACTGCGGGAGTTGCTGCGGGTTCACGGCAGGATGCCAGCCCCGCGGCTTGATGACAAAAATCATTGCGCCATCCGCCGCGGCCAGCTGGTAGTGCCCGGCGGCATCGCTCAGCGCCACCGCCGTGCCGTCGGAAACCGCCACGCCGGCCAAGCCGGGTTCGCCGGCGTCGTGGTGGCCGTTCGCATTGCGGTCCTCAAACACCGTGCCGCTCACCGGGGTCGCCGCAGACTGCCCCATTACCAGCAATCCCAGACCCAACGCAGCGGACAGGCGGAGTGAAATCATGCGCCGAGAAAAAGCCCACCGGCCAGCCGGGTCGAGCCCGGAGGCAGGACGGGTGTGGTCCAAGCCAGGGCGGGTCCAAGACCCGCCCCACCCGGCTCACGCCCAGGTGTTCCGGCGGCCAAAGATGAAGTACAGAATCGAGCCGAGGAACGGCAGCAGGATGATCACGACGATCCACACGATCTTGTTGGGATTGTCGCTCTTGGCGCAGTCGATGATCGCCACGATCTACAGGACAAACCACAGGATGGAGAGGAAGTAGCTGAGACTGGTGTTCATGCCTGCTATCGTGTTCCGCCGGTCGGGCTGGTTCCCAAGAAACGCGAGGTAGGGCTTGTCCTGCCCCCGCGTTCCCGGTCTGCTTTCCGCCGGTATGCGCCTTACCCCCATCAATAGCGCCGAAGCCGTCTTCGCGCCCTTTTTTGACGAATGCCTGGCCGAACTCCCGCGCTGGACCGCCGACGCCCCGGGCGCCCTCGGGCTCAAGCTCACCCAGAGCTGGGCCTTTGTGATCATCAATTGGGAGCGGCCGGCCGCCGACGGACTCGTGCTTCGGCTCCACCGGCGCTTCGACGCCCTCGATTGCTCCGCCTACGACCGGGTGCTCATCACGATCAACCTGCCCGAGGACAGCGTCATTTCCATCGCCGCCGAAACCGACGCCGGCCCGCGCGCCCGCACCGGCACGCCGTGCGGCGCCACGCGTCACGAGGAATGGCTCGCGCTCGACGGCGCGAAGCGGATCGACGCGCTGACCGTGGAGGTGCGCAGTCCGCACCCTACCGCCGGCTCCGGCTGGCTGCTCTGGTTCGGCCTGCAGAGCACGGCGCGGCTCCCCTTCCACCTCGCCCAGTGGCAGGGCTACGACGAAAAATGGGACCAATATCTCCAGCCGCCGGAATTCGAGCCCACCTTCGAGCCGACCTACGGGCTGATGATCAACGCGGAGGAGCTCGCCGCGGTGCGGCGCGACTTCGCCGGCTCCGACGTCACACGCGAGCTGCGCACCGTCGCGAACATGGCGCAGAAGATCCGGCCCGAGAGTCTCATCCGCGAGAACATCAATTTCTGGAATTTCACCGGCTTCCGACGCGAGCGCGACATGGACGGCACGCTGACCATGCACCACGGTCCGTTCGCCGCCCAGGCCGGCGTGCTGTGGAAGGACAAGGCGCTGTGCCGCCTCGCGGCGCGCTTCGCCCTGAGCATCGTGCACTGCGACCACTGGGAGGACATCTTCTTCGCCTGGATGCGCGGCGCCAACTGGGAGCAACGCGGCTTCGTGCAGTCCATCGGCGTGATCGACTGCGCTATTATCCTCGATCTCTGCGGCGAATGGTTCACGCCGCTGGGCCGCGACCTGATCCTGCGCCGCATCGCAACCGAAGGACACGGCGCGATGTGCCATGCCTCGTGGTGGTGGGAGTACATGTATCACACCAACCAAATGGCCTGGATCACGCCCGCTCGCATCTACGGACTACTCATTCTCGAGAAAACCATGCCGGCGCGGCACGAGAACTACCCGTTGCCCGCCGCGTCCCGCGTGGCGCCGCACACCGACATCGCGTGGGCCGACCTGCAGGACAACCTCAGCAAGGCCATGCTGTCCGACGGCGGCTACGTCGAGGGCGCGACCTATTTCACCTGGGTCGCGCGGCAGGCGGCACTGTCCGCCCTGCTTTACGGTCGCGGTCGCAACCGCGATGCGCGCCAGCTCGTCCCGCCCCAGCTGTTCAAGACGGATCGGCTGGCCGAGATGCTGTATTCGACGGATGACGGCCAGGACATGCTGCTCACCGGCGACGCCTGCTATTGCACCGGCGAGAGCCTCGCCTTCCTCGCGTGGCTGATGCCGTCGTCGCACTGGGTCACGATTTACCGCAAGTCCCTCCGGCGCGCCGGCGCCGCCGCGATGCTCATGGCGCTGCGCCTCGACCGGGAAATCCCCGCGGCCGGTCCCGCGCTCGCGCCCTTCCTCGAGATGCCCGACCTCGGCTACATGGCCTCCGTGCGGAAACTCGGCCCGGAGCTCGTGAAACTGTTCATCCTCGGCAACAAGGCCGGCGGCGACCACCAGCACGAGGACAAGGGCAGCTTCATCCTCGAGTGCGCGGGCGACAGTTTCGCCTTCGACTTTGGCGTCATGGACTACGCCAACCCCGTCACCACCCTGATGAAACAGTGCCAGCGCCACAACATGCTCACCCCGTGGTGCGAGACGGAACGGCCCCGGCCGGACAACCCCCTCCGCACCGACGTGAAACCCCGCGGCACCGGCGACGCCCAAAAATTTCACGCGACGATGGACTGCACTCCCGGCTGGGAGGGCTGGTTCACCCAGTGGCACCGGACCTGGGATTCGCCCGCGCCCGACACGCTCGTCATCACGGACGAGTGGGCGATGGCGCAGGGCGAAGGCGCGCTCTTCCACTGGACCACCCGCCTGCCGATCCGGCTCGAGGGCCGCAAGGTCATCATCCCGGGCCGCCGCGCCCGCGCCGAGCTGCAGTTGCCGGAAGGAGTCGAGGCCGTGATTGAGCAGCTCCCGCTGATGGATCCGCGCCGCCGCGCAACCGACGAGCAACGGCGCGAATTGATCCAGTTCGGCTGGGCGCAAGCCGAGACGCAGCCCCGGCTCACGCTGCGGCAGCGCGGCCAGTCCGGCACCTTGCGCGTCGAAGTGAAGCTGTTCCTGAACCCGCCGGCATGAGCTTCGCCACCCGCCGCCTGCTGTCCTGGCTCACCGCCGGCCTGCTGGCCGCGGGGGCGGCCCGGGCGACGGAAAAGACCCTCCCGCCCACGCTCGGCGAGGCGTGGCAGACGCTCTCCATCGGGTTTTACGCCGACGCCGGCGACCAGTTCAGCGCCACGGCCAAATCCCGCGAGGCCTCGCTCGGCCTCGCGCTAACCCAGCTCAACCGCCCTCCGGTCACCCCCTCCTCGCTCGCGGAGGCCGAGCGACAGCTGGCGGAGCTGGCCGCCGGCAATGACACCACCAGCCACGCCGCGCGCTACTTCCTGGGCCGGTTGCGGCAGATCCACCCGATGACGCCGGACCCCGTTGCCGCCGCGCAGGACTATGAGCGCCTGGTCGCCACACGCGCGGATGACACCTGGTGCCGGCTCGCCTTGGTCAAACTCGCAATCCTGCGCCTCACCGTCCTGCCCGCGGCGGGCACCCTCCCCGCGCAACTCGCCGCGGTTGAGCCGCTGCTGGCCCACACCGCCGATCCCGCCACGCAGCACGACCTGCATCTGGTCCTCGCCGAGGCCCGGCTGAATCACGAATTCTACGACGCCACCACCCTCGGCCACCTGCGGGCGGCCCTCGCGACCACGCGCGAGGCGGATACGATGCGCGCCGACCTGCTCATCCAGGTCGCGCGGCTGGCCAGCCTGCTCGGCGACCGCGCGACGGCAAAGGAACACTACGAACGTTTCCTCCAGGACTACCCGAAGGAGCGCCGCGCCTTCACGGTCGGCGCGGCCCTGGCGCACCTCGACGGTCCGTTCCCGCCATGAACCGCCGCCTGCATCTCCTGGTCGCCCTCAGCCTGCTCGGCGCCGCCTACCTGGCCTCGGTGGTTTATATCGTGCACCTGCGGCGGACGGCCACCAACCCCCATGGTCCGCCGCGGCTGGTGATCCGCTTCGCCCACTGGCAGCTCGAGTCCGGGATGCGCGAGGCTTTCGACTTCATCGCCAACCGCTACATGGCGCTGCACCCGGATATCCGCGTCGAGCAGTTCGCCGTGCCGGGTCGCGTTTACCGCCAATGGCTCAGCACCCAGCTGGCCGCCGGCACCGTCCCGGACCTCGTCTGCTTCAACTCCACCGACCAGTCCGATGTCGCCCAGCTGCCGCGGAATTTCTCCGCCATCACGCGCTGGATGGATGAGCCCAATCCGTACAACGCCGGCACGAAACTCGCCGGCGTGCCGTGGCGCCTGACGTTCATTGACGGCGGGCGGAACCGCGCCACGTACATTGACCAGTACCGCAACTATTACGCCGTCGGCCTGAGTTCGCACTCCATGCGGATTTTCTACAACAAGGACCTCCTGCGCGAAATCACCGGGAGCGACGCCCCGCCGGCGGATTTCCGCAGCTGGCTGGAGCTCGGCAAGAAGGTCCGCGCCCATCGCCCGGGGCTCATCCACGTCGCCGGCGCGCACGACAATACGATCTGGCTGATGCCGACGCTCATCAACCAGGCGATGGCCAAGTGGATCCTCACGGGCGACCACGAGCTGCGCTTTGCCGCCACGGGCTTCGATGTGTTCGGCGACATGGTGGCGGGCCGCTGGGATCTCCGCAGCCCGCCGCTGCAAACGTCGCTGCGCATCATGCAGGCGTTTGGCGGCGAGATGACTCCCGGATTCCTCCAGCTCGACCGCGACAGCGCGATGCGGGCGTTCATGCGCGGCGAGGCGCTGTCCCTGCCCGATGGCACCTGGGATTACCCCACGATGCGGGAAACGGCCAAGTTCCAGATCGGCGCATTCCGCCTGCCGCTGCCGGGACCGGATGACCGCGAGTACGGCGGCTACGCGCTGCTGCCGGTTTCCGACGGCGGCGCCGGGACCGCCCTGCCGTTTTACCTCGCCCGCCAAAGCCGGCATCCGGAGGCCGCCATCGATTTCCTGCGCTACGTGACGAGCTTGGAAGGCAACCGGCTCTTTTCTCAGGCCAGCCATTGCATGCCTTCCGTCGAGGGCGTGGAGATCGCGCCGGAGCTGCAGCCCTTCCAGCAGAACAACAACGGCTACATCATCACGGACGTGCAAAACGGCCCCCAGCTGATCAACGGGGCTGGCGCGGCCTACACGCAACTGTTCGAGACCAACCTCCACGTGCTCTACGCTCCCGATGGCGGCGTGGAGGCCTACACCCGTGTGCTCGAGCGCCAGGTCCGCGCCATCGTGTTGTCAGACCTGCGCAAGCAGATCCACATCCAGCGCGAGAACCTGCGCCGCCGCGACACCGCCCTCGCCGCCCTCTCGTTCCTCGGACCCGCCGAGCAGGCCGAAAACATCCACCAGCAACCCAGTCAGCACCTCAACGAGCTCCACCTGTACCTGATGGAAACCAAGCTCGCGGCCGCAGCGAAGCCGCAGCCCTAATTTCGAATTTCGATCTTCGAATTTCGATTCTTCAATCCCAGCTGCCCTCATTCAGTCTCTCTCACCCCGCACTCCGAAATCGAAATTCGAAAATCGAAATTCGAAAATTCAAATGAAACTAACTCCCATCAACAGCGCCGAGGCCGTCTTCGAGGCGTTCCACGACCCCCAGCTCAGCGAACTCAGCCAGTGGTCCGTCACCGGCGACGGCGTCCCCGGCTTCAAGTTCTGGCAGAACTGGATCTGGGTCCAGTGGGCCTGGGAAAAGCCGGCCCCCGACGGCCGCCTTGTGCGTTTCCACCGGACTCTCGACCTCGACTGCTCCGCCTACGACCGCCTTATCTTTTGCGCCGCCACGCCCGAGGGCGGCTATTTCACGGTCCGCGCCGAGACTGACGCCGGTCCGCGCACCCGCCGCGGTGAGCCGCTGGGCGCGACCAAACGCGAGGAATGGCTGCCCCTCGAGGGCGCCAAACGCATCACCGCGCTCACGATTGAAGCCTTCTTTCCGCCCGGCGGCTCCGGCAACGGCTGGATCTACTGGTTCGCCCTGCAGAGCACCGCCCGCCTGCCCGCCCATCTCGCGCAGTGGGCCGGCTATGACGAGCGCTGGGAGAAATATTTGCAGCCCGAAAGCTTCGAGCCCGCGTTCAAACCCACCCACGGCCTCCTGCTCACGGCCGAGGAACTCGATACCGTCCGCGCGAAGTTCGCCGCATCGCCCACCGCCGACGCCATGCGCGAGGCCGCAGCCGACGCCCGGGCCATCCGGCCCGAAAGCCTCATCGGGCAGTATGTGAACATGTGGAATTCCAACTCGCTCCGCCGCGAGCGGGACCATGGCAAGGTCATCATGATCCACGGCGCCAACGCCGCCCAGGCCGGCCTGTTGCTCAAGGACAAGGCCCTGTGCCGGCTCGCGGCGCGCTACGCCCTCAGCATCGCGCACTGCGAGCGCTGGGACGACAACTTCGTGTGCTTCATGCCCGGCAGCACGTGGGAGCAGCGCCCGTTTGTGCAGTGCGTCTGCGTGTTCGAGTGCGCTCTCATCCTCGACCTCTGCGGGGAATGGTTCACCGAACTCGGCCGCCAGCTCATCCTCCGCCGCATCGCCGAGGACGGCATCGGCAACATGAACTTCGGCACGTGGTGGTGGGAGTACATCTTCCACTGCAACCAGCTCGCGTGGTTCGCTCCCGGCCGGATCCTCGGCTACCTCCTGCTCGAGCGCACCATGCCGGCGCGCTCTGAAAACCACCCCAGGCCCGAGTCGTCGCGCGTCGCCCCCTACACGGAACTCGCCCTCAACGACCTCCTCGAAAACCTCAACCGCTGCCTCCAGCCCGACGGTGGCTACGTCGAGGGCCCGACCTATTTCACCTGGGTCGCTCGGCAAGCGTTCGTCGCCCTCCACCTCTACGCCCGCGCCCGGGGCAAGTCGCTCCAGGACATCATGCCCGCGCAGATGAAGAAAACCGCGCTGCTGGCCGAGATGCTCTACTCGACCAACGACGGGCAGGACGCGATTTTGATCTGCGACGCGATGTACATCTTCCCCGAGGCGCTCGCCTACCTCGCGGCGTTCATGCCCGACAGCCATTGGGTGACGATGTACCACAAGCAGCTCAACCGCCCCGGCGCCGGCGCCGCGCCCTCCCTGCTCGCGATGAGCCTCGCCGCCACCATCCCCGCCCAAGGCCCGTCGCTGCGCGCGTTCGTGGACATGCCCGACACCGGCATGATGTGCTCCGTCCGCCAGCTTCACGGCGAGTCCGTGAAGCTCTTCCTCATGGGCAACAAGGCCGGCGCCGGACACACGCACGAGGACAAGGGTAACTTCGTCCTCGAGTTCGCGGGCGACAGTTTCGCCCTCGATTTCGGCGTGGTGGATTACAGCAACCCCCTCGTCGAGGAGCTGAAGACCGCCCAGCGCCACAACATGCTCACGCCGCTGTCGGCCGGGCTGCGCCCGAAACCATCCAATCCCATCAACGCCGACATCCGGCCCACCGGTCGCGGCGACGCCACGCACTTTCACGCCACGATGGACGCCACCGCCGGTTGGGAAGGCTGGTACCAGAAATGGGTGCGCACCTGGGACTCACCCACGCCCGACACGTTGGTCATCACCGACGAGTGGGCCGTGGAGAAAGGCGAAGGCGTCATCTTCCACTGGACCACGCCGCTCCCCATGCGCCGCGAAGGCGACAAGGTCCTCATCGAGGGCCGCCGCGGCACCGTGGAGATCACGATCCCCGCCGGCACCGAGGCCGTTATCGAGCAGCTCCCCCTGATCAACGCCGGTCGCCGCGCGATTGACGAGCTCCGCCGCGAAATCGTCCGCTTCGGCCTCCGTCACGCCGACACCCAGCCCCGCCTCACCATCCGCCAGCGCGGCACGAGCGGCACGCTGCGCATCGCGGTGAAATTAAGACTGAAGCAGTCCTGAGACCCGGCGAGCCCTTGGCAATTGTCTTTAACCTCTGTCCGCCACTCAGCGATGAGGAGCTCAACACGCTGTTCGCCACTCAGCGATGAGGAGCTCAACACGCTGTTCGCCAGCGCGTGGACCAATCGTGGGGACACCAAACCTGCGCCCTTGGATCATGCCTTATTTTATGCCTGCGCCTTCGACGGTACACGGCTGATCGGCTTCGCGAAAGTCATCGGTGATGGTGGCGTCCACGGCTTTCTCCTGGATCCCACCGTCGCACCGGAACACCAGCGCAAGGGCATTGGCCGCCGGCTGATTGAAGCCTGCGCCACGGAGGCGCGTCGCCGCGGGGTCGAGTGGCTCCATGTCGATTTCGAGCCAAGGCTGGCGGATTTTTACCGCGCCTGCGGATTCTCTTCCACGCCAGCCGGGCTGCGAAATCTGAAAACGTAGGTCGGGCTTTACGCCCGATATCCGGATATCGGGGATAAACCCCGACCTACGACGGGCCCGATTACGGCCCGCAAAAAAGCCCCGGCCTTGCGGCCGGGGCTGAAGTGGGGAAACGCGAGCCTTAGGCCACGCGCTCGACGATGAGCGGCGGGGGCGTCGGGCGCTTCGGCGCGAGACGGTAGGCGTTCTTGAAGTGGTCGAGCGCCTGCTCGAGCTTCGCCTCGTCGTTGTAATGGATCATCATGAGCGGCTCGCCCTGCTTCACCTGCGTGCCGACCTTCTTGATCTCGGAAACACCGACGGAGTAGTCGAGCTTGTCATGCGGCGTCTCCCGGCCGGCGCCGAGCAGGTGCACGCCGCGCGCGATCATCGCCGCGTTGATGGTGTGCACGTAGCCGCGCTTCGGGGCGGGGAGCTTGCGGATGTGTTTCGCCGCCGGGAACTTGTCCGGGTGGTCGATGAAGGTCGTGTCGCCGCCCTGCGCCTTCACGAGGTCCTTGAACTTCGCGAGGGCCGAGCCGTCGGTCAGGTGACGCTGCACGGTCTGCTTGGCCGAGAGGGTCGAGCCAGCCACGCCGGCGAGACGGACGATCTCCATGCCGAGCTTCAGCACGAGTTCCTTCATGTCCTCGGGACCGCCGCCCTGAAGGAGCGCAATGGCTTCCTTGACCTCGAGCGAGGTGCCGACGGTGTCACCGAGCGGCTGGTTCATGTCCGTCACGAGCGCGACGCAGCGGCGCTTCATGGAGCGGCCGACGCGGGTCATGGAGCGGGCGAGCTGCTTGGCCTGCTCGAGATCCTTGATGAAGGAGCCGTTACCCCACTTCACGTCGATCACGAGACCCTCGGAGCCCTCGGCAAGCTTCTTGGAAAGCACGGAGCCGGTGATGAGCGGGAGGCTGGGGATGGTGCCGGTCTCCTTGCGGAGGGCGTAGAATTTGGCGTCCGCCGGGGCCAGGGCCTCGCTCTGGGCAACGATCGCGCCGCCGATGCGGGCGAGCTGGGACGTGAACTGCTCGATGGTCTGGTGGCTCTTGAAGCCGTGGAAGCAGCCGAGTTTGTCGAGGGTGTTGATGACGTAGTCGTGCTCGACGCCGCACATCATCGGGACCACGACACCGCTGGCCATGGCCAGAGGGACGAGGACGAGGGACGTTTTGTCGCCGACCCCGCCGGTGGAATACTTGTCGATCTTCGGCTTCGCGATGTGCGAAAGGTCGATGACCTCGCCGGAAAGCATCATTTCCTCGGTCAGGTCAGCCGTTTCCTGGGCCGACATGTTGGAAAAGTAGATGGCCATCATCAGGGCCGACAGCTGGTGCTGGGGCATTTCTCCATCCAGCGTGCTATCAATGATATAGCGAATCTCCTCCTGGGTAAACTCACCGCCATCGCGCTTCTTTTCGATCAGAAATTCGAAGGTAGGTTTAATGAACCGGCGGGTGGGAATATTGCGTTTGCTCATGAGGATAAGGTGTTTGCCACGGGCGGGTGCCGCGGCGCGGAAAAGTTTGCCATCACACCTACCCCCGGGAATTTGTCGAGCCAAAACTGCCCGGGTCGGCCGGTGTCCCGGCCCTTGAAATCCGTCGTGGCCCGGGTCCGCGACCCGGGATTCCCCTCATCATTCCGATTCCCAACTCCGCGCTTGCGCGCTCCCCGCCCCCGCCCGGAATGTGTGCCGATGCACGTCGCCTTCAATCTCGCCGCCGACCTCGATGCGGTCCTCCTGTCCGCCGCGTCCACCGCGGGGCTTGAGGTCGCCGGCTTCGCGCCCGAGGTCCGCACCGCCGATTCCCGCCATGGTGATTTCCAGGCGAACGGCGTGCTCGGCTACGCGAAGGCCCGCAAACTCAACCCTCGCGCCATCGCCGAAAAGCTCGTGGCCGCCCTCCCCGCCGCGGTGCCCAGCGCCTACGAGGTCGCCATCGCCGGCCCCGGTTTCATCAATTTCACCCTCAAACCCGCCGTCCTGCTCGACTGGCTGCGCACCTACGACTCGCCTGCCCACCTGAAAGCCGGCGCCGGCACCGCCAAGTCGGGCCAGACCTGGATCGTGGACTACAGCTCGCCCAACACGGCGAAGCAGATGCACGTCGGCCACCTGCGCTCGGCCGTGATCGGCGAGGCCATTTGCCGCCTGCTGGACTTCAACGGCGCCAAGGTCGTCCGCGACAACCACGTTGGCGACTGGGGCACCCAGTTCGGCAAGCTGATCTGGGCCTGCAAGCAGGCACGCACCCGGGATGAAGCCGCCCTCAAGTCGGCCATCGCGCTCGACCCCCTCGAGGAGTTCGAGCGGCTTTACAAGGTGGGCAATGAGGCGGCCGACGCCGATCCCACCGTCATGGAGCAGGCCCGGGCGGAACTCGTCAAACTGCAGAACGGCGACCCGGAAAACCTAGCCATCTGGCACCAGATCAACGGCGACTCGCTCGCCGCGTTCCAGCTGATTTACGACCAGCTCGGCATCAAGTTCGACGTGATGCTCGGCGAAAGTTTCTACAACGACCAGGTCGAGCGCATCTACCGCGAACTTACGGAGAGCGGAATCGCCCAGGAAAGCCAGGGCGCGCTTGTCGTCTTCCACCCGGAACACCCGCGGTTTAAGACCCAGCCGTTCATCATGCGGAAGGCCGATGGCGCGAGCAATTACGCCACCACGGACTTGGCGACCGCCCTCTACCGGCTCGAGCATTTCAAGGCCGATGGCATCGTCGTCGTTACCGACTACCGCCAGGCCGACCACTTCGAGCAGCTCTTCCTGACGGTGGGCAAATGGTTCGCCGGGAAAAATTACCGGCTGCCGGAACTCCACCACGTGACCTTCGGCGCGGTGACCGGCGAGGATGGCAAGGCGCTCCGCACCCGCGACGGCGGCACCATCCGCCTCAAGCAACTCCTCGACGAAGCGGAGGCCCGGGCCCTCGCGCTGGTCTGCGAACGGAGCTCGGACATCCCCGCCGAGGAGCGCGCCCAAATCGCGAAGACCGTCGGCGTGGCCTCGGTCCAATACGCCGACCTCTCCCAGAACCGCTCCAGCGACTACGTCTTTGCCTGGGACAAGATGATCTCCCTCGAGGGCAACACCGCCGCCTACCTGCTCTACGCCGGCGCGCGCATCCACTCGATCTTCCGCAAGCTCGGGGTCACCCCGGGCGACGCGACCATCGAGGCCGCGGCCAGCCCGTTGGAGACGCCCGCCGAGCTCATGCTCGCCCGCAAGCTCGTCAAGTTTGCCGACGCCATTCGCATCGCCACCGAGACGCTCCGCCCCCACTTCCTCAGCCTCTACCTTTACGAGCTGGCTGGAGAATTCAGCACGTTCTACAGCGCCGACAAGGTCGCCGTGGACGACCCCGCCGTGCGCGCCCGCCGGCTGCTGCTCTGCGCGCGGACACTGCTGGTGCTCGAGACCGGCCTGAACCTGCTCGGCCTGCGCACCCTCACGCGCATGTAACCGCGCAACACCGCGCCCAATAAACTCTTGCTGCGCCTCCGGGCCACAGCCACAGTTCGACCCATAGCCATGGAGGAAATCTACATCCGCAGCGAGTCCGAGACCGAGGCCCGCGGTCCGTTCAATCTGGAGCAGCTGGTCTCGCTCGCAGACACCGGCCAGGTGACCGCCGAGACCCTTTTTTACGACGCCACCACCGAGCAATGGTGCGCCATCGGCTCCAACGAGGAGCTCATGGGCCAGATCCTGCCCCAGCGGAAAAAACTCAAGATCAAGAGCAAGGCCAAGCTCACGCTGTTGAACGAGGAGGGCGACAGCTCGCCTCCCATCACGGTGGACGAGATGCTCGCCGCCGCCGAGGGCCGCACCGCGGAAACCGCTGGCCGCCAGGATCCCACCATTGCGATGGCCCGCGCGGCCGTCATCGGCCGCTGGGCGGTCATCTTCATGTTTCTGGTCTGCGCCGTCGGCGAACTGCTCCCCGCGTCGGATGCGGTCATGGCGATGGACCCGATGAAGCTGCTGCCCTACCCCATGGTACTTATCGGGGCGATCGATCTGGTGCTCGCCACCCTGCTCGGGCTGGGCGTCGTCAGCCTCTATCCCTTTGTCCGCTTCCGCGCCGCGCTCGGCCTGGGTTTCATCGGGTTCATCTTCTGGACCAACGGCCAGGTGATGCCGCTCTTCTACCTCGCCGGCGGTTCGCTCGGCCTCTACACCTGCACCATCTTTGTGAGCTACATGCCGGTGTTTGTGGCGGCCGCCCTCGGCCTGGCGGGCCTCGGTGCCGTCTCTTGGTTCCTGATTTCCTGAGTCCCGTCGCGCGCCCATGGCCAGCCTTGCCGAGCGCCGGCACTCAATCGCCCATTTTTTCCGCAAGGAAATCTGGGCGACCACCCACCTGAAGGACCGTTCGCCCCGCGGCTGGCTCTACGCCACCCTGCGCGTCATCTCGATCACCTGGACCGTCTTCAACGAGAACAAGGCCGCCAGCCGCGCCGCCGCCCTCAGCTTCAGCTCCCTCCTCGGCCTCGGTCCGCTCATCGCCATCGGCGTGCTCGTCGGCGGCTTCATGCTGGGCCAGAACAACGACCCCCATCTGGTCGCCAACAAGCTCAGCGACTTGATCAAACTCGCCGCCCCGCAGCTCGCCCAGCTGGAAACCCTCAACAGCCAGCAGGCCGCGGACGCTGCCCACGCCTCGACCGGTCATGGCACGCCCTCAGCCCAGATCGCCGTCGACCCCAAGCTGGTCGATCTCATTAACGGCATCATTTCCGGCGCCCACTCCAGCACGGCCGGGGTGTTCGGCGCCCTTACCCTCATCGTGATCGTCCTGTTTCTCTTCAAGTCGATCGAGGACGCCTTCAATGACATCTGGGGCGTCCGCCTCGGCCGCTCACTCCTGATGCGCGTGGTCTTCTATTGGACGATCCTGACCCTCGGCGCGGTCCTGTTCTTTGCGGCGGTGGCCCTGCTGGGCGCCGGCGCCTTCATCAACGTCTTCATGGAGAAACTCCCCGGCGGCACTGAGCTGCTCCGGGTGCTGCGCTGGTCGCTGCCGGCGTTTTCGTTCACCTTGCTGGTCGTGGTGCTGACGGTGTTTTACCGCGTGATCCCCAACACCCGGGTCCTCTGGCGGGTAGCCTTCACCGGCGCCCTGCTCGTCGCAGCGCTGCTGATGGTGAACAATTTCATCGCCCTAATCTATGTGCGCCGCGTCTACCTGGAGAAAAGCCTCTACGGGTCGCTCGGCATCCTGCCGGTCCTGATGTTCGGCCTCTATATCTTCTGGTTTTACGTGCTGATCGGCGGCGCGCTCACCTACGCCCTGCAGAACGTGCAGTTCCGCAACAGCCAGGCTGCGTGGAAGAGCCTCACCGACGCGATGCGGGAGCGCCTTTCGCTGGTCGTGTTCCTCACCATCTGCCGGCGGTTTCACGCCTGCCTGCCGCCCATCTCCGCCTCCCAGCTCAGCACCTTCGTGAAGGTCCCGGCCCAGCTGCTCAACGAGTGCCTCAACCGCCTGGCCGACATGCATCTCATCACGGCCCTGCGCCCGGCCCCCGGCGCGCCCGTCACCGACCCCGTTTACCAGCCCAGCCGGCCGCTGAGCCATATCACCCTGCACGACTTCAAGCGCCTCGAGGACCATATCGGCGACGATCCCCTCGGCCCGGTGCTGGAGCGCATCGACCCCATCCTGCCGCATTACAATCAAGCCCTGGAAAAACTGGGCCAGCAGGAGTTCTTTCAGAAGAGCCTAGAGCAGCTTTTTGCCGATCATGCGTTTGAGGACTCACGGCCGCCGTTTGCCATGGGCGAACCGCCGCGCCGCTAAGGGGCCACTTCGCCCTTGCCTCACACCGCCGGCGACCTAGCGTCGCCGGTTTTCCCTCCATGATCTCCTGGATTCAACGCTACTTTCAGCACCACTTCCGCATTGTTTTCGGCCTGGTGCTGCTCGCCACGATTATCTCGTTCATCATCGCCTTCTCCGGCTCGAACGTCGGCCGCGGCACCGGCCAGCGAGCCGCTCTCACCCGGGAGTTTTTTGGCTATAACCTGAGCTCCTCGGACGACCAGGCCCGCCTCTTTGGCGACGCCAACCTGAGCGCCACCCTCCAAACCGGCTACAGCTCCCTCGAAAACGCCGATCTCCAGAACTACGCGCTCCAGCGCGCCGCCGCCCTCGCCCTCGCCGACCAGTTCAATCTCCCGGCCACGACCAACCAGGAAATTACCGATTTCATTAAGGGCCTCCGCGCTTTCGCGGGCGAAGACGGTCAGTTTGACGCCAAGCGCTACGAATCCTTCCGCGACTCCCTCAAGGCCAACCCCCGCCTCACCGAGGCCGTCGTCCGCCGCGTGCTCGCCGACGATGTCCGCACCGAGAAAGTCAAGCAGGTCATCGCCGGCCCGGGCTATGTGCTGCCGGCCGATGTGAAGACCCAGCTCGACCGCGCCGACTCCGTCTGGACGCTCGGGGTCGCCACTGCCGACTACGCGAGCTACGCTCCCTCCCTCTCGGTCTCGGACCTGGCCCTTGCTAAATTTTACGAGGAAAACTCCTTCCGCTACACCGTCCCGGCCCGTATCTCTGTCGCCGCCGCCTTCTTTCCCTCCACCGCCTACACCGGCAGCGTCAGTGTGACCGAGTCTGAGGTCCGTTCCGCCTACGCCGCCAATCCCGCCCGCTGGCCCAATCCCGCGGCCAAGGCCGGCGCCAAGGCCGACCCGGCCGCCGACTACACCGCCGTCCGCCCGCAGGTGGAGCTGGCCCTGAAGCTCGAGCGCGCCCAGCGCATCGCCGCCAAGGTCGCCTCCGACCTCTCGTTCGCGCTCTACGAAGGCAAGATCGCCGCCGGTTCCCCCGCCTTCGACGCCCTCCTGGCCGCCCAGCACGTCACCCTGAAGCCGCTCGCCCCGTTCACCCGCGAGGAAGGCCCCGCCGAACTCGGCGGTTCGCCCGAGATCGCCGCCGAGGCGTTCAAGCTCGGCGAGAGCCGCTCCTACTCCGATGCCCTCGGCGCGCCCGACGGCGCCGTGGTGCTGTTCTGGAAGGGCACCCTGCCCCCGCGCCAGCCGCTGCTCACCGAGGTGCGCGCCAAGGTCGCCGCCGACTCCACCGACCACGAGAAGCGCAAACGCTTCGTCGAAACCGGCCGCCTCATCCGCAGCCAGATTGAAACCCGGCTCAAGGCGGGCGACACCTTCGAGGTCGCCGTGGCCGCCGCCGGCAACGCCACGTCCACCCAGCTCACCGCCAAGGTCCTCCCGCCCTTTTCCCGCCGCACCCCCCCGAAGGAAGCCGATGGCTCCGTCCTCGGTGCGCTTGATCGTCTGGCCAAGGGCTCGGTCTCGGACATGAGCATCGTCAAGGACCAGGGCGTCCTCATCTACGCCGTGGACAAGAAACTGCCCGACCTCAGCGAGTCCGGCTCCGCCTTCGCCGCGATGCGGACCCAGCTCGCCGCCGTCAACGCCCGCATCGGCACCAGTTCCTACCTGGCCGCGATGGTCGAGCAGGAACTCAAGAAGTCCGAGCCGCCGGTCAAGTGAACCCTTGGCGCCGTCGCGCGCCAACCGTTCATCCCCGCCGCGGACCGCTCGACTCAATTCGCCTCGAACTGCCGCGCGGCGACCGGTAGTTCAACGCGCCATGGCGCCATCCGTCCCGTCCCCCATTCCTTCCGTCCGGGGAAACTTTGGCCCCGCCGCCCGTCTCACGGCTCAGCCGGTCATCGTCTCCGGCTGACCCAATGGTTTGAATCACCGTAACTTTTCGACACTTGCCGTGTTCTCCTTTTCACTTCCCGTCCACGTCCTTTCCAACATGTCCCGCCTCACCGCCCGCGTCCTCCTGTCCTCACTCTGCCTAGCCGCGCTTACCCGCCTGCCGGCTCAGGAACCGGCCCCGGCCCCCGCGCCCACCCCGGCCGACCTCCCCGCCGCCACCTCCGCCCCGGTCGTCGCCGGGCCGGACCTGTCCCTCGAGGAATGCATCAACCGGGTCCTCCAGAAAAACTTCAACCTCCGCGTCCAGGGCTTCAACACCGCCAACGCCCAGGAAAACCTCGTGATCTCAAAGGCTGGCTTTGACCCGACCTTCACCGCGATCGGCCAGCGCACGCACACGCAGGGTGTGACGTCCTTCAACAATTCCCCCGGCACCAGCACGAGCTCGAGCTACCGGCAAGACCAGACCGACATCCGGGTTGGCGTCAACCAGACCATCCAGACCGGTGCGGCCGTCAGCCTGAGCGCCAGCGTCCTGCGCAGCGGCAACAACCTGCCCTCCACCACCCTCAATCCTTCCTACAACAGCGACATCTCCCTCTCCGCCACCCAGCCCCTGCTCAAGGGCGCCGGCACCAAGGTCAATCGTGCCTCGATCGAGAACGCCAAGCTCGGCATCACCATCGCGAACCTCAACTACAAGGGCAGCGTCCTCCAGGCCGTCCGCGACACCGAGGCCGCCTACTACACCCTCGCCTTCGCCCGCGGCCAGCGGGCCGTCAAGCAGCGCAGTCTCGAGCTCGCGCAAAAGCTGTACGACGAGAACAAGGTCAGGAAGAACACCGGCGTCGCCACTGACCTGGACGTGCTCACGGCCGAGGTCGGCGTCGCCACCGCCCAAAACGGTGTCGTGCTCGCCCAGCAGCAGGTGCGCAACAGCGAGGACAACCTCCTCGCCCTGACCGGCCAGTTCGAATTCACCACGCCTCCCGGGCCGGTCAGCTTCAGTGCCTACTACGACCCCGCCCCATCCATCGAGGACGCCTTCAATCACGCCCGCGACCTGCAGCCCACCTACGTCGCCGCCCAGTCGACCATCAAGCAGCTCGAACTCGCCGTCTATGTCGCCAACAACGGCCGCCTCCCGACGCTGAACGCCGATGCCGCCCTCGGCTTCAACGGCACCGACCGCTCGACCAACAGCTCGATCGACAACCTCAAGACCGGGGACAATTACAACTGGCAGGCCGACCTTTCCCTCAGCGTGCCATGGGGCCTGCGCGCCGACCGCGCCCGCGCCCGCATCGCCCTCAACAACCTCCACCAGGAACAGGCCCAACTCCAGTCCATCGAGCAGAACCTGCTCGTCCAGGTCCGCGCCGCCGTCCTCGCCGTCTCCACCAATATCGAGAGCGTCCAGATATCCGCCAAGACCACCGAGCTCGCCGAGAAACAGTACGAACTCCAAAAGGCCAAGTTCGACGCCGGTCTCTCCACCAGCCGCGACGTGCTGCAGTCCCAGACCGACCTCGAGACTGCCCGCGTCAACGAACTCTCCGCCAAGGTCAACCTGCGCATCGCCGTCGCCAACCTGCACCAGCTGGACGGCTCCTCGATCGACCGCTTCCACATCGCCCTCGCCGACTGAGCGCAGTGTAAAACGCGCGGTTCCCCACGCGTTGCTCGGGCAGTTGCAGTCGCGGCGCCCTCGCCGCGGTTTAGACTGAGACACGGCCAAGTCGCCACCTCACCCGAAACCCTCACGCGCCGAACAGCCGCTCCAGCGTGAGCCCATCCGCCTTCACCTCCCGGTGCGGGGGCAGCTGGGTGCGAAACCACGTGCGCTGCTTCTTCACCAGCGCCCGCGTATTCTGCGCAATCACGCCCGCCAGTTCCGCCTCCGCCAGATTCCCGTCGAGAAAATCAATCGTCTCCCGGTAGCCAATCGCGCGCGCCGCACTCGGGTTCTCCCGCAATCCGTCCGCGCACAGCTGCTTCACCTCTGCCACCAGCCCGTCGCGCAGCATCGCCGCCACCCGGGCTTCGATTCGTTGGTCCAATTCCGCCGGGGGCCGCTCGATCCGGGTCAGTTCCACCGCCCAGCCGGCGAAAGGCCCCGGCAACCGGGCAAATTCCTCGGCCAATGCCGCCAGCGTCCGCCCCGACGCGAGGCAGCGCTCCAGCGCGCGGGTGACCCGCCGCGGATTCGCCGTGTCCAGCGCGCCGAGCCCTGCCGGGTTGAGCGTGTGCAGCCGGGCCACCGCCGCCGCCAGCCCCAATGAGGCTACTTCCGCCCGCAACGCCGCGGACACCGCCACCTCGTCCGCCACGGGTGCAAAGAAGCTCTTCAGGTAAAATCCGCTGCCACCCACCACCAGCACCGGCCGGCCGCGCATCAAAATTTCCTCCACCGCCGTCCGCGCCTTCGTCACATAATAGGTGACATCCATCCGGTCACCTACGCCGCAAATGTCGATCAGGTGGTGCGGCACGCGCGCCTGCTCCGCGGCCGTCGGTTTCGCGGTGCCGCGGTTCATACCGCGGTAAAACAGCAGCGAGTCGCACGACACAATCTCGGCGCCCCGCGCCTCCGCCCAGCGCAGGGCCCATTCCGTTTTTCCGACGGCGGTACAGCCGGTCAGGACCTGAATCGTGGGTTTCATCATACCTCACCCAAAACATCTTTGCCCCGCCGCGCGAGGCGAACTATCCGCTCGGCGCTCGCCCCGTCGGTGCAGACCTGTTTCATCGTTAATCCCCGCTCCGCCGCGCGGCCCGAGTCAACCCCCGCGTGCAGGCCTTGGCCGCCGCCCGGGATGCCCGCGTGGACGATGGCCTGCTCGATCTCACGGCGCTCCCTCCAGTCTTAGTCCGGCCGGCCGGCCCCGTGATCACCCGTCTGTTTACCGGCTCATTCGGTCATGCGTGGGGATGTGCTGCACCTGCGCGCGGAGCGTTTTGTGGTCGAGCGGTCCGCGCCCGGACTCGTCACACCGACGGCGAGACCCACCCCGCGGGCCGGCGAGTTGAATTCTGCATCCGTCCCGCCAGCCTGCGCGTGCGCGCGCCGGCCCCGGTCACAGATCGCTGAACGCCACCGCGCGGTTCCGCCCGCGCGACTTGGCCGCGTACAGTGCCTTGTCCGCCGCCGCCACCAGCTCGGCGCCGGTGCTGGCATTGGCCGGCATCTCGGCCGCCCCTGCGCTGACCGTGATCTTGAGCGCTAGGTCCGGCCCGATCGGAATCGGGGCGCTCGCCACCGCGGCACACGCGCGCCGCGCCGTCTCCATGGCGGCCGAGCGGTCCGCCTGCATGATGATCAGCGCGAATTCCTCACCGCCGAAGCGCGCCGCGCGATCCACCGTGCGCAACCCGCCCGACACCCGGGCGGCCACCGCCTGCAGCACGAGGTCGCCCACCTGATGGCCGTGCGTGTCGTTGACGGACTTGAAATGGTCGATGTCCAGCATCACCAGCGAGAACGGGTGACCGAATCGCCGGGAGCGCTCCTCTTCCTCTGCGAGGATGCGGTCAAATTCGCGGCGGTTCAGCATGCCGGTCAGCTGGTCGCGCGTCGCCAGTTGCCGCAGCGCCTCGAGCGTCTCGGCCAGCTTCAGGGCGTAACGCAGCGAGCGCTCCAGGCTATGCGAGGAAATTTCGCCCTTCACCAGGTAGTCGAGCGCGCCGGCATTCATCGCCTCGATATCGATTCGCTCGGAGGACTCCGCCGTCAGGAATACGATCGGCGTGTGCGAGCCGCCCGCCACCGCCTCGCGGATGAGTTCCAGGCCGTTGCGCTCCCCGAGCTGGTAATCCAGCAGGCACGCGGCGTGTTTGCCCTCGAGGAGCTGCGCCAGCCCCTCCTCGTACGTCTCGGCCCAGTCGAGGTCGAACGACTCCCCGCGGAAATTCTTGAAATGCGCCTGCGTGAGCCGGAATTGCAGCCGGTCGTCGTCAATGAGGAGGATGCGTCGTTTCATGGGAGCACGGGGACCAGAGGTCCGGAAATCAGTTCGGCCAGCCCCGCGGCGACGCCGGTGCGCGCGATGAAGCCCAGCGCTTCCACCGCCGCCGCGGGATCGCCCAGCGAGTGCAGGATGTCCCCGGCCCGCGCCGGCCGGTGCTCAGGTGCGCCCACGCCGGGATGGGCGGCGGAGAAAATCCCGGCGAGTTCCAGCAGCGAGGTCGCCCGGCCGGTGCAGATGTTCGCGGCGCCGGAAGCGAGCCCGGGCTTGGTCGCCGCCAGCGCATTCGCGCGGGCCACGTCACGCACCGCGATGAAATCGCGCGTCTGGCGGCCGTCGCCGTAAAGCGTCACGGGTTTTCCCTCACGGTAATTGCGGGCAAAGATCGAGATGACACCCGAGTAAGGCGAGGCGGGATCCTGCCGTGTCCCGAAGACGTTGAAGTACCGCTGACAGCGCACGGTGAAACCGTAGCAGGCGCCGTGACCGAGCAGCAGGTCCTCGGACGCGAGTTTTGCCGCGCCATAGGGACTGACCGGGCGTTTTTCCGCCGACTCGCGGATCGGCCGCTCGGTCGCATCACCGTAGATCGCGGCCGAGGAGGCAAAGACCACCCGGCCCACGCCATGCAGCCGCGCCGCCTCGGCGACGAGCTGGCTGGCCAGGATGTTGAGGGAGAAATTCAGCTCCGGGTTGGCGATGCTTTCCTGCACGCTCACCAGCGCCGCCAGATGGATGATGGCGTCGGGCCGTTCCGCGGCCACGAGGGCCGCGAGCACGCCGGGAGCCGCCACGTCCTTCACCTGCAGGGCAAACGCCGGCGAGCGCAGCGCGGTCGCGAGATTTTCCTTCCGCCCGGTCCGGAAATTATCCACGCCGACGACCACATGCCCCTCGCCCAGCAGGCAATCGGTCGTGTGGCTGCCGATGAAGCCGGCGGCACCCGTGACGAGGATCTTGGCCATGGTGGCAGGGTTAGCGCCCCGTCCGGAGGGGGCAAGCCGTCATGTCAGCGGTGCGTCCCCGCCGCGAGGTCGGCCGTCACCGCGGCAAGCCGGGCGGTCATTTTATCCGGCGCCCCGAGATTTTCCCGGATGCAGTTGACCAGGGCGCTGCCCACGACGACACCGTCCGCCTGCGCGGCGACCTGGGCGACTTGCGACCGGGTGGAGATGCCAAACCCGACCGCGACGGGCAGCCGGGTGTGCGCCCGGATGCGGGCCACGGCCTCGGGAATGTTTGTCGCGGCATCCTTCCGCACGCCAGTGACCCCCTCACGCGAGACGTAATAAATGAAACCGGTCGTCGCCGCCGCGATCACCGGGATGCGCGCATCCGGCGTGGTCGGCGCGATGATGAACACCGTGTCGAGCCCGTGTTTTTTGGCCGCCGTCATCACCTCACCCGCCTCCTCCGGCGGGAGATCCAGGGTCAGCATCCCGTCCAGGCCCGCGTCCGCCGCGGCCCGGACATAGGCGTCCACGCCATTCGCGAACACCAGGTTGTAATACGTGTAGAACACAAGCGGCGCGTCGGGAAACTCGGCGCGCAGGTGGCGCACCAGCTCGAGGACGCGCGCGGCGTTCATGCCGCCCTCCAGCGCCCGCTGGGCGGCCAGCTGGTTGGTCAGGCCGTCTGCCAGCGGATCGGAAAAAGGCACGCCGAGCTCGAGGATGTCTACGCCCCGGCCGAGCAGTGTGCGGCAGACGGCGAGCGAGGTCTCGAAATCAGGGTCGCCGGCGCACACGTAGCCGATGAAGGCGGCGCGGTTTTGGGCTTTGGCCCGGGCAAAAGCGGAGGCGAGGCGGGACATGCGAGGGTTTAGCTCAGAGGCATTCGCGCCGCGGTGCAATTGTCGTTTTCAGACCCGGCCCACCGTCGAAAACCAACGGGGTTTTGCCGCGAATGAGCCCGCCAACTAGCAGGCTCCGTGGATTCTCCATGTCAGCTGTGACACGGGTTTGGAAATACCGCCGGCCTACACCAGATCGAAATCCACCAGTACGGGGCGGTGATCGGACAACATCACGCGCAGGACCTCGCTGTGCACCCTGCCGCAGGGCGGCGGCAGGAGTACGAAGTCGAGCAGACGCTGCGGCAGCGGCGAGGGGAACGTCTTTCCCTTGCGCGGGTGCAGCACGTAGTCGGCGTAATCCGAGAGATGGCTGAGCAGGGCCGCGGTCGCGTCGGGGCTGTGCCCGGGATTGTTGAAGTCCCCGCAGATGATCGGTGGCAGGACCCAGTGCGGCCCGCGCTCGCGGAGTTTCTCGCGCAGCCACGCCAGCAGCCGGCCGATCTGCCGGATGCGGTGCTCGCGCGAGCCAAAGTGCAGGTGGATGTTGACGATCGGCACGATCCGCCCACCGACGTCGAACTCCGCAAAGAGGAACCCCTTTTCACCCACCGTGCGCAGCCCGAAGACCACGGTTTCGGTCGCCAGGATCGGGTGCCGCGACAGCAGTGCGTTGCCATAGCAGAGGTTGAGCAGGCCCTTCCGGCGCGTGTTGATGCCGAAAACAGCATGGGGAAAGCCGGCGTGCAGCCGCAGGTACTCGAGATGGTCGAAATTCCCCGCCCAGCGTGAACGCTCGTCGATTTCCTGCAGCGCCACGATGTCCGGCTGCAGCTTCACAATCAGCTTCGCGATCTTCCGCAGGTTGTTCTTCAGCTTTTGGCCCGAAGTCAGGCCCTGGATGGGGTTGAGCCCGCGGCCATGCGCGATGTTGAAGGTAAGGAGACGCAGACGCGGCATGGCGTCCGCCAGCCTGAAACACGTCCCCCGTGGAGCAACGGCAAAGCGCCCGGCGTACCTGCACGGGGAAGGATCCGACGTGAGCGATCGGAGCCCAATCAAGTCCCGCAAGCCACCCGCGCCCGCCGGTCGGGGGAGATTTGCAATTTGAGTTTCCGTCCGAATTACCGATTGGTCGCCACCCACCCCACCTGCCACCCGTGGCCCTTCCCGCGGAAGGGATTGACAGTACCCGAGCCGCTCGTGAAGTTTCCCGGCTCTTTACGGCGGTCATAGCTCAGTTGGTTAGAGCACTAGATTGTGAATCTAGGGGTCGCGGGTTCGAGTCCCGTTGGCCGCCCCATTTTATCGGTTTTCAGAGGTGAAACAGAGGTTGTTGGACAGGTGGTTTGGCGGCTAATCATCCGACCCAAGCCGGTCACAGGTTGGCACCGAGGTTGGCACGAACGCCATTGACTCCCCGACGGGGAAATCTGGTCCAGTTTCTGTGCCATCTATCTCAGCTCAAAAGCGTAACGGAAATGTCGTCGGGTATTCCGTCTATCTCGGGAAGCAAGGAGACCAGCGGAGACAACGACGGTTCTTCGTGCAGCGTTCGGACGCTGTGAAGTTCGTGGAGGAACGAAACAAGACACCCCTCCCCATCGGTGAGCTATGGGACCGGAAGGCTGAGATCCTTTACAACCTTGAACGGCTTCGGCCCGTGAAAACGTCCCTGACGGACGTGGTCACGTATTACCTCACCACCAAGGTCAGCCAGTCCGACAAGAAACTGGCCGACGTGGCGACGGAGTTCTTGGCCGAGAAGAAGCAGATCGGTCGCTCCCAACTCTACGACTCAGCGATGAGATATTCATTCGGTCACTTCATGAAATACATCGGAGGGGACCGACGGATGGCGGAAATCACACGGCAAGAAATCTCGGACTACATCTACGTCCAAAACAAGCACGTCCGACCCATCACCAAACGGAACCTCCTCACCAACCTCAGCGTGTTGTTCAACTTTGCGGTGCGGAGGGACTACGTGGTGACGAATCCCTTGGTGAAGATCGACCGTCCCACGGTTCCGTTCGTCAAACCCCACGTCCTCAACCCCACCGACTTTGAAAAGCTCCTTCAAAAATGCTTCACGAAGAAATGGCATGACCGACTCGTCCTCTTCGTCCTCGTGTCTCACCATCCCCGACTCGGATTTCAGAGACCCTAGGATGCAGCGAGTGACTGCTCCGGAGCATACTTCGCCAGCCCGTGCGGATGGCACCTGGCATGCACTTCACGCAACTGCGTGATCGAGACGGCGGTGTAAATCTGGGTCGTGTCCAATCGGGCATGACCGAGCAGCTCCTGGATCATGCGCAGGTCCGCCCCGTTTTCCATGAGATGGGTGGCACAGGCGTGGCGAAACAGATGGCAGCTGCCGGTCTTGCCGAGCTGCGCTTGGTCGATGGTTCTGCGGACCCAATTGCCGAGGTAATGCGGATTCAGGCGCCCGCCGTATCCCGAGATAAACAACGCGCGTTCAGTGCCGGTCACTTCCAGAAGCGGACGGCACTCTTTCAGATATCGCTCCACCCAGGTAAGCGCGGCGGCGCCCAGCGGAGCGAGCCGGGTCTTCCCGCCCTTGCCCCGGCGCACCAGCACAACGCCGCGTTCGCGGTCCACATCGCCTACGTCCAAGTTGACCATTTCCCGCCGGCGCAGACCCGTGCCGTAAAGAGTCTCCAGGATCGCCCGGTCGCGCACGCCGAGGGGATCAGTCACATCCGGCACCGCGAGGATTGTCTCAACCTCTCCCTGCGAGAGTGTGCAGGGCAAGCCGCGCGGTGGTTTTCTGGGCAAGTCGAGATCGGCAGCGGGATTGGCGGGCAGGACATTTTCGCGGCAAGCCCACGCAAAGAACGCCTGCAGCGCGCCGAGATGGCTGCGCTGGGTCGCGATGGCGAGCGGCTGACCGTCGTCCTTGCGATAGGCCCATAGCCAGTCCTGGAAGTCCTCCAGCAACGGTTTGTCCACCTTTCCGGGTCGGTGCAGCCCCTTCGCCTGCGCCCAGGTCAGAAATGAGCGGAGAGCCCACACCCGGGCCGCGATGGTTTGAGGCGAGTAGGCCCGTACTTCCAGTCGGCCCAGCCAATGATCGACCAGACTCGCGAGGGTGAGCGAGTCGCGCCGGTCAAAACCGTCGGGCGTGGAGGCAAAGCCGCCTTTCTTCTTGGCCCATCCGCGCATGGCGCGGGCCCGCTCGATCCCGCGCAGTAGCTTGTCGTTCATCGGTTGAACCCTGACGAAGCGCGGGGGCATTTATTAGGGACCAAACCACGGGAAAGGACATGGAGTCGGAGCCAAGTCCCGAGCGCCTGGCTGGACCTTGAATAGTCCGGACGGGTCGCACTTGCGGCCCGAATTGGAGACTGCTTCAAGGGTACGCTATTACGGCACGAGGTACTATTCCCCGACCGCGACGCGGTACGTCTCGATCACCGCCTCCGCCGTCGGGCTGCGGTACAGGTCCAGGTTCACGACATAGCGCGAGTAGTCGTCCAGGAACGCGACGGCGTAGGCGTACTTGCCGCCCAATCGGAACGTGAAGATGTCCGACTGCCACATCTGGTTCGGCGTCGCCCGCTCAAAATGCCGCGGACGCACCAGGTTGCGGCGGGCCTTCACCCGACCGTTCATGAGGTCCGCCTCGTGGAGCGTCTTACGGACGGTCTCCGGGCTCGCCTCGAGGAAGAACCACCGGCGCAAGCCGTCGGCGATCCGTTTCACCCCAAAGAAGGGGTTTCCTCGCTTCAGTTCCACGATCTTCTGTTTCACCGCGCCCGGGTGTCGTCGTCCCGGCCGGGGCGACGACTCCCGCTTGAGCCCCAGCTCCCCGTGCTGGCGGTAATCCCTCAGCCACGCCCCCAGCGAGCTCGTGCTGACACCTGTTTCCTCACTCACCAGCTCCACCTTGAAGCCCTCTTCAAGGTGGAGCTTCACCGCTCGCAGCTTCTCCTCGTAGGTGTAGCGCTTGCGGCGGGGGCCGGTTCGGCCCCCGCGTTTCACGGTCTTTTCGACTGACTCTTTCTCGTCCATGGTAACACTCCTGTTTTCATTGGAGTGTTACCCAATTGGCCCGTTAGTTCGTGTCTATGATCTGGTAGTTAGCACAAGGACAGGACGACGCCGAGGAGAAGGAGGGCGGCGAATCGGATGAGCGTTTTCATTTTCCGGTCCCTCCCACTAGTTTGGTGAGCTTGTCCTTGAACTGGTCCAAGCCGTGCACGTCCTGCAGAATGCCACTGCGATCAATCAGGTAGATCGAGGGACAGCGGGTCAGGTGGAGCGCAGTTGCGATTGCTCCATCCGGCCCGGTTGGATCGTAAATCTGGATGGAGTCAGGCGCGACCTTCGCCATTTGCGCCTGCGCGGCCGCCGAATCCGCATCGAGGTTCAAACCCACAAAGACCACCTGGGTGTTGCCCTGGGCGATCAGGCGCTGAACCCACCCAGAGGAGCCAGTGGCCCGGCCGGTCCACGTGTAGAGCACAACCACCTTGCCGCGGAATTTCGACAGGGTCAGCGGCTGACCCGTGCTGGAAGTGGCTGCAAGATCGAGCGGGGTACCCACCATGGCCTCACGATCCAGGATGCGGCTGGCCGCGGCCTTGATCGCATCCGGGGCCTTGGAATCCATCAGCTCAATCGCGAGCGGCCCGGCGGCGCCGGTCTCGGGCGAATCTTCGGCCAGCGCGAGGAGTGAGGCATATGGCTCTGTCTGGTTCGGGAATTCCGCGATCAACTTTCGAGCGAGGTCGGCGTAAGCCGCGAACTTCGCCTTCCGGTCCTTGCCGGTGGGTTTCAGGTCCAGCGCGGCGGCGCGCGCGACGAGTACGTAGCGGTCATATTCCGGGAGGTCGGCATCACCCCGCAGGGTGTTGACGAGTGTCGTCAGCCTGCTCGACTGGCTTCGGTCGCCTGATTCAGCGACGCTCAGGAGGGTCATGGCCTCGCTCGTCTGCGAGAGCGCCAGAGCCTGCGCCGCGGCTGCCGGATCAGCCGGTGTGGAAGCAGCGGTCGGAGGCAGGGTCTGGTCGGTCGAGGTCGCGGCGGCGGGTGACGTGGTTGCTGGCGCGGAAGCCGCTGGCGCCGCCGCGGGCGCACTCTGCGCACTGAGTGAAATCCAGCCGATGGCCGAACTAAGCAACCAAGCGGCAACAGGATGAAGTATTTTCATACGCGTGGTGGGTCTGGGTCCGTCCGCCTGGCCGCGTCGTGAGGCGCATCCATGCAGGCGTGGGTAATTTTTCCGTGGCGGAAAATTGAGTGCTGGGGTTGGGGAAAGATAGCGGCGTCAGATTTGCACAGGGACCCCGCAGCCGAGACTCCGGACACTTTTTCCGCCACGATCAAGTCTCGCGGCTACTTGGATTTATGTATCGATGAAAACCCGTGGAAACCCCGGCAATTAGCAGCTAAAACTCCCTTTTCCGGGCGTTCCGACCTATACTTAGATTTAAGTATCATGGTCTTTTCCCACAGTAAGATGGGGTCATGTAATTAAAATGTAAGAATCCAGTAAATTTATCCTACCGGTTCGCGGCCCTTCGGTTTCAACGCCATCCTCGCCGACCATGCGCATCGTCGTCGTCGAGGACCATCTGATGTTCCGGGAGGTGCTGCGAAAATTCTGCGTGAACGAACTCGGTGCGCAGGTCGCCGGAGTGGCAGTCAGCGGGCGCGATGCAATAGGGCTTATTCGCAAGACCCAGCCTGACTGCGTACTGCTCGACTGGCGTCTAGCGGATGGCGATGGATTTGAAGTCGTGCGATTCACGAAGGAACGCAGGCCCTCCACGCGGGTGCTGATACTCTCGGCCCATTGCGATGATTACACTCTGTTTCGTGTCGAGCAGTCCGGTGCAGACGCCTTCGTCGACAAGGGGACCCAAAGCCTGGGGGTATTGCGGCGGGCATTCGCCGCCGTGCTCCGCGGGGAACACTTCTACTCCCAAGCCTATCAAGAGGCGCAGCGGGCGCGGGCGAGCGATCAGCACTTCTCAAAGATTCTCTCGTCCCGAGAGTGCGCAGTACTGGTCCTGATTGGGCAGTCCCTCTCCGATGAGGATATTGCCCAACAGCTCGGCATCTCGCCGAACACTGCACAGACCCACCGCAGCCACATCTTGAGAAAACTTAATGTCTCCAGCTCGTTAAAGCTCGTGCAGTATGCGTTGGAGCATGGCTTCACGTCCTTCGCGGCCCAGCGGAACGGGAAGCAGGTGCTGCCCTGATTTGCACGTCAGGCCTCATTAGTTGCATCCCTTCGCAAGCAGGTTGCCCAAAGGTTGCCCAAAAATCTGTTTTTGGCTTCAATTCGCAGCATCTTCCTGCTCTCATACGTGGGTCAGAAAACATTAACCTTCAACTAAGTCCGCGTTTTCTAGCAACTTAGCTTCAGGCGCCAAAGTTGGTTCGAGTCCCGTTGACCGCCCCATTTTTGATCGCCACAGGCGATTTCCCTCGGCCAAAGCCCCCGTGGTCTGGAATTCGGCCCCGCGAGGGTTCCCTGACGGAAACTTCCCGGAAAAACCCGC
>CAIMAQ010000060.1 GCA_903839035.1 uncultured Opitutia bacterium
GTGGCTGCACAGCGTGCTCGCGCCGGTGCTCAACTGGAGTTTCGACCGCGTAGCCCGCAAGGCGCGGCGTAACGCGGCGGCCGGGTCGTCATGACCGCGCTCGACGCGTGGGCCGGACTGGCGCTGCCGGTCGTCTGCGGGCTGCTCCTGTTGCTGGCAGCGCTACAGCGCCCCTACCAGCGCCATGCGCGGGTCACCCGCGAGGGTGGCACATCGTTCCTCGGCGAGCGGATCATGCACTGGGGCTATGCGTGGATTGACCGGCTGGCCCGCGGGGCTCTGCGCCTGGGTCTCGGGGCGACCACCGTTTCCTGGCTTTCCCTGCTGCTCGGGCTGGCCGCGGGGCTTGGCCTCGCCGGCGGACACTTCGGGGTGGCGGCCTGGATGCTGACCCTGAGCGGCCTGGGGGATGGCATGGACGGCGCCATGGCGCGCCTGCAGGGCAGCGCCTCGCGGCGCGGCGCCGTGCTCGACTCGACGCTGGATCGCTACGTGGAATTTTTCTGCTTCGCGGGTCTCGTCTGTTTTTTTCGCGGGACGGCCGGGCTGCAGTTGCTGACCCTCGCCGCCCTCTTCGGCAGTTTCATGATCACCTACTCGACGGCGAAGGCGGAGGCCCTGCAGGTCACCCCACCCCGTGGCTGGATGAAGCGCGCCGAGCGGATGGTCTGGCTGGTGGGAGGATCGGTCCTCGCCGCGGCCCTGCCTCTGGCCGGGTATTCCGGCCGTCCGGCCTTGGTCGCGGTGCTCGCCGTGATCGCCCTCTTCGCCAACCTGTCGGCCATCATCCGACTGCGGGCGTTGGGCCGCTCGGTGTGATTTGCGCAACTCCGGCCGCATGTCGCTCGTCCACCACTGGGATTACCTCCGCCGGCAGGGCCGCCTGCTGGTGCGCCATGTGCGCTATGCCGACACCGCCTGGAGCGAGGCTGGCCGGCAGGCGCGAGCGGAGGCGCTCGCCACGCTCTTCCGCACGGTCAACGCTTGGCTGCGCGACAGCGGCACCGAACACTGGATCTGTTACGGCACCCTGCTCGGCTGGTGGCGCGAGCACCGGATCCTGCCGCATGACCGGGACGTGGACTTCGCCGCGCCGGCCGGCGCTTATGCGCGACTGAAGGCCGCCGCGCCGCGGTTGCCCCGAGAGTTCGTGCTGCACGACACCTCGCACCGGCACGGCGGACCCAAGCTCTACATCAGTTATCGCGGATGGGAGGCCGACATTTATTTCCTCATCGAGGAAGACGGAAAACTTCGCACCATCCTCAACAGCCCCAATCCCGGCGACACTGCGCCCTTCCCCCGCGGGTGGTTTTATCCGGCGCAAACCGTGGATTTCCTCGGTGTCCCGACATCGGCGCCGGCGGAGCCGGCCTTATATCTGGCCCACACCTACGGTTACACCGGGCCGGATGCGGAGCTCGATCCCGTCACCCGCTACTACCGGCCGGTCACGCGCCGCGGATGAAGGCCGCCGTGCGCTCACGCGCCTCGTGGTCGGTGTATTGGACCGGGGGCGACTTCATGAAATAGCTGGAGGGGGCATCGAGCTGGCCGGCCAGGCCGCGGTCCAGGGCGAGTTTGATGCAGCGCACGGCATCGATCACCACGCCGGCGGAATTGGGTGAATCCCAGACCTCGAGCTTCACCTCGCATTTCAACGGCACGTTGCCGAAGGTGGTTCCCTCCATGTAAATGTGGCACCACTTGCGGTCCTGCAGCCAGGGCACGTAGTCGCTCGGGCCCACGTGCACGTTGTCGGCCGGCATCGGGGCGCCGAACTGGCTCGTCACGGCATTGGTCTTGGAGATCTTCTTCGAGGCGAGGCGCTCGCGCTCGAGCATGTTGAGAAAGTCGGTGTTGCCGCCGAAATTGAGCTGGTAGGTCTTGTCCAGGCGCACGCCGCGCTCGCGGAACAGGTTCACCAGCGTCCGGTGCGTGATGGTCGCGCCAACCTGGGACTTGATGTCGTCCCCAATGACGGGAAGCCCGCGCTCCCTGAAGCGCTGCTGCCACCCTGGCTGCGAGGCGATGAACACCGGGATGCAATTGACGAAGCCGCAGCCGGCCGCCAGCACCTGCTCGACATACCACTGGGTCGCCAGCTCCGAGCCGACGGGCAGGTAGGACACGACGACATCGGTGCGGGTTTCCCGGAGAATCCGCGCCACATCCGCGACCGGGCCGGCCGCCTCGGTGATCCGCTCGCCCACGTATTTCCCGAGCCCGTCGAGTGTGTTGCCACGCTGCACGGTGACCCCCGTCGCGGGCACGGTGGCGAACTGAATCGTGTTGTTCGGGGCGGCGACAATGGCCGCGGCGAGGTCCTGGCCCACCTTGTTGGCGTCGATGTCGAAGGCCGCGCTGAACTCAATGTCGCTGACATGGTAGCCGCCCAGGTTGACGTGCATGAGGCCCGGCACGACTTCACCCTCGGCCGCGTGGCGATAGAAATGGACGCCCTGCACGAGGGCCGAGGCGCAATTGCCCACGCCGATAAGGGCAACCCGGACCTTACGGCGGGTAGAAGTAGATGCAGGCTCAGGCAAGTTTTCCGCAGACATGAGTGATCAAGAAAAAGTCCATTTGATGGTGCGGGCCCCAGTCCAGCCATCAAGCGTCTAATGAGCTTGGTGATGATTGCCCTGATCCCCGGCAGTCGATTGACCACTTCACCTGAACTCCGGCAGAATCCCTTGCGCATCGAGCGAGCGCGACAGACCTTCTGGCTCTCGAAGCCGGCGCGCTTGCGCAACACGTGGAGGACCGCATTAGTACGCCAGCGGTTGATGCGCCTACCGTGAAACCGGTACGGGAAAAGCGCGCGGGACTAACAACTCAAACGTGCGTCCGATAGTCCCAAGCCGCATTGCATGGGTTCAAATTCACCCGCGTCACGCCATTCGACGGCCCCGCATTCCAGCGGCTCTGGTCGCAGGCCGTCTTTTTGAGCCGCCGCCTGTCGCAACCGGTCAACTAGCCCAACTTATGCAAGCCCCCTCCCCTGTCGCAGTTAGACGCAAAAAGACCCCCGGAGTCGCCTCCGAGGGTCTGATTGAAATGGAGCGGGCGAAGAGACTCGAACTCTCGACGTCTACCTTGGCAAGGTAGTGCTCTACCAACTGAGCTACGCCCGCAAAAACAGGGTGTCAGAACTAGGCCGCGGCCCGGCTTCGTCAACTGCTTATTTTACCACCGGTTTGCCGTCGGCAAAATTTGCGGGCGCAAGGTGCAGGGAGCAGGGGCAAGCATGCATCCCCGCCCTGCAGGGCGCGAAAAGGGAGGTAGCCAGCCAACCCGCGGCGCGATGCCGGCCCATGGGCCTTTCCCTTCCTGCCGCCTGCTCCTTGCCCCCTGCTCCGGCTGAATCCGCCGCTCCGGCGGCTTCAGCTGAGCTTCAGCTCATCCCCACCGCGGTCGGGTGACTTGGGCTTCGCGGCTGACCGCCGGCGCCTGCCGCTTCCCTCGCTGTAATACGAATAATTGTTCGTGTAGTACCCGTAGTCGTCGCCGGAATTGAGCGGCACCTGGTTGAGCACCACGCCGAGCAACGGAACCTTGAGCGATTCCACAATCTGTTGCGCCCGGACGACCATGCTCTGCGGGTTGCGCCGGTGCTGGATGAGCAGGACCGTGCCGTCCACCGCGCTCGCCAGCACGCTGGCATCGCTCACCCCGATGATGGGCGGCGAGTCGAACACGATCTTGTCGTAGCGCCCGCGGACCGTGGCGATGAGGTCCTTCAGGCGGTTGAGGTGCAGCAGGCCGAGGGTGAAGCCCGGGGCGTGGCCGCTGGGAATGAAATCGAGGTTTGGCGCGAGGCCCTTTTGGATGACCTCGTCGAGGGTCTTCCGGTTGAGCAGGAATTCCGTCAGGCCGGGTTCGCGGGGCCGGTCGGCGAGGCGGTGCTGCGTCGGCCGGCGCACGTCGGAATCAATCAGGATCACGCGCTCGCCGCCCGCGGCCATGATGCGCACGAGGCGGTGGAGTGTGGTG
Source organism: uncultured Opitutia bacterium (assembly GCA_903839035.1). Taxonomy (GTDB): domain Bacteria; phylum Verrucomicrobiota; class Verrucomicrobiia; order Opitutales; family Opitutaceae; genus Opi-474. Next base: position 3,997 of record CAIMAQ010000060.1, read on the forward strand.
GACTTGCCCTCCCCGGGGCCGGCGGAGAAAAGCACGAGGCTCGCGGCCCGGCCGGGTTGCAGGGCGAGGTTCAGGTTGGTGTGCAGGACGCGGAAGGGCTCGGTCTCCGCCGGATCGCCCTCCTCGTCCAACGGGTCGCGGTGGAATGGGATGACGCCGAGCACCGGGAGCTTCAGGCGCGACTCGACGTCCGCCACATTGCGGAAACTGGTGTCGAAGTACTCGAGCAGCACGGCGGCGCCGACGCCGAGGATGGAGCCAAAGAGCACCGCGAAGGCGAGGTTGAGCGGCCAGCTCGGGCGGCTCGGCCGGCGGGCCGGCTCGGCGGTGTTGAGGATCTCGATCGTGCGCTTGGGCACCTGGAAATCGATTTCGCGCTGGCGGAGGGTGAGCTTGAGGGTCGTGAGGAGCTTCGTCTCGTCCTCGAGTTTCTGCGCGGCCTCCTCGAACGGCCGCATCCGGTCGCGCGCGGAGAGGATCTGGTCCACCTTGGCCTGGCTGAGCTGGCGCTTGAGCTCGGTGACGCGCGACTCGGCCTCCTTGTA
>CAIMAQ010000061.1 GCA_903839035.1 uncultured Opitutia bacterium
TTCCTCGGCACGCAGGGCGACCCGTGGGACACGCAGACGGACATGCTCATGGCGCTGATCGGCGCGGTGGTGGCGGTGACCCTGTTGCGCCGGTGGCACGACCGCTCGCTGGCGAAGGTACTGGCGCGCGGGTGACACAAATGTCTCGGCAAATCGCCGGGGTCGTTTTGAACTGGCCGGGACTGTCCTGATCCCATTTTCGATGCTCTGGCTTTACCGCTTCCTCTTTCTCCCGGTGCTCCTGCTCTCTTCCCCGGCCTACCTGCGGCGCATGCGGCGGCGCGGCGGCTACGGCGGGCATTTCACCCACCGGTTTGGCGCGCATCCCGGCCTGCCGGCAAAGCGCGCGGGGGTCCGGCGGATCTGGTTGCAGGCGGTGAGCGTCGGCGAAATGCTGGCGATCGCACCGATGCTGGAAAGGCTGACGGCGGACGGGAAGGTGGAGATCTACCTGACCACGACGACGAGCACCGGCTTCAAACTGGCGCAGGAGCGCTATAAAAAATACACCGTCGGCATCGGTTATTTCCCGCTCGACTGGTGGCTGTTCGCGCGGCGCGCCTGGCGGCACATCGCCCCGGACCTGGTGATCCTGACGGAGGGAGAACGCTGGCCGGAGCACATCCACCAGGCCGCGGCCCGCGGGGTGCCGGTGCTCTGCATCAATGCCCGGTTGTCCGACCGCAGCTATCGCCGGCTCATGCTTTATCCCCCGGCGGGCCGGGTCACGCTGGACGGGATCACACGGCTGCTCCCGTGCTCGACGCAGGACGAGGAACGGTTTGTGGCCCTGGGCTTTCCGCGCGGCCGCCTGCAGACGACGGGCAACATCAAGCTCGACGTGGACATCCCGCTGCTCACCGCCGAGGGGAAAAACGGCTGGCGCCGCGAACTCGGCTTGCCGGCGGGGCTCGTGCTGATGGGCTCGTCCACGTGGCCGGGGGAGGAAGCGGCGCTGCTCGAGGCACTGCGGTCACTCCGGTCCCGCGGCACGGCGTGTTCGCTGCTCATTGTCCCGCGCCATGCCGAGCGCCGGCCGGAAATCGAATCACTGTTGGCGGGATCCGGGTTGCGCTTTCATTTTCGCACGAGCGGCGCCGCGCCGGGCGAGGTGGATGTGGCCGTGGCCGACACGACCGGCGAGATGCGCGCCCTGCTGCAGCTGGCGGACCTGGTGTTTGTCGGGAAGAGCCTGCCGCCGCACACGGAAGGGCAGACCCCGGTCGAGGCGGCCGCATTGGAGAAACCGATCCTGCTGGGCCCCGGCATGGGGAATTTCCGGGTGATCGCGCACGATCTCCTGGAGCGGCACGCGGCGATCGAGGTGGCGGACGCGACGGCCCTGGCAGCGACGGCGACCGCGCTGCTGCCCGATGCGGTGCGACGCGCGGAAATTGCGGCGGCGGCGGGGCAATGGCACCGCGAGAACCAGGGCGCGGTGGAGCGGACGCTGGCGGTGATCCGCGAGGAACTGGGCAAGCTCGGACGCGTTTAACCGCGAATGGACGCGAATGAACGCTAATCCGGAAAGCGCGGGAATTGTCCGATCTGAATTCACGTCTATCCGCGTCCATTCGCGGTTAGAAAACCACCTTACACTTCGAGCTCTGACGCCTCGACGCGGGTTTCCTCGCCGGTTTCCAGTTCAACGGGTTCGTCCAGGGGGAATTCGCGGCGGAATTTCGTGAAATCCACGAGTTCGTAGCGGCCGTCGTGATGCTCGACGATGGCGGTAAGGGATTCGACCCAGTCGCCGGAGTTGAGGTAATGGATGTCGCCCAAGCGCTTGTCGGCGGCGGTGTGGATATGGCCGCACATCACGCCTTGGCAGCCGCGCTCGCGGGCCAGCTGCGCGATGTGGTCCTCGAAGTTGGAGACGTGGCTGACGGCCTCCTTGACGCGGGCCTTGATCGCCTTGCTGAGCGACCAGTATTCCTTCCCGCGCCAGGCGCGCCACGCGTTGTAGGCGCGGTTGATCTTCAGCAGTAGCCGGTAACCCCAGTCGCCGAGGTGGGCGAGGAAGACGAAATTCTTGGTGACCGTGTCGAACACGTCGCCATGCAGCACGAGGTAGCGTCCGGCCGGGCTCTCGTGGATGTAGTCCTCGACGATGCGGAGATTCTCGAAGTCGAGCGGCAGGAACGTCGCGAGGATGTCGTCGTGGTTGCCGCGGAGGTAGATGACCTCCGTGTCACGCTTCTCCATTTTTTTGAGGATGATGCGGATGAAGCGCGTGTGGGCCTTGGTCCACTGGCCGCCGCGGCGGAGCTGCCAGCCGTCGATGATGTCACCGTTGAGGATGAGCTTCTCGCAGCGGACGTGGCGGAGGAAATGGTTTACCTCGCGGACTTTGCAGTCGGCGGTGCCGAGGTGCACATCGGAGAGGATGACAGTGCGGACGCGGAGGGTGGATTTCATGGGAAATTCGGGTCAGCAAACCGGTCCCGATGGGTTGCGAAGCCCCGGTCGTTTTCACGTATTAATTGAAAA
>CAIMAQ010000062.1 GCA_903839035.1 uncultured Opitutia bacterium
AAACCCGCCCCCGACTACACCACTTGCGATGCGAATGAGGCCGTCGCCTCCGTCGCTTATCGGCTCAATGAGCTGATCGCCATCTACCCGATCACGCCGTCCTCGGCCATGGCCGAGTCGTGTGACGAATGGGCCGCCCTGGGTAAGCTCAACCTTTGGGGCGAGGTGCCGCGGGTCGTCCAACTCCAGTCCGAAGGCGGCGTCGCCGGCGCCGTCCATGGCGGCCTGCTCGGGGGGGCCCTGACCACCACTTTTACCGCGTCCCAGGGTCTCCTGCTGATGATTCCCAACCTCTACAAGATCGCGGGCGAGCTCCTCCCCCTCACGATCCATGTGAGCGCGCGGGCGCTCGCCGCCCAGGGACTCTCGATCTTCGGCGACCACCAGGATGTCATGGCCTGCCGCGCCACCGGCTGCGCCCTGCTGTGCAGCAATTCCGGCCAGGAGGCCCACGACCTCGCCCTCGTCGCGCACGTCGCGAGTTACCGCTCCCGCGTGCCGTTCATCCATTTCTTCGACGGCTTCCGCACCTCGCACGAGGTTTCCAAGCTCGCGCTGCTCTCCAACGATGACCTGCGCGCCGTGCTGGACGAGGCGGACCTCGCCTCCTTCCGCTCCCGGGCCATGACGCCCGACCACCCCACCCTCCGCGGCACCGCGCAGAATCCCGACGTCTATTTCCAAGGCCGCGAGGCCGTTAATTCCCACTATGTGCGGCTCCCGGGGATCGTGCAGGAAACCATGGACCGCTTCGCTCAGGTCACCGGCCGCCAGTACCACCTGTTCGACTACCACGGCGACCCTGCAGCCGACCGCGTGGTTGTCGTCATGGGCAGCGCCACCGAGACCACCCTCGAGACTGTCGACTGGCTGTGCGCCCGCGGCGAGAAAGTCGGCGTCCTGGCCGTGCGCCTGTTTTTGCCCTTTGACGTCAAAGCCTTCCTCGCCGCGCTCCCGGCCACGACCAAGGCGGTCGCGGTGCTCGACCGAACCAAGGAACCGGGTTCCATCGGCGAACCGCTTTACCTCAATGTCGTGACTGCTCTCGCGGAAGGCCGCTCGCCGCTCGCGGGTTCGCCGCGCGTCGTGGGCGGACGGTATGGCCTGGGCTCGAAGGAATTCACGCCCGGCATGGCGCGGGCCGTATTTACTCACCTCAGCCTAGCCCAGCCCGGCAACCACTTCACCATCGGCATCATCGACGATGTGGCCCACACCTCGCTGAAGTGGGACGACGACTTTGACCTCGAGGGCAAGGACGTGCGGCGCTGCGTGTTCGTCGGCCTCGGCGCGGACGGCACCGTCGGCGCGAACAAGAACTCGATCAAGATCATCGGTGAGCAGACGGACAACTTCGCCCAGGGCTATTTTGTCTACGACTCGAAGAAATCCGGCTCGATGACGACCTCGCACCTGCGCTTCGGCCCGCGGCCGATCCGTGCGCCGTACCTCATCCGCCAGGCGGACTTCGTGGCGTGTAGCCAGATCCAGTTTGTCGGGCGGACCGATGTGCTCGGCTATGCCGCACCAGGTGCGACTGTGCTGCTGAACTCGCCCTATCCGGCCGAGCAGATGTGGTCGAAGCTGCCGCTCGAGTGGCAGCAGGAACTCATCGCGAAGCACCTGCGCCTGTACGTGATTGACGCGACCGCGGTCGCGCAGGCCAGCGGCATGGGCCGACGCACCAACACGGTGCTGCAAACCTGCTTCTTTGCCCTCTCCGGCGTGCTGCCGAAGGACGAGGCCATCACCCAGATCAAGGCCGCCATCGCCAAGACTTACGGCAAGAAGGGCGAACATATCGTGCAGATGAACTATGCGGCCGTGGACGCCGCCCTGGCCTCGTTGCACGAGGTGAAGATTCCGGCGACCCCCCTGGCGGAAGCCGTCGCGTCGTTGCCGCCCACTTACGACGACGCCCCGGAGTTTGTGCGCACCGTCACCGCGCAGCTGCTCGCCAACCAGGGCGACCGGATGCCCGTGAGCGCCCTGCCGCTCGACGGCTGCTGGCCCACCGGCACCACGCGCTTCGAGAAGCGCAACATCGCGTTGGAACTCCCCGCTTGGGATCCCGCGCTCTGCATCCAGTGCAACAAGTGCGTGCTCGTCTGCCCGCACGCGTGCATCCGCGCCAAGTTCGCCCCGACCGCCGCGTTCGAAGGCGCGCCGGCGACGCTGCTCTCAACCCCGTTCAAGGCGAAGGAATTTCCCGACCAGCGCTTCATCATCCAGGTCGCGCCTGAGGACTGCACCGGTTGCTCGCTGTGCGCCCAGGTCTGCCCAGCCAAGGACCGGTCCAACCCGAAGCACAAGGCCCTCGACATGGTGCCACACGCCCCGCGCGTCGAGGCCGAGCGCAAGAACTGGGACTTCTTCCTCAGCCTGCCCGAGCCGGACCGCACGCGCCTCGACCTCTCCACGGTGAAGGGCACGCAGTTCCTGCAACCGCTGTTCGAGTTCTCCGGCGCCTGCGCGGGTTGCGGCGAAACGCCGTACATCAAGCTGCTGACCCAGCTGTTCGGCGACCGGCTGCTGATCGCCAACGCGACCGGCTGCTCCTCCATCTACGGCGGCAACCTGCCAACCACGCCCTATTGCGGCAACAAGGATGGACGCGGCCCCGCCTGGGCCAACTCGCTCTTCGAGGACAATGCCGAGTTCGGACTCGGCCTGTTCCTCGCGGTCGAGCAGCGCCACCGCACCGCCGTCGCCTTGCTCCAGGATCGCTTTGCGAACCTCGGGCCGGACCTGGTGAACGCCCTACTCGGCGCTGACCAGTCCACCGAGGCCGGCATCGCCGCACAACGGGAACGGGTCGTGACCCTACGCACCGCCCTGAAATCCGTCGCGGGCCCCGCGGCCCGCCGGCTTGAGGCGCTGGCGGATGACCTGGTGAAGAAGACGGTCTGGATCGTCGGCGGCGACGGCTGGGCCTACGACATCGGCTACGGCGGGCTCGACCACGTGCTCGCCTCCGGCGCCAACGTGAAGGTGCTGGTGCTCGACACCGAGGTCTATTCCAACACCGGCGGCCAGTCCTCGAAATCCACGCCCATGGGCGCGGTCGCGAAGTTCGCCTCCGGCGGCAAGGGCACGGCCAAGAAGGACCTCGCCCTGATGGCCATGCAATATGGCCACGTCTACGTGGCCCGCGTGGCCTTCGGCGCAAAGGACAGCCAGACCGTCTCCGCCTTCCGCGAAGCCGAGGCCCATACCGGTCCGGCGCTCATCCTCGCCTACTCGCACTGCATTGCCCACGGGTTCCCGCTGCACCTCGGGCTCGAGCAGCAGAAGCTCGCGGTGGACACCGGCTACTGGCCGCTCTTCCGCTACGATCCACGCCTGGCGGAACGTGGCGCGGCGGCTTTCCGCCTCGACTCCGCCGCCCCCAAGACGGACCTCTCCCAGTTCATGGCGAACGAGACACGCTTCGGGATCCTCAAGAATGTCGACCCGGACCGCGCCAAGCTGCTCGCCGGTCTGGCCCAAACCCAGGTGCGCGAACATTACGCGCTCTACCAACGGCTCGCCCAGCCGCTGGTCCCGGCCACCGCGGCTCCCGCGGCCGCCCCCACCCCCACGACCCCCGCCACGCCGGCCGGCCAGTCCTAACCCTCCGCTCCCCCGGACCATGAAACTCTCCACCCAATACCTCGGCCTGAAACTCAAGAATCCCCTCGTCGTCGGGGCCTCGCCCTTCGGCGACAACACCTACATGGCGCTCGAGCTGCAGGACGCCGGCGCCGGCGCGATCATCATGCGCTCCCTCTTCGAGGAGCAGGTGGATGCCGAGCAGCGGGCCCTCGTCCACCACGTGGAGTCCACCGCCAACAGCAATCCGGAGGGCACCTCGTACTTCCCGCGCTTCGAGGAGTACCAGCTGGCGCCCGACCAGTACCTGCGCCAGCTCGCGCAGCTCAAGTCGTCGCTCACGATCCCGGTCATCGCTTCGCTCAACGGCTGCCGGCCCGGCGGCTGGACCAGCTACGCCCGCCGCCTCGAGTCGGCGGGGGCGGATGCCATCGAGCTCAACCTGTACCAGCTCGCCACCGACCCGGAACTGTCGGCCGACGAGGTGGAGACCGAGCTTCTGGAGACCGTGCGCAACACCCTGGCGTCCGTGCGCATCCCGGTTTCGGTCAAGATCTCCGCGTTTCACACCGCCCCCGTGCACTTCGCCAAGGAGCTCGAGGCCACCGGCGTCGCGGGCGTCGTGCTCTTCAACCGTTTCTACCAGCCGGACTTCAACATCGAGGAGCTCGAGGTGAACCCGCAGTTGAAGCTCTCGGACTCCAGCGAACTCCTCCTGCGGCTGCGCTGGCTGGCGATTCTCTCGCCCCACGTGCGCTGCTCCCTCGCCGCCAGCGGCGGCGTCCATCAGTCGGAGGACGTGGTGAAGGCCCTGCTCGCCGGGGCCGATGTCGTCCAGGTCGTCTCCGCGCTGCTCAAGCACGGCCCGAAGTACCTCACCATCCTCCTCGCCGGCCTGCGCCACTGGATGGACGAGCACGGCTACACGAGCATCGACGAGGTCCGCGGCGCGATGAATCTCCGCCGCTGCCCCAACCCCGCGGCCTTCGAGCGGGCCAACTACCAGCGGATCCTCCAGAGCTGGCGGATCTAGCCTTCCCGTCATGCCCACCCCCGAACCGCAAAAACCCCTCGCCAAGTACGCTTGGTCCACGATCGCGCGCGCGGCGCCGCCCAAGCGCACGGCGGACGACCGGCTCTGTGACTTCGGGGAGATTTACGGAGAGTATGACGAGGCGACCGTGCGCGCGCAGGCGAGCCGCTGCATCCAGTGCCCCAACGCCCTCTGCATGCAGGGCTGCCCCCTCTCCAACCGCATCCCCGAGTGGCTCGCGCTGGCCGCCCAGGGACTGTTCCTCGAGGCCGCCGAGATTTCACGCGCGACCAGCAACATGCCCGAGATCTGCTCGCGCGTGTGTCCCCAGGAAAAACTCTGCGAAGGCGCCTGCATCCTGAACGGCAAGGCGGAGCCGGTCGCAATCGGCTCGGTGGAGCGGTTTATCAACGACTACGCCTTCAGCCACGGCGGGGTGCAGGCGGTGCCGGTAAAACCGAACGGATTCCGCGTGGCCGTGATCGGCTCGGGTCCGGGTGGCATATCCTGTGCCGACGAGTTGATCCAACTCGGCTACGGCGTCACGATCTTCGAATCGCTGCTGATCCCCGGCGGCCTGCTGGTGAACGGCATCCCCGGATTCAAGCTGGAGAAGGACATCGTCGAGCGGCGCATCGATTTGCTCGTTAAACGCGGCGTTAAAATCGAGCTGGGCGTGAAGGTCGGCTGGGATGTGTCCCTCGCCCAGCTCCGGCGCGACTACGACGCGGTCTTTGTCGGCGTCGGCGCCCAAAAGCCGAAGGCGTTGGACATCCCCGGGAGCGAACTGACGGGGGTGATCGATGCCCTGCCGTTCCTCGTGGAGAAGAATGTCGATTCACCGCTGGTCGACCTCCCCAAGGTGGACGTCAAGGGCAAGCGCGTCGCCGTGCTGGGCGGCGGTGACACCGCGATGGACTGTCTGCGCACGGCGCTGCGCTGCGGCGCGAGCGAGGTGGCCTGCCTTTATCGCCGCGACCTCGCCAACATGCCCGGCAGCCGGAAGGAATATTACAACGCGATGGAAGAGGGAGCCCGCTTTGAGTTCCTCGCCAACCCGGTCAAGCTCACCGCGGGGCCGTCCGGTGGCGTGGCCGCCGTCGAGTGCGTGCGGATGGCGCTGGGTGAGCCGGACGCTTCCGGCCGCCGCAAGCCCCGCGCAGTGCCCGGTTCCGAATTCACCGTCCCCGCCGATCTCGTGCTCGTGGCCTATGGCTTTGACGCCGTGCCTTTCCCGGAGGGCAGCGACTTTTCGTCCATCACCCTCGAGGACTGGGGCGCGTTCCGGGTCGACCTCAACCAGATGACGAGCGAGCCCGGGGTGTTTGCGGGCGGCGACTCCGTGCGCGGCCCGAGCCTCGTGGTCCACGCGGTGCGCGACGGCCGCAAGGCCGCGCAGGGGATTGACCGTTACCTGGCCGCGCGGCACGAACCCGACCTCAGCTAGGAAAAGAGGCCGAGCAGCGCTGAGGGCAACAAGCCCAGCAGGATCAGGAGCAGCGCCGCGGCCACCAGCGTCACCGCGGCCGACACCGGGACCGTAATGCACGTTTCCTGATCGGGGGTCGTCGCCGTCACCAACGCCGCCTTCAACACGCCGAGATAGTAGTAGAGTGCGACGGCGCTGAGGAAGATCGCGGCAAAGGCCAGCACGCCCGCCGGGCTGTGCAATCCGCCGAGGCGGAGAGCCGCGGCAAAGACCAGAAATTTTCCGACAAAACCCGCCAGGGGCGGAATTCCGGCGAGCGACAGGACGAACACAAACAGGCAGCCGGCGAGCAGCGGTGAACGCCGATGCAGGCCCGCGAGGTCCGTGATGCCCGGACCCACCCCCGCCTGGTCGAGCACTGACACCACGCCAAACGCCCCGACGGTCGCGAGGCCGTAGGTCGCCGCATAGTAGAACAGCGGTCCCGGTCCCGCCGCGCCCGCGGCCATCACGCCGAGCAGCAGCGCGCCCGCGTGCGCGATCGCCGAGTAGGCCAGCAGCCGGCGCAGGTTGGATTGCGCGAGAGCGCCAAAATTTCCGAGCAGCAGCGACGCCGCCGAGATCAGCGCCACCACCGGCAGCCAGCCCGGCAGACCCGATCCCGCAGCCACGGCCCCGAGTCCGGGCCAGAGCAGGCGCACCAGGAGCGTGAAGCCCGCCAGCTTGGAGGCCGACGCCACCAGCGCCGCGGCGACGGGCGGTGCACCCTCGTACACATCCGGCGCCCAAAGATGGAACGGGGCGGCCGCGACCTTGAATCCGAACGCCGCCAAAATCATCACCAGCGCCACGGCAAGCAGCGGGGAGAGACCCGGCTGCGCCAGCCCGGCCGCGATGGCCGTGAATTCGATCGAGCCCGTCAGCCCGTAGAGCAGGCTGAACCCGAACAGGAGAAACGCGGCGGACAGACCCCCGAGCAGGAAGTATTTCAGGCCCGCCTCGGCCGATTCCGGCCGGGTCCGGTCAAAGCCCGCCAGCACGTAGAGCGAAAGGCTCGCGAGCTCGAGCGCGAGGAAGGCCAGCAGGAGTTGCTGCGCCACGGCCATCACCAGCAGGCCTGTCGTCGCCAGCAGCACGAGCGCGACAAATTCCGCCGGATGCCGCAGCCGTCTGGCCCCGTTGGTCAGCGCCAGGGTCAGGCCCGCCAGCACCAAAATACCCGCCCGCGACGCGGTGCCCAGTGCATCAAGCATGAAGCTGCCGCCGGCCGCCGGCCCGGCCGCTCCCACCCGCCACACGAGCGTCAAGGCCACGAGCACGGCCACTCCGCCCAAGGTGGTCGCCGCGCGCCAGCGCGCCCCGGCCGCCCAGTTCCGGGCGCCCGTCAAATCGAACGCGAGCACGGCCAGCGCGCCCGCCACCAGTGCCGCCTCGCCCGCCAGCGCGGACGCGAGAGTTGTGCCGCCGGCGGTCATGAGCCGCCTCCCTTCAACACCGACTGAAACATCGGCGACTGCAGACTTGGGACAATCCAGTCCAGCAGCAGGTCCGGCTTCAGGCCGATGAGCGTCGTGGTGGCGATGAGCAGCAGCGCCCCCGCCCGCTCCGCCAGCGTGATGGGTGGCAGCGGCGGCAACTCGGGTCCTTCCGTTGTCGCGGTCACCGTGCCAAAGAATGAAACCTGGATCACCCGCAGCGTGAACGCCGCCGCCACCAGCACGCCGAGCGCGGCAATCGCCGCCCACAACGGGGAGGTCTTCCACGTGCCGATGAGGATCGCGAACTCCGCGGGAAAGCCGCTGAAGCCCGGCAGGCCCATCGAGGCCAGACCGGCGACGACAAAGACCCCGGCGGCAAACGGCAGCCGGCGGTACAGCGCCATCTTCCGCAGGTCCGCCAGCTTTCGCGTGTGCGTCCGCTCATAGACCATGCGCCCGACAACGGCAAAGAGCAGGCCGGCGATGATGCCGTGGGAGAACATCTGTAGCACCGCGCCGCTGACGGCCCGGACGTTCGCCGCGGCCAGACCCAGCAGCACGAAGCCCATGTGGCTCACGCTGGAGTAGCCGATGACAAACTTGAAATCGTCCTGCACGAGCGCGATCACGCCGGCATAAACAATCCCCGCCACGGCCAGCCATCCGATAACCGGCTGCCAGTAGGCAAACCCCACCGGGAACAGCGGCAGTGCGACGCGGAGGCAGCCATAGGCGCCCAGCTTCATCACGACGCCGGCCAGCAGCATCGAGGCGGCCGTCGGCGCGGCCACGTGGCCGGTCGGCGCCCAGGTGTGAAACGGAAACATGCCGGCCAGCACCGCAAACCCGAGGAAGATCAGGCCAAACATGCCGAGTTGCTGCAGCCGTGAAAAATGCAACGCCGCGGCCGCGAGGTCGCTCACCGCAAAACTCTTCCCGCCGCCCGCCGCGTAGGCCCAGAGCAGCCCGGCCAGCACGAGCGCGCTGCCGGCGAAGGAATAAAGCACCAGCTTCATCGCCCCGTACTCGCGGTTCGTCGAGCCCCAGCGCGCCACGAGGAAATACTTCGGGACGATCGCAATCTCGTAGAAGACGAAGAACACAAACGCGTCCGCACTGAGGAACACGCCGTACACGCCGCCAATCAACGCGAGGAACAGCGCGAAGAATTCGCCGGTCCGCTCACCGATATTCCAGGAGAAGAGCACGCCGGCCGTCGCCGCGATCCCGGTCAGGACGAGGAGCGTCAGGCTGATGCCGTCCACCGCGAGGTGGTAACGGACGCCCAGGCTGTCCACCCAGGGGCGGTCAACCAGGGTCTGCAGCCCCGCCGCCGGGACGAAATGGACCGCGGCCACCAGGGTCATGACCAGCGCCGTCACCGCGGTCGCAAGCGCCACGACCCGCGCCAGCGTCGCCGAGCGCGAGCCGGCGAGTAGCGCGAGCAAGGCGCCGGCGAACGAAACGTAAATGGTGCAGGGCAGCGCGTTCATGGGTGGGCAAGCGCGGCGACCCAGGAGGCCACCAGCGGGTTGAAGAGTCCGGTGAGGAGCTGCGGCAGCACGCCGAGGAGGATCATCAGCGCCACCAGCGGCACCAGCGAAGCGAACTCCACGCCGCGCAGGTCCGGCCAGTTCCCGACGGCGGCCCCGGCGCGCGGGCCGTGGAACACCCGCTGCCAGAACGTGAGCAGGAAATAGGCGGTGGCAAACAGGCCGAGGCAGGCGATCGCCGCGGTCCACGGGGCCAGACCGAAAACGCCGCGGAAAATGAAGAACTCGCCCATAAAACCGTTCAGGCCGGGCAGGCCGAGCGAGGAGAACAGCGCAATCCCGCACAATCCCGCGAAGACCGGCGCGGCGGCGCGCACGCCGCCGAAATCATCCAGCCCGCGCCGGCCGCCGGACCGGGTCTCGAGCACGCCAACACAGAAGAACAGCGCCGCCGCCGACAGGCCGTGGTTGAACATCTGCAGCAGCGCACCGCCGAGGGCGGCTGAAGCCGCTCCCGCCGCCGGGCCGCCAGGACCGGAAGCCGCGCTGACCGCGAACAGCGCGAGCAGGCAGTAACTCACGTGGTTCACCGACGAGTAGGCGACCATCCGCTTGAGGTCGGTCTGCCGCATCGCGGCGAACGCACCGAAAACCACACCGGCCAGCGCCAGGACCAGCAGGCACGGCGCCGCGGCGTGCAGGGGCGCGGGAAAAATCGGCCAAAGGATCCGCAGGAAGGCGTAAACGCCCATCTTCGACATCACGCCGGTCAGGAACATCGAAGCCCCGGTCGGCGCCTCGGCGTAGGCCGGCGGCAGCCAGGTGTGGAAGGGATACAGCGGCACCTTGACCGCGACACCGAGCAGCACCCCGACAAAGACCACCTGCGGCCAGAAATTCCCCAGGTGCGCGAGTCGCGCGGTGAGGGTGCCGTCCGCCGCCAGCATGGCGAGTTGCCCGAAGTCCAGCGAGCCCGTCGCCGCGAACACCGCGGCAAAGCCGAGCAGCAGGAACGCGCTGCCACCGATTGTGTAGATCACGAACTGGTACGCGGCGCGGCCCGCGTTTTCCCCGCCCCAGAGTTTGATCAGGAAAAAGACCGGTATCAGGCTCAGCTCCCAGAACAGGAACCAGTGGAAGAAATCGAGCGCGAGGAACACCCCGAGCGCACTGCCCTGCAGCACCAGGAAGAGCGCCCCGAACATCCGCGGCGAGCGGGCCTCACGCCACGAGGCAAACAGACCCGCCGGCGCGATCAGCCCGGTCAGCAGCACCAGCAGCAGGCTCAGGCCGTCGAGTCCGAGAAAATAATGGATGTTGAGCGCCTCAATCCACGGCCGCCGCTCCACGAGTTGGAAACCGGGCGCCGCCGGGTCGAAGCGCAGCAGCACCGCCCAACCGAGCGCGAGGGTCGAAAGGCTGAAGGCGAGGGTCACCGTGCGGACCACCGCCGGCCGCGCGTTGCGCAGCACTGCGAGCAGGACCGCACCCGCCCAGGGCGTAAACACGAGCAGGGAGAGAAGCGGGAGGTTCATCGGACACCTCCCAGGAGCAGCACCAGGGCAAAGACCACAAACGCGAGGGCCACCGTGCGCAGGTAGCCGTGCGTCTCGCCGGCCTGGGCCCGCGAGTAGGTCTGACCCGCGCCGCGCACCGCCGCGCTCGCGCGATCAAAGCCGCGGTTGAGAATATCCTCGTCCGCCTCGCGGTTCAACAGACCGGAAAATTCACCGAACCGCGCCAGCAGGCTGACCAGGCCGCCCCAGACGCGGCGGTCAAAACCGTCCGCGAGCGCCGCCACCCAAGCATTCGCGCGCCCGAAGGTCGCCGCGTAGAATTCATCGAACCCCAGCCGCGCCGCGAGCACCGCGAACAGCCCGGGAGCCGCCTGCGCCAGCGGATCCACGGAACTCGCATTGACGTTCCGCCGCCGACCGTAAACCGCCCAGCCCGCGCCGAGGCCGGTGACCACAAGGCCGATCGAGAGCAGCATCAGGCCGGGGGCCTCCCAGATTGATTCCAGCTCGACCACGATCCCGCCGAGGTTCGACTGCAACCACGGCCAGGCTGGGGTGCCGATGAAGCCAAGCCCGATGGCACACGCCGCCAGGATCAGCAGCGGGCCGGTCATGACCGCGGAATTTTCATGGGCATCGGCGGCGGCATCGGTGCGCGGCGCGCCGAGGAAAATTCCCGTGATGAGCCGGGTCATGTAGAACGCGGTGAGCACGACCGCCACGAGCCCCACGAGAAGCGGGAGCGACGAGACCGGCCAGGCGTGCGCGGCGTGGAGGACGGCCTCCTTGCTCCAGAAGCCGGAGAAAAGGAACGGGACGCCGGCGAGGGCCATGGTGCCGACTGCAAACGTGGCGAAGGTCGCCTTCATCCGCCGGCCCAACCCGCCGAGCCGGCGCACGTCCTGCTCGTGGTGCGCTGCATGGATCACCGAGCCCGCGCCGAGGAACAGCAGGGCCTTGAAAAAGGCATGCATTAAGAGGTGGAAAATCGCCGCCACCCATGAGCCCACGCCGAGGGCGAGCATCATGTAGCCGAGCTGGGAAACGGTGGAAAACGCGAGGACACGCTTGATGTCGTTCTGCGCCACCGCGATCGCCGCGCCCAACAGCGCCGTGATCGCGCCGATGCCCGCCACGACCGTCAGGGCATGCACCGGCACGGACGCGAGCGCCTGGTCCGCCAGCATCAGCGGATAAACGCGCGCCACGAGGAAAACGCCGGCCGCGACCATCGTCGCCGCATGGATCAGCGCACTGACCGGGGTCGGGCCCTCCATCGCGTCCGGGAGCCAGACATGCAGCGGAAACTGGCCCGACTTGCCGATCGCGCCGCAGAAAATCAGGAGACCAATCGCCGTGGAGAGCGCGAATCCGCCCGCCACCGTCGTGCCGGCGAGGGCGGTAAGTGAACCCTGTTCCAACACGCCGGCGCCGCCGTCGTAGCACAGCAGCGTGCCGCGGACATGGTAGAGCCAGAGCAGGCCGAGCAACAGGCCGAGGTCGCCGATCCGCGTCGTCAGAAACGCCTTTTTCGCCGCCGCGGCCGCCGCGGGCTTGTGAAACCAGAAGCCGATCAGCAGATACGAGGCGAGGCCGACGAGTTCCCAGCACACGAACAGGAGCAGGAGGCTGTTGACGACGAGCAGGCCGAGCATCGCGGCGGCAAACAAGCTGAGGAAGCAGAAGAAGCGCGTGAAATTCTGGTCCTCTTTCATGTACCCGAGGCTGAAGATGAAGATCAGCGCCCCGACAAACGTCACCATCACCGCCATGAATGCCGTCAGCGGATCCAGCAGCCAGCCCACCCGCACGACTTCGTTGCCAAGGGTGAACCAGGCGAAGTTGGCGTAGCCGTGCACCGCGGGCTGCGCGAGCGCGGTGACGAGCGCCCCACACGACAGGACAAAGGCCCCGAGCATCGCGGCGATGGCGGTTCCCGCGGCGAGCTGGCGGCCCCCGCGCGGGGTGAGCGATCCGATCGCGGCGGCCAGCAGTGGCAGCGCGGGGATCATCCAGAGGTGGGTGGCGGAGAGTTGCATCGTCAGCGGTGGCTCAGCCCCGGAGCCGGGTGGCCTCCTGGAGCCGGAGGTTTTTCTGGTGCCGGTAGAGTGCGATCACCAGGGCGAGTCCGACGGCGGCCTCGGCGGCGGCAACCGCGATGGCGAAAAGCACGAAGATCACGCCTGTGGCCGGCGCCGCGCCGCTGTGGAAGCGCCAGAAGGCGATGAAATTGAGGTTCGCCGCGTTCAGCATCAGCTCGATGCCCAGCAGCACGAGGATCGCGTTGCTGCGCGCGAGCGCGATGACGAGCCCGACACTGAAGAGCGCGGCCGAAAGCAGCAGGCAGCCTTGGAGCGGGCTCATGACTTCTCCTCCTTCTCCGGCCGGTCGGGCGCCGCGAGCACCACCGCCCCGAGCAGCGCCGCGGTGAGCAGCACGCCGAGCAGCAGCAGGGCGGCCGCGTGCGCGCCCATCAGTTCCAGGCCGATGCCGCGCACCGTGACCTCCGGCGCCGTGACCGGGGCCGGATCCCACTTCGTGGCAAAAACCGCGGCTCCAATCACGCCACTCACGGCGACGCCGGCAATGACCGCCCAGACCGCGCGGCGGGTTTCCGGCGCATCCACCCGAAGCTCGGCGCGCGACTGCCGCGTCAGTAGCACGGCAAAGAGCACCACCATGGACAGCGCACCAACGTAGACGAGCACCTGCGCGAAGGCGACAAACTCGGCTCCCGCCCACAGGTAAAATCCCGCCACGCCCAGCCAGCTCACAACCAGCAGGAGTGCGCAGTGGATCAGGTTTGGCCGCAGCGCGGCGGCGAGGGCGCTGCCGAGGATGATTACCGCAAGGATCAGGAACGTGAAGGTCATGGCGTGTTGCGGGTCGGGTTCACGCGAAGCGGTAGGTCCGCGGGGCCGAGCCGGCACTGAGTGTGCGGCCGAGGACGACAAAGGGGACGGCCACCAGGCTGAGGGCGACCGCCCAGCGGACGAGTTGGAGCGGGCCGGTCCAGCCGGCAGTGAGCGACCAGCCAGCGGCGTTGGCCAGGTTGAGTAGTGTGAGCGGCACGAGGAATTTCCACGCGAACTTCATGAGCTGGTCGAGACGCAGGCGCGGCAGCGTGGCGCGGATCCAGATGAAGCCGAGCAGGAGCACGAGCAGCTTCGCCGTGAACCAGGCATACGACGGAATCCACTCGAGCAGCGCCGAGGGCGCGCCCCAGCCGCCGAGAAAGAGCGTCACCGCCATGCCGCTGAGCGCGCACATGCCGAAGTACTCCGCCATGAAAAACAGCGCATATTTGAAACCCGAGTATTCGGTAAGATGGCCGGCGATCAGCTCGCTCTCCGCCTCGGGCAGGTCGAAGGGCGAGCGGTTCGACTCGGCGAGTGCGGCCACCATGAAAAGGCCAAAGCCCGCGGCGCCCCACGGGGTGAACACGTGCCAGTGGGGCACGAACCCGAGCGACCATCCCCCCTGGGCCGCGACGATCTTCGTCGTCGATAGCGTGCCGGCGACCAGCACGACTGGGACCACCGAGAGCAGCAGTGGCAGCTCGTAGCTGATGAGCTGGGCCAGCGCGCGCATGGCGGCGAGCAGCGAGTATTTATTGTGGCTCGCCCAGCCGGCCATGAAGACCGCGAGCTCCGTCGCTGTGCCCGCCGCGAAAAAGTACAGCACCGCCGTGTCGAGCTCGACCGCGACGAGGTGCCGCCCGAACGGGAGGACGGCAAAGCCCAGCAGTGAGACCGCGACCAGCACGACCGGGGCGAGGAAATGCAGCACGCGATCGGCTCCGGCGGGGACGACGTCCTCCTTGGTGAGCGCCTTGACGCCGTCGGCAAACGGCTGGAGCAGGCCGAACCAGCCCGTGCGGTTGGGGCCGGGGCGGTTCTGGATCCGCCCGAGGATTTTGCGCTCGGCGAGCGTCAGGTACGCGAAGAGCAAGCCGAAGCCGGCGAGGATCGCGATGATCTCGAGCAGGCTGCCGGCCAGCCAGCACCACGACTCCGGCAGCAGGCCGGTCACGGTGTCACGCGCGAGCACTGGCAGGCGCTCGAGGAAGGAGTCAGGGGTTAAGGCCGCGGCGATCATGGGGCTGATTCCAGGGTTTGGTCCCGCTTGGCCACGGGCGCGGCCGGGGCTGGGGAGGCCGCCGGGGTCTTCGCCTTGGCGAGGGCCGCCGCGCGGGCTTTCTCCTCGGCGGCCTGGCGGTCGGCGGTGAGCCGGGCATCCACCTCGGCCGCCTCGGTGGGATGAATCGTGTGGAAGTAAGCGTTGGGCTTGGTGAGCTGTCCGCGATCCAGCAACAGCGCGGCGTACCGGTCGGTCGTCGCGATCTCGAACACCTGGTCCATCTTGATCGCGTCAAACGGGCAGACCTCCACGCAGATCTGGCAGCTCATGCAGACGGAGGTGTCGATGGCGAAGACCGCGGGATAGATCTGCAGCTTGCCGGTGGCGTCGGGCTTCTTGTCGCGGCTCTTCTCGATGTAGATGCACTGCGGCGGGCATTCCTTCTCGCAGATCTGGCAGGCCACGCAGCGGAGCGTGCCCATGGGATCGGTGGCGTTGTCGCAGACGAGGAAGGGAAAATTCCGGTACGCCTCGGGCAGCGCGGGCTTCACCTCGGGATATTCGAGCGTGGTGTAGCGCGCGGGGTCGTGGAAGCTCCCGACGAAGTTTTTCGCCGTGACGATGAGACCTTGGAGGATGCCGGTGCCGAGCATGGTTGGGGGTTCAGCGGTCCACTTCGCCGAGCACGATGTCGATGCTCCCGAGGATGATCACGGCGTCGGCCACCGTGTGGCCGAGGCAGAGGTCCTCGAGGATGGTGAGGTTGATGAAGGAAGGCGCGCGCACGTGGTAGCGCCACGGGTTGGGGCCGCCGTCGCTGACGAGATGGAAACCGATCTCGCCCTTGGGGCCCTCGATGCGGCCGTAGGCCTCGCCCACTTTGGGCCGGAAGCCGCGCAGCTTGGCCGCCGGGTTCATGATCGGGCCGGCGGGCAGCCCGGCGAACGCCTGCCGCAGGATCGCGAGCGACTCCCTCATTTCCAGGATGCGGATCATGTAGCGGTCGTAGACGTCGCCGTGCTCGCCCAACGGGATGCGGAACTGGAACCGCGGGTACACGCCGTAGCCGTCCACCTTGCGCAAGTCGTGATTCACCCCCGTGGCGCGCAGCATCGGGCCCGTGACACCGGCGTTGATCGCAAGCGCCGCGGACAGGCGGCCCACGCCTTGGGTCCGTGCGAGGAGGATTTCATTGCCCGTGAGCAGGGCCTCGAACTCATCCAGAAACGGGCCATACTCCTCAACGAGCTGCCGGGCCCGCGCCAGCCAGTCGGCCGAAGGATCAACACGGCAGCCGCCGAAGCGCTGGTAGTTGCACATCATGCGGGACCCGCTGAGCGACTCAAAGAGGTCGAGAATCTTCTCGCGCTCGCGGAACGCGTACATGAGCGGCGTGCCGCTGCAGCCGCAGTCCTGCATCAGAAAGCCGGCGAGGCAGGTGTGGTTCAGGAGGCGCGTGAGCTCGGCGAGGATGACGCGCACGTACTCCGCCCGCTCCGGCACCGCGATCCCGGCCAGTTGCTCGACGGCGCGGGCGTAGGCCCAGTTGTTCGTCATCGAGTTCAGGTAATCGAGCCGGTCGGTGTACGGCATCGAGCCCAGGTAGCTCGTGTTCTCAGCCAGCTTCTCGTGGTTGCGGTGCAGGTAGCCGAAGACGGGCTTGAGCCTCACGATCGTCTCGCCGTCGAGCGTGACGATCATCCGGAACACGCCGTGCGTGGACGGATGGTGCGGCCCCATCGAAACTTCCATCAGGTCGCCGGGCAGGTCGCTGCGGACGGACCGAACGTGGGCGCCGGTTGACGGGTTGGTGAAGGGAGAGGCGTTCATGGCGTGGACGGTGCGGAAGGTGCCGGCGCCGGATAATGCTGCTTCGCCTTGGCCAGCACGTCGCCATGGGGCGTGGGCTCCCATTCGTAATCGTCGGGCTCGCGGTAGTCCCGCCGCATCGGGTGGTCCTTGAAACCGTCCCACATCAGGATGCGGCGCAAGTCGGGGTGGCCTTCGAAGACGATGCCGAAAAGGTCGTACACCTCGCGCTCCTGGAATTCCGCGCTGCGCCAGACCGGCGTGAGCGAGGGGAGTGTCACCGCGTCGGTGCGGTTGCCGGTGACCAGCCGCAGCACCACGGGTCCGTGGCTGAGCGCGATCGAATAAAGGTGATACACGACCTCGAGCCGTCCGGGTTCGATCCGCCGGGTCTTTTCCTCCACCACGCGGGGGGCGCCGCCAGCCGGGTCGGGCACGGTGGTCCGGGTCACGTCGACCACTTCCTTCTCCGGCCAGTCGATTCCGGTCACGTTGGTGCACTGGTCCAGTTGCAGCGCGGGATCATCGCGCAGGAAGGTGGCGATGGCCCGGGCGTGCGTCGCATCCAGCCGCAGCGCGTGCTGCGCGGAGGGAGACGGATTTGTAGCCAGCACTACGTCCGCCGCCGGAAAAAGGGCGGCGATGCGATCGCGCAGCTGGGTGAGGGTTTCCATGGCGGGTCAGCTCTTGGTGGGCCGCACCAGTTCGGGCGGCTTCGGCCACAGGGCGCCGTTCTGCGCCGGCTCAATGTCGTGGGCGCCGCATTCCGGGATGGGACAGTTGCAATCGCCCTCCGCCTGGAGATGCCGCGGGGCGTCAGGACCGGCAATGGCCTGATTCCTGATTTTCTCCTGCAGCTGCACCAGTCCGTGGAGCAAAGCCTCGGGCCGCGGCGGGCAGCCGGGAATGTAGATATCCACCGGGATGAAGCGGTCGATGCCCTTGAGGACATTGTACCCCTGCTTGAAAGGTCCGCCGGAAATCGCGCAGGCGCCCATCGCGATGCAGTATTTCGGCTCGGGCATCTGATTCCACAGGCGCACGACCTGCGGCGCCATTTTCTTGGTCACGGTGCCCGACACGATCAGCAGATCGGCCTGGCGCGGGGACGGCCGGAAAACCTCCGACCCGAAGCGGGCGATGTCGAATTTCGCCATCGAGGCCGCGATCATCTCGATGGCACAGCAGGCGAGGCCGAAGTTCAGGGGCCAGACCGAGTGGCTGCGGCCCCAGTTGTAGAGTTCCTCGAGCCCGGTGAGGAGAATGCCGTGGCGCCGGAGCTCGTCGCGCTCCGTCTCGGTGATCCCGGGGTTGGTGGGCGTGGGGTCGCTCATGTCATTTCCATTCGAGATGACCGCGCCCCCAGGCCCAGATCAAGCCCTCCACCAGCAACAGGAGGAAGAGCAGCATGGTAACGATCGCCGTGACGGGCAGCGCCGTGAAGGCGGCGGCGAACGGCAGGAGGAACAGGAGTTCGACGTCGAAAATCAGGAAGAGGATAGCGTACAGGTAGTAATGCGCCTTGAACTGGATCCAGGCGTCGCCGGACTCGGCAAGGCCGCACTCATAGGGCGCCTGCTTGGCGGCATTCGGCTTGGCCGGCTGGAAACAACGAAACCACAGGCGCGCCACGGTCAGCAGTACCAGGGGGAACGCCACGGCGACCGCCAGGAAGAGAACAAGAAACGCGTAAGGGTGATCACTCATTAGTACACCTTAAGACAAAACACCCTCCGGTCTGCGGCCAATCGCCAACACGCGCCATTTCTTGCGAATATCTGCGCGTGGGTTGAAGTCGAGCGGTCACGAAAACCTGCCCGGCCCGCAGCGCCGGACCGGGTCCAGCCTCCACTTTCGGTGCGCCTGGGAGGGCGCCTGGGAGGGCGGGTGGGAGGGCGATCTGGAACAAGGAGGCCAAGAAACGCCCAGTGAACCCCAAAGAACGCTGCGCGCGATCCATTCCGGAATGTTAACGTCTGGCATGGCTACTCTCAGTGAACGACTGCCCGAGAACACCCCGGGCCGCTACTATGTCGATGCCAGCTGTATCGACTGTGACCAATGCCGGGCCCTCTCGCCCCAGATTTTTGCCCGCGACGATGGCAAGGGAGTCTCCTACGTCGTGCGGCAACCCGCGACCAGCGAGGAAGTAGCCCAAGTGGAGGATATTCTTTCCACCTGCGCGACCAGCTCCATTGGTAACGACGGAGCCTGAGTCATGAATGACCTGATCATCGGCATGGCCGGCTCGGGCGGCGACGGCATCATTTCCGCTGGTGAATCGTTGATCGGCGCCGTGGCCGCAGAGGGTTATTATGGCATGCTCACCAAGAGCTATGGCCCCCAGATCCGTGGCGGCGAGTCCTCCTGCCGCCTGCGCGTTTCCACCCTCCCAGTGCTCAATCCCGGAGGGTCGCTCGACGTGGCGGTAATCTTGGACTGGGACGACTTTCTCCGTTTCGGGAGCGAACTGCCGGTGACCGAAGACACGGTCATCATTTTTGACCTCAAATCCGGCGTCGACCGCACCAGTTTACCTCTTAATGCTCTCTGGCCTAAGGTGTTGTGCGGTGTCCCGCTGGAGGACATGGCGATCGAGACCGCCGGCGTCCAACAGGCTAAAAACAGCGTCATCCTCGGGCTCCTGGCCGGATGGCTCGGACTTTCCCCCGACAACCTGCTCGTGGGTCTCCGGAAGAAATTTGCCCGGAAGGGCGATGAGGTCCTCGCGGGCAACGAACGCGCGTTCGCGGCGGGGCTCGGCCACGCCCGCGTTAACCCGCTGGGCCGCAACCTGCGGCTGGACCGCCCTGCGACCCCCTTGAAACAGCGCATCATCGCCGACGGCAACGAACTCTGCGCCAAGGGCGCGATCGCGGCCGGCTGCACGTTTTTTGGCGGTTATCCCATCACTCCGGCGACGGAGATCATGCAGCATCTCCAAACCGACATCTGGGAGCACGGCGGGGTGGTGCTGCAGGCAGAGGACGAGATCGCCGGCGTCGGCGCCGCCCTCGGCGCCTCGTTCGCCGGCAAAAAGGCGATGACAGCCACCTCCGGACCCGGACTTTCCCTGAAAACCGAGATGCTCGGCCTCGCCAGCGTCACCGAGTTGCCTCTCGTCTGCGTGGACGTGCAGCGCGGCGGCCCCTCGACCGGGATGCCGACGAAATGCGAACAGGCCGACTTGTTTGCGGCGGTCTTTTCCGCCCACGGTGACACCGTCCGCCCCGTGCTGGCCCCGACCACCGTCGCGGACACCTACGGGCTGACCGTGGAGGCCTTCAACCTCGCCGAGCAGTACCAGACTCCGGTGATCCTGCTTTCCGACCAGGACATCGCGCAGCGCAAGGAGATCATTGATCCCGTCGATCCCTCCCGCCTGAGCCTCGTCAACCGGCTCGAGCCCACCGCTGCGGAGTTGCAGGATTACACCCGCTTCCGTCTCACCTCCTCCGGCATCAGTCCGCTCAGCCATCCCGGCATGAAAGGTGGAAATTACCTGGCCGCCGGCATCGAGCACGACGAGCACGGCGCCCCGACCGCCAACGGCGAGATCCACGGGGAGATGAATCACAAGCGCCTGGTGAAATTCCTGCCATTGCGCGGGCGCCACGACCTTTTTGTCATGGAAGGTAATCCGGATTCCCCGCTCGGTATCATCGCGTGGGGCAGCGTCGCCGGCATCGCGCAAGAGGCGCTCCGCATCGTGCGCGCCGAGGGCCTGGATGCGCGGTTGATGATCCCCAAGCTCCTCTACCCGATTGCCGAGGAGGTCTTCGCGGACTTCTTCGCTCCCCTCACGCGCTGCATCGTCTTCGAGCAGTCGCACCAGGGTCAGCTGTACCGTCTCATCCGGATGTGGGTCAATGTCCCACCCCAGTTCGAATCGTACGCCCGCAGTGGCGCCAATCCCCTTTCCCCCGAGGATTTCGTTTCCCAGATCCGGAAGCTGTCGCGGGCGGGACTGCGGAAGGAACACGCGGACCGCGCCGATTTTCTCAACCCCTTATGATCTCCACGGACGCCACCTGTGCCGGCACCGCCGCTACTCCCAAGGACTTCAAGAGTCCCTTGAAACCCATCTGGTGCCCGGGCTGCGGCGACTACGGCGTGCTCAACGCCCTCTATCGCGCCCTCGCTGCCATCGGCCGGCCGCCCCATGAGATCGCGTTTGTCTCCGGCATCGGCTGCTCGAGCCGGATTCCCGGCTACACCACCGCCTACGGTTTCAACACCGTGCATGGTCGCGCCCTGCCCATCGCCCAGGGCATCAAGCTGGCCAATCCCGAACTGCTCGTGCTCGTGGCCGGCGGCGACGGTGATGGTTTCTCCATCGGCGGCGGCCATGTGCCGCATGCCATCCGGCGCAATGCCGACCTGACTTACATCGTGATGGACAACCAGGTGTACGGCCTGACCAAGGGTCAGGTTTCCCCCACCTCACCCCGTGGGACCCGGGCGCGTTCCTCCGTCTACGGCAGCATGGAAAGCCCGGTTAATCCCCTCCTCTACACGCTTGCTTATGGCGCGGGCTTCGTCGCCCAAGGCATCCCCGGTGACATGGACGGACTGGCGGCGATCATCGAGGAGGGCATTCGTTACCCCGGTTTCGCCTTCATCAATGTCCAGTCGCCCTGCGTCAGTTTCGGTGAACCGGACAACCAGGTGAAGGTACAGCGGACCCGCATGCGCAAGCTCGCGGCCGAGGGCCATGATCCCAGCAACCGCCTGCGGGCGATCGAGCTGGCTCAGGACTACGGCCAGGAACTTTACACCGGGGTGTTTTACCGGAACCCGAATCCGCCGCCGACCCACGGCAGCCAAATCAAGGCCCTGCAGGACGAGCGCAAGGCCCTCAAGGCCGGTGTGACCCCGACTTTGTCGGCGTCGGACACCCACCCCACGTGCTGTTAATCGGGTAATCTTTCGCCGCACCTTAAGCCGGTACCCGGTCGCTCTTCGCCGCTCGTTCGCCCGCGCACTGCGGCGAGCCGCGCTCGAGGTCGCGACACACCTGCGGGCGGCGCTCGTAAACTGTGCAAAAAAACTCCGTGCGGTTGTCCGGCGTGCGCCGCAACTCGAGCGCGGCACAGTGGCCGCCGGTCATTTTCATGTAGGCGCGTTGGTGGATGAAGTGCGCCACCCGCCCGGCCGCGTCCTCGAGCCGGGCCCAGTCGTCACCCGTCACCCGCACATACGTTTCCAGGTTGGAAAAGCAGCAGACGCCACAGCGCAGACAGTCGTTCGGCGGATTCACAGGGGTAAACGCCCCCACACCCTGCCCGTCACTGGCGAGGCGCGCAATCGTTTCGTCCCCGATCCGCTCCCCGGGCCCATGTAACCTATTGGGTTACATCGTCAGCAAAGGAGCCATCCAAAGACGCTCCTCTCCCCCGATGGAATGTAACCCAATAGGTTACATGGGCCCGGCCGGTTCGCGGCGGTGGATGCTCGCTTGCGGGCGGCGGCGGGCTTGCTCCTAATCGGCGCGTGGCTCCCCTTTCGCGCAACCCGCGGGCGATTCGCTGGCGCTGGCTCCTGCCGGTGGCGCTGCTGGTCGTGGTGTTTCATTTCTCGGCGTTCAGCCAGGCGCTGGACCGGGCTTTCTTTGATGCTTCCAGCCGCCATCCGCTGCGGGCCACCCCTCCGCCCGGCAATTCCGCGCTGGTACTGGTCGATGAACAAACCCTGTCCGCCCTCAGCCAGCAGGGTCTGCGCTGGCCGTTTCCCCGGGCGATTTTCGCCCAGCTTATCGTCGCGCTACAGCAGGCGGGCGCGGCTCAGGTCGTGGTGGATTTTACCTTCTTCGAGGAAACCGCCACGGAGCAGGACCAACTGCTGGCCGCGGTCGCCGCGGCCTCCCCGTCGGTGGTGCTCGCGCGGACGTCGGAGCGTCCGCCGGTTTTTTGGTCCGAAACATATCGATCCGTCCATCCGCAGTTTTTTAGTAAAGCCCGGACGGGTTTCGTGGAATTTACGGCCGACGAGGACGGCGTGGCCCGCACGTACGTTGTGCCGGGTTCACTGGCAGCCGTCGCCTTCGACCCGCCCGCGCTCATTCCAGGCGGGCTTATTCGCTGGCACGGTGGGCTGGAGCAAGTCCGCGCGCAGGGCGTGCCCGTACTCTCCGCCGCCCCGTATATCGCGGCGGGCAAACCCATCCTCGAACACCTCATTAGCTCCGCACCCGATTTGGATCCCGAGGCCGTGGCCAAGGCCCTCGCCACCGAGCCCTACCTCTCGGGCGAGATGGCGGCCGTCGTGCGTGGGCGCACGGTTTTCATTGGCGCCAACGCCAGCGGTACCTTCGACGTAAAGCCCCTGCCTATCGGCAAGGTTGAACCGGGTGTGCTGCTCCACTGGACGGCGTGGACCAATCTCGCCGGCAACGGCTTCATCACTGCTTTATCACAACCGGTCGTGCTCCTCGGCACGTTTCTCATTATGGGCCTGATCATCTGGGCCGGCCATCGACGCACCTCGCTGGTGGCGCCGATCGCAACCGCGGTTATTTTAAGCGTGCTCGTGCTGCTCGGCGCCTACGCCGCACTGTCCGCCGGCTGGTATTTCCGGCCGGCTACCCCGTTGGCGGCGGTTTTGCTCACATTGCTCGGCGTCGTGACGGAGAGCTACTGGCTCGAACAGGCCCGCAAGCGCGAGATCCAGTCGATGTTCGGCGCGTACGTGGACCCTGGGGTCGTCGCGCAGCTCGTGAAAGACCCCGACGCCATCCGGCTTCGTGGCGAACGGCGCGAGGCCACGGTGTTTTTCTCCGACCTCGCCGGGTTCACCGACCTCTCGGAAAAACTGCAGGATTATCCCGAGCAGATGGTCGAGGTCATCAACGCGTACCTCGATGCGACCAGCGAATGCCTACTCAACCACGGCGCGTATGTGGACAAGTACATCGGCGACGCCGTCATGGCCGTCTTCGGCGTGCCGTCGCCTCTGCCCGACCACGCCCTAGCCGCCTGTCGCGCCGCCCTCGGCGCGCAAAAACTCATCGCCGGCATCAACACCCGCTATGCCAGCCTCGGCGTGACCCTCGCCGTGCGCATCGGCCTCAACACCGGCGAGCTCATCGTTGGCAACGTCGGCTCCTCGCGCAAAAAAAACTACACCGTGATGGGCGACACCGTGAACCTCGCGTCGCGGCTCGAGAGCGCGAACAAGACCTTCGGCACCGGCATCCTGCTCGGCGACGAGACCGCCCGCCGCGTGTCGGGCGTGCTCGCCACCCGGCCGCTTGCGCGGCTGCGCGTGAAGGGGAAGCAGGAGGCCATCGAGGTGCACACCCTGCTGGGCGAAGCCGCGGACCTGACTCCAGGGGAGCGCAATTTTCTAGCCGCCTACCTCGCGGGCTACGAGGCCTACGTTAACCGCCGCTTCGCCGAAGCTGCCGACGCCCTGGCCCACGCCGCCTCGCTGATGCCTCATGACTTGACCACCCGGCGGCTGCGGGAGGAATCTGCGCAGTACTCGCTGACCCCGCCCTCGGCTGACTGGGAACCGATTTTAACCCTCGAATCCAAATGAAAGTCCGCCCCGCTCCCTTCCGCTGGCGACTAGTGATCCTCCTCCTCGCCGCCACCGGCGCCGCCTTCTCCACCGGCAGCACCGCCTACACCAAGCGCTACGCAACCAACCTGCTCGCCGAGCCCTCGCCGCTCGCCACCGTCAACGGCAAGGTCCGCTTCGCCAGCAAGCTCAAGGTGAAGGAAGCCCGCGGCGCCTGGCTCCGTGTCAGCGACGGCTCGACGTCAGGCTGGGTGTTCGCCGGGAATGTTTCCGAGGCCAAGCCGGAGGAAAATGCCGGCTCCGACAAGCTCGGCCTGTCCGCCAGCACCACCACCGCGGCCGCCGCCGCGCGTCCGCTCACCCCCGCCGCCAGCGACTATGCCGAGCGCCGCAATCTGGGCGAGGCCCGCGGTGACCTCACCTGGCTGAACCAGCAGTGCCACGCGGTGACCAACGCCGACGTGGAAAAATTCCTGCAGGAAAAAAAGAAGGGGGAGTTCCAATGAGAACCCTCCTCCTGCTCGCTTCCGCCCTGCTCCTCGCGCCCGCCGCCCGGGCGCAGTTTGATTTCGGCAACCTGGGCTCGGCCTTGGACAAGGCCAAGAGCATCGGCAAGATGGCCAAGGGCGCCGCCGGCATCGGCCCGGAGGAGGAAAAGGTAATCGGCGAGTCCGTCGCCCTCGAGATCATCGGCAAATACGGCGGCCTCGTCCGCGACCCCGCCACGCTGCAGCGCGTCAATCTCGTCGGCCGCGCCATCGCCTGCTACTCGAGCCGGCCGGAACTCAACTGGCGTTTTGGGGTGCTCGATTCCGACACGGTCAACGCGTTTTCCGCGCCCGACGGCTACGTGTTCATTACCCGCGGGCTATACGAGCTGGCGCCGGGCGACGACCTGCTCGCCGGCATCCTCGGCCATGAAATCACCCACATTACCGATCGCCATGCGCTGAAGATCGTCGCCCGCGGCGAGTTTCTCACCGGTGCCGCCAGCCTCGCGGCGCAGACCAGCAGCGATGTCCGCCAGGTGGACGCGCAGTTGCAGCAGTTCGACCTCGGGGTGGGCAAGATCACGCAGACCCTGTTTGAAACCGGCTTCGACCCGCAGACGGAATACGCCGCCGACCAGGGCGGCCGCGCCCTCGCCGCCGTCACCGGTTACGCGCCCGGCGGATTGCGGGCGGTACTGGCCGGGCTCGAGCAGCGCGGCGCGGCCCAACCGGTCTTTTCGACCCACCCGCCGCTGAAGGATCGCCTGCATCATCTGCCGGACGAACCCGCCCACTGATCGCG
The DNA here is from genome assembly GCA_903839035.1 of uncultured Opitutia bacterium. Lineage (GTDB taxonomy): Bacteria > Verrucomicrobiota > Verrucomicrobiia > Opitutales > Opitutaceae > Opi-474. Next base: position 25,245 of record CAIMAQ010000062.1, read on the forward strand.
GGTCCAACTTATATCCATGAAAACCAAGATCCTCCTCGGGTTGGTCGTGCTCTTCCTCGCTCTGCAGGCGATCCGCCCGGAGAAAAACCTGTCCACGACCACCCCGTTCACTGGCAAGGACGACATCACGTTGCTTTTCCCGACCCCGCCGGAAGTCCGCCAGATACTCGCCGCCTCCTGCTATGACTGCCATTCCAACTCGACCCATTATCCGTGGTATGCCGAGGTGCAGCCGGTCGGCTGGTGGCTGGCCAGCCATGTCAACGAGGCCCGGCGGGAACTGAATTTCGCCGAGTTCGGCCAATACCCCCGCAAGCGGCAGATCAAGAAACTGGAGGCGATGGCCGACGAGGTCCGCGACGGCGGCATGCCGCTCAAGTCGTACACCTTCATCCATCGCAACGCCCAGCTGAGCGCCGCGCAGATCGACGCGCTCTGCCACTGGGCCGAGGCCACCGGGGACAAAGTCCCGGCGCCGTGAGGCGGGCGGCGTAATTTCGCGTTACACCACGGCGGGATTTTCCCATCCTGACCGCCCATGGAAACCACGCCGCTCCGCTATGCCGTCATCGGCCTGGGCAACATTTCGCCCTATCACTTGCGCGACATCGCCGTGCAGCCGGGGATCACCGTCGTCGGCTTCGCAGACGCCGCCGACCCCCAGACCTGGATGATCGCCCCCGAGCACGCCACGGTGCCGCGCTACCAGGACGTGGAGAAAATGCTGCGGGAAACCAAGCCGGACCTCGTTTCCATCTGCACCCCGAACAAGTTCCACCACGCCTACACGCTGCTGGCGCTCAAGCACGGCGCTCACGTCACCTGCGAAAAGCCCATGGCCATGACGGTGGCGGAGGCTGAGGGCATGGAGGCGGCGCGCGCCGCGGCCGGCAAACACGGCGGCATCAACTTCTCCTATCGCAACGTGGCTTCCTTCCGTTTCGCCCGCGAGCTGCTCGCCGCCGGGGAACTCGGCCGGTTGATGCGCGTGAACGTCACCTACCTCCAGAGTTTCCTCGGCGCGACCGCCACGCTGTATTCCTGGCGCAACGACGCCAGCCTCGCAGGCTTCGGCGCGCTGGGCGACCTCGGCGTGCACATGATTGACGGCGTGTATTTCCTCACCGGTCTCGACTACCGCCGTGTGGTCGGGCTCACGCAGACGCTCGTGACCGAGAAGTTGGATGCCGCCGGTGTGTCCCGCCCGGTTAACACCGACACCAACGCGGCGTTCCTCGCCGAGCTGACCGGCGGGGTCGTGGCGACGTTCGAAACCACGCAGGTCGCTCCGGGCTACGGAAATTTCTTCCGCATCGAGATCTCGGGTGAGAAAGGCACGCTCGCCGTGCTGTCCGACCAGCCCGAGGCAATCTGGCTGCGCAGCGGCGCGTCGCTGACGAAATATGCGACGTGGAAAACCGACCTGCCGCTCCAGCAGCTGCCCACGGACTTCCTTTGCCGCGGCGCCCCGCCCACTCCCGGCGCCATTGTCCACGCCATCCGCGGCGCCAAGGTGGACTTCCCCACCTTCGCCGACGGTGTCCGCGCCCAGCGCGTCCTCGGCGCGCTCCTCGACTCCATGAAGTCCGGGGCGTGGCAGAAGCTCGGCTGAGCTTTTCCCGCCGCCGTTCCTACGCGGCCGGACGGCTAAGGTTACGGCCTGGTTAGAGATTTTTTCGCTTTTTTGGGGCCGGGCCTTGAAACGGCGTGGTGGTTATCACGTCTCTCCCGACATCCCGGCTATCCAGCCTTCAACCATGAAAACCGATCAATCCTTCAAGTTCGTCGCCGCCGTCATCCTGACAGGCGTTTCCCTTGCCTTGTTCGCCCCCGCCCACGCCGCCGAGCCCAAAGCCAAGCGCACCCGCACACACACCGGCACCTACCAGAGCAGCAACGGCAACAGCGGGACCCTCAATACCACGGTTACCCGCGGCAACGGTGAGGCCGTGCGCAACAGCTCCCTGACCAACCAAAACGGGCAGACGACCACCCACATCTCCGACCGCACGTGGGACAAGGCGACGGGCACGGGCACGGTCTCCTCCTCCACGACCCTCCCGGATGGCGATACGATGGGCCGGCAGGGCACGCTGACCAAAAACGCTGACGGCTCGGTTTCCGGCCAGGGCACCTTCACGGGTTACTCGGGCAAAACCTCCACTTACACCAACACGACCGTCAAGACGGCCAACGGCGCGACGACCACGGTCACGATTACCGGCCCCAACGGCCAGGTCTCCACGGTCAACAGTTCGGTGAGCAGGACCGGCCCTGGGGCCACCACGCGCGACACCACGGTCACCGGACCGAACGGCAAGAGCGCCGAGAAGGAAATCGCCACCCAGGTTAATCCCGACGGCACGGGCACCCGCGTCATCCAGGTCACAAAGCCCGATGGCACCACCGAGAGGCGCACCGAGACGTTCACAATTACTCCAGCGCCGAAAGGACCCTGAGTCGCCTGACACTAAAAACACCCGGTTCTGCCGGGTGTTTTTTTATCCCACGATCATCTCCCGCAGCCGCGAGGCATAGTGGTAAAAATTCGGCCACGAAACATCGTCGGGCACATGGTGGTCGAGGTCAGGGATGTAGCATCTGGCCGCCAGGGCCGGCCGGATGCGCTCCAGTTCGGCGTCAATCGCCGCCGGGCCGAGGGCCAGGGCGCGCTTGTCGATCCCGCCCATCAGCGCCAGCCCGGGATATTTTTTCCGGTAGACGTTCACGTCGGCACCGGCCGCCACCTCCATCGGAAACAGAAAATTCACCCCGGCCTCCAGCATCGGCGGCACAATCAGGTCCGGCTGGCCGTCGGTGTCCACGGAGATGACCGGGATGCCGTGCTCGCGGGCGAAGGCGTGGATGCGCCGGTAGCAGGGCGCCATGAATTCCCGCCAGTGCGCCGGCGAAATGAGCGGGCCCTGTTTGCCGCACATGTCCTCCCAGAGGTGAATCAGGTCCACCCGGACCTCGCGCACCACGTGGCCGAACACCTCCAGGTAGAGTCCGGTCATGTGCTCCATGATCTCGTGAACCAGGGCGGGCTCGTCGCAGAACGCCACCAGACACTCCTCGTCACCCAGCAGCCAGCGCAGCGTGCCGAAGATGCCGCAGTCGGGGAACTGACCGAGTTGGATCGGGATGCCCGCGGCCGTCCATTGGCGGCAGGTTTCGCGCCATGGCGGGTCGAGCCGGAGCGGGTCGCGGGGATTCAGCCGCTCGTCGCGATAGCGCCGCCATTCGGCCAGCGACTTCACCGGCCAATCCAGAAATTCCGACATGCCCTCGATGCCCTTCAGGTTGCGGCGCCGGATGCCCCAGCTGTCGATCGAGGTGACGGAGTCGGCGTCCTCGCCCACGGTCGCGGTGAAATCCGGCAGCGGGCCCAAGCGCACGGGCACGGCCCGCGGGATTTCGTCCGCGCCAAAATGGGCGCGCACATCGGCAAAGGACTCGAACTGTTCCGGCAAACCCTCGCCTTTCCAGCGTTCCCACGTGGAAGGCCAGATCCACCAGTACAACCAGTAGGGCGTCCGGTCGCGGGGCTGGTCGAGGACGGTGGCCAGGAAACGTTCGCGGGGGGTCATGGGTGGGATTGTGGCCGTCCGCCGGGTTTTACGGGACGAGGAGAATGTCACCGCCCGGGAGCACCAGGGGCCGCTCGCAGGCAAAACCCCAGAGTTCCCAGTTCCCATCGATGTAGTTGTCGTTGGCCGGCCGGGCACAGGCTTGGGTGAAAAGGTAGCCACGGCCGTTGAAGGTGTAGAAGGCCGGCGTCGCGACGTGGTACATGGTCTGCTCGGAATAGATCCCCGGCCATTGCGTCTGCAGGAGGAGGCCGGGGTCGAGCTGCGTCCAGCCGTGCGCCGGATGCGGGCTGACTGCGAGGACCGGACGCCATTGCCGGCCCAGCTCCGGGCCGACTTCCATGCTCAAAATGTAGGTGCGGCCGATTTTCCTGATCTGGTGCCATTCGTAATAGGAATTGGGCGCGGAGGCGAAGATGTGCCCGAGTCCACGGGGGTCGGTGGCGTCCCAGTGGCGCGTCCAGGTCTTGCCGTCGCGCGAGGTGGCATAACGGAGGCCGGCGAGCGTGCGGTCCTGGTCGCGGTACGAATAGTACATGTGCCAGTCCCAGCCGCCGGTGGCGGTGTTGCGCTCGCGCAGGACCGCGGCCTGGGAGGCGAAGGTTTCGCGGAAAGGCTCCGCCGGTTCAGGCGGCAGCACGGGAGTGCGGCCCCAGCGCACGATGTTTTCCGGGGTAAGGGCGGAGTAGCCGTCTTCCCCGGCGGGACAGATCGCGAGGCCGATCTCGTCCTTTTTCTGGTCCACCGTTCCGGTGTAGTAAATGTAGTACGCGTCCTCCTCCTCAACGTAGAGCACGGTGTCGAGCCGCATGCCGCCGCGGTCCCAGCCCGACGCGCCTGGCCGAAAGACGGGATTCGCGGCCTCCTGGTGCCACGTCAGGGGATCCTCCACCGCGGCCCAAGCCTTGCCGATCGCGCAGGTGGCGCGGTTGGACTTCGGAATGCCCGAGTAGAGCATGAGCAGCCGGCCCGGGTCCTTGGGGTTGGGCAGGATGCACGGCTCCTGCACCTGCTGCGACTGCCAGGGCGTGAGGGTGCGGTCGATGATGATCCGTCCGAGGACCGTTGGCGGTGGTTTCATGAAATAGAACTCAGCCCTTCAGCGCACCGGCGGACACGCCTTTCACGATCTGACGCTGGAGCAGCAGGTAGAGCAGGAGGATCGGGAGCGTCACTAGCACCAGCCCGGCAAAGAGCATGCCGTAGTCCGAGCGGAACTGGGAAGTGATCGAGAGGTTCGCCAGACCGAGTGGCAGCGTGCGGGCACCGTTGGTGGCGTCACCGCCGGTCAGCATGAACGCGAAGAAATATTCCTTCCACACACCGATGAACTGGAAGATCGCAACCGTCACGAGTCCCGGCCGGGCCAGCGGCAGCAGCACGCGCCAGAACGCCGTGAACTCCCCGCAGCCGTCAATCACCGCCGCCTCGTAGAGCGAACGGGGCAACGAGCGGAAGAACCCGGCGAGGATGAAGATGGCAAAGGGCAGGCCGTTAGCGGTGTAGACGAGGATCAGGCCGGTCTTGGAATTGAGCAGCCCAAGCCCGCGCATTTCGAAGAACAGCGGGATGACCGCGAGTTGGGCGGGAATCATCAGCCCCGCCAGAAACAGCCAGAACACCGCCCGGCCCGCGGGATGGTAGAACCGGGCCAGCGCATAGGCCGCCATCGCACCCAGCCCGACGATCAGCACCACGGAGGCCGCGGTCACCACCACGCTGTTCGCAAAATAGTCGCTGAAGCGGGCCGTCTTCCACGCGGCCGTGTAGTTCTCGGTGTGCAGGCTGCCCGGGGCGGGCAGCGCGAACGCATTCTGGAAAATCGCGCGGTCGTCTTTTAGTGAGGAGTAGGCGATCCAGACCATCGGGAACACCACCCAGGCGGCGTAGCCGAGCAGCACGGCGAAGATTAGCTGCGTGGAAAGTTTGCCCGCGGGTCGCATGGTCACAGTTCCACAACCTCCCGTTTCAGCGCGCGCATCACCGCCGCGCTGCTCGCCAGCACGAGCAGGAACAGCATGACGGCGATCGCCGTCGCGCGGCCGATGGCGAACTCCTTGAACATCGTCGCCACCAGCAGGGTGCCCAGCGTGTGCGACGTTGTGGACGGCTCCTGCGACGTGAGCAGCCAGATCATCTCGAAGGCATTGAGGCCCGCGATAACGAGAAACACCGCGCTGACCACGATGATTTCCCAGATCATCGGCAGGGTGATCATGAAAAACTGCCGCACCCGCGACGCGCCGTCGAGTTCCGCCGCTTCGTACAGCTGCGCGTCAATCCCCTCCATCGCCGCAAGGTACAGGATGAGGTTAAAGCCGCACGCCATCCACAGGTAGATCGGGATGAGGGCGCGGTAGAGGTGCGCCTGCGCGAGCCAGGGATAGCCGTCGAAGCTGAGCAGCCAGTCGTTGTCGAGCCCGTGGCCCAGCGCCACGAGCGTGGCGTTGATCAGACCGCCGTGCGGCTCGTACGCGCCGAGCCAGAGCAGTGTCGCCGCCACGCCGCCGAGCAGGTTGGGGAAAAGAAAAACCGCGCGGAAAAAAGCCGCGCCGCGGACGCCGCGGTGGATCAGCGCCGCGAACAATAGCGCGAGCGGCACCACGACGATCGCGGGCACGACCATCAGGAAGGCGTTGTTCGCGAGCGCCGACCAGAACACATCACTCTCGAACAGCAGCCACTTGAAATTATACAGCCCGGCCCAGCTGCGCGGATTGAGTCCGTCCCATCGCGTGAACGCCCAGGCCACCGCGGCCACGCCCGGGGCAAGCACCAGCGCCGCGTAGAGGAAGAACGCCGGCCCGACAAAACCCAGCGCCACCCCCGCGCGAAGCGGACCAAAAGCCGCGGCGTCCGGCGGCGGCGCGCCGGCATGCTTCTGGCGGCGTCCCCGCCACCAGCCGCGTCCCAGCCAGACCGCCAGCGCGACCAGGGCGAGCACCAGTCCTACTCCGGCCGCCGGGTGCCGGTAATCCACCCAGCCCGGGCGTTCCGCGCGCTGGCGTTCACCTTCCGCCGCCTCCTCCATCCGCTCGCCAAATTCCCGCGGGGTGATCTCCCCGTTCATCAGCCGCTGCCGGGAATCCGTGAGTGCCTGGCGGATGGCGGGAGGCTGCGCGAGATCGGCGGCGACGTTGATCGCGGAATGGCTGGCCTCGATCAGCGCGGCGGTGTCGCGCATTTTTTCGGAGAACGCCTCCCGCGGCACGCCGCGCACCGCCACCGGCGAATCCACCGTGCGCACCCACGCCTCCGCCCGCACCCGCGAGGTCAGGTAGCGGAGAAAATCCACCGTTGCGCGCTCTCGCACCCGGTCCCCGGTGGCGAAGACAAAGAAATAATCCGACCCCACCTGCAGCAGCGTGGGATCACCCGTCCCGTCCGCATACACCGGCAGCCTCATGGCCCCGAGTTCGAAGCCCTCGGGAAACTTCCCCTTCATCTCGCTCACCATCCACGAGCCCGAGAGGTTCATCGCCGCGCGTCCCTCCAGCAGCTCGCGCTGCGCCGCGGTGTGCGTCAGGCCCTGCCAGCCGGGGGAAAAATGGGCGGCCAGCTGCTGCCAGGTTCCAACCGCGCGCAGGAAGCGTTCATCCTGGTAGACTCCGGGGGCCGAATTGCGATAAGCCGGCCACGCCTCCGCCCCCGCGAGGCTGCACCACGCGGACCGCAGGAAGGCATCGGTGTAGCGCAGGTAAACCCCGGGCACCGCGAGGGGCGCCCGCCCCAGCCGGCGGATTCGTTCACAGAGTGCGAAAAAATCCTCCCACGTCGCCGCCTCCTTCAGGTGGTGCTCGCGGAAGAATTTCTTGTCATAGAACACCGTCCAGCACGAGTAGCTGAACGGCACGCCGAAGATGCCTTCCCGCTGCCGCCACGCATCCAGCGCCCCAGGCAGGAAGGTCTCACCCCAGGGGGCGTCGCCCTCCCAGTTTTTGTCCTGCGTGAGGTAGGGCGCGAGGTTGAGGAGCCGGCCGGCGCGGATCAGCTGCGGCCAGAGGATGTCGGGGACCGAAGCCGCGTCGGGGGGCGTGCCGTCGATCAGCCGGATGCGGAGCTGGTCTGCAATGCGCGGGTCCCCGTAAACCCGGATCCGGACATCCGGCCGCTGGCTTTCAAACTGCCGCGCCGTCTCCTCGTAAAACGCAATGCCGTAGCCGCCGGCGAAAACCGGAATCTCCAGTTCCGTGACGGCCGGGAGCCGGAGGGTGACCGCCAGCAGGCACAGCAATCCGCACAGGAGGCGGCGGGCCTGGGGAAACCTCGTCATTTCGCCACGACGAGAGGGAAGCCGTTCTTTTTCAAGGCGCGGTGCAGCGCCGCGATGTGCGCGCGGTCGCGGGTCTCGACGGTGCAGACGGCGTGCACCGCGGACACGTCGGGTCCGCTGAACGCCCGGTCGTGGGCGATGTCCTTGATGCTCGCCCCCGCGTCGGCGATCACGCGACAGAGCACCGCCAGCCCGCCCGGCCGATCGCTGATGATCGCGGTGAAGCGCGTGAGGCGGCCGTCGTGCACTAGGCCTTTTTCAATTACGCGGCTGAGGATGGCGGGGTCGATGTTGCCGCCGCCCACCACCAGCACGACCTTCTGGCCGCGTAGCTTCGGCAGCTGGCCCGCCATCATCGCCGCCAGCGGCGTGGCGGCCGCACCCTCGACCACGGTTTTCTCGAGCTCGAGCATCCGGAGGATGGCGAGGGAAATGGCGTCCTCGGACACGCTGACCACCTGATCCACATGCCGGCGCGCGAGGGCAAAGGCGTTCACTCCCACCGTGAGCGTCGCGAGGCCGTCGGCCAGTGTGGGATGCCGCGCGACCGTGACCGGTTTGCCGGCGCGCAGGGCCGCGGCGTAGTTGCCGGTGGATTCGCTTTCAACCCCGATGATTTTCACCTTGGGGCGCAGCGATTTCACCGCGAGGGAAAGCCCGGCGAGCAGCCCGCCGCCGCCCACCGGGCAGACAATGGCGTCAACGTCGGGGACCTGCTTCAGGATCTCGAGGCCGATGGTGCCCTGGCCGGCAATGATGGCGGGGGCGTCGAAGCCGTGGATGTAGGTGAGTTCCCGGGTGGCGACGAGGTCGTCGGCCAGCGCGCGGGCCGCGGTGAAATCCTGCCCGTGCACGATCACGTTGGCGCCAAGCCGCTGGCAGGTGGTGATCTTGATCAGCGGCGCGTAGTCCGGCATGACCACCGTGACAGGGATGCCGAGCAGCCGGCCGTGGTAGGCGAGGCCGAGCGCATGATTGCCGGCGCTGGCGGCGATCACGCCGCGTCGCTGGGCGGCGAGAGGGAGCTGGAGCAGCGCGTTGCGCGCGCCGCGTTCCTTGAACGAGCCGGTGCGCTGAACGTTGTCGAGTTTGCAGGCGATGCGCGCACCGGTGATCTCAGACAGGGGAATGGAAGGGGGACACGGCGAGACGATAACCCCGCTGGCGATGCGGCGGGAGGCGGCTCGAATGTCGGACAGGGTGACGGGCATGTCCGCAGGTCTAGCCCGCTGGCCGCGGTGTGGGAATCAGAAAGATGGCGGCTGGGCGGGCCGCCTTAATTGTTCTTAAACTTGCCGGCCTTGGCGCCGGCCTTGAGTTGTTCGCGCATGGCGGCGCGCTCGTCCTCATCGAGCCGGCCGTCATGGTTGGTATCGAAGCGGTCCAGAAAATATTTCTTCATTGCGGCCTTCTCGTTTTCGTCGAGCTGGCCGTCGCCGTTCCGGTCGAATCGTTTGATCATTGCGGCGCGGAACCGCTTGCCCCGCTCCCCGCTAGCCCCGCCGTTGAAATTCTGCTTCAGCAGGCCCTCGTGCGCGGCGGCCAGCTCGTTCTCATCGAGTTTGCCGTCGTGGTTTGTGTCGTAGCGCCGCCGCAATTCAGCCGCGGCGGCATCCATTGCCGGCGGGGAGGCGGGCGCAGCGCTTGGGGGGACGGCGGCCCGGGCCGCGGCAAGGAATAGCGTTGCCGAGCAGAGGGTGGCAGATAGAACCGTTTTTTTCATGGTCAACCGGTGTAAAATTTCATGGTCCGAGCCTACTGCCACCAAGACGCCCCGGGGCGCATGGGGTTACGCCACCGCCTGAACCCGCGCCATGTACCAGGTCACTTTTTCCGAACAGAGCATGCAGGAACTGAACCGGCTGCCCAAGCTGGACCAGCTCACCATCATCGAGCCGATCAGCAGCCTGAAGCCGTCGGACCTAGCCATGCCGCGCGAGCCGCTTGGGCGCTTCCACCGCGGGGAGCGCGAATACTACCGGCTGCGGTCGGGCGAGTACCGGTTCTATTTCGAGGTGTCGGGCGAGACGCTGCACACGCACTACATCCTGCATAAAAACTCGCTCGAGGACTTCCTGCTGCGCAACAAGCTCCCGGTGTCGGAGCAGCAGCTGGTCGAGCAGCACTCGAAATTCTGGAAATACCTGGAAAGCCTCACGAAATGAATTCCCGCCCGCCCTATCCCGACGACCTCGAGGCGCACGAGGACCCTTACAACGTCACCCAGGCGAGCCGGATTTATTTCCTGCCGAACCTGATGACGGCAGGCAACCTGTTCTGCGGATTTGTCGCGGTGATCCATTGCATCCAGGCCCGCCTGGCCGAGTTGGTGCCCACCGGGGAATACATGAACCAGTCCTCCGCCGGACACTATACGCTGGCGGTGTGGTTTATCTTCGGCGCCGCGGCCTTTGACACGCTCGACGGCCGCCTGGCGCGGATGGGTGGACGGGAATCGCTGTTTGGCGCCGAGTTTGACTCGCTCGCTGACGTCATCTCGTTCGGCATCGCCCCGGCGCTGATGGTTTTCTTCCTGATTCTCTCCCCCACGCAGGGTTATGAGATTTTCCGTAGCATCGGCTGGTTTTTGGGCTTCATTTACCTGCTGTGCGCGGCGGTGCGGCTGGCCCGGTTCAACGTCATCACCAACCCGCTGCTTCACGGGAAGAAAAAGGAGACCAACAAGGACTTCGTCGGCTTGCCGGTGCCCGCCGCTGCCGCGACTGTGGCCTCGCTGGTGCTTTTCCTCCTCCATCTCTCGTCGATAGACAAATCCCTGCGGCTCTGGGCCCTCGCCCTGCCGCCGCTGATGCTGCTGATCGCGATCCTGATGGTCAGCACCGTGCGTTACCCGAGCGGGAAGAACCTCAACCTCCAGACCAAGGCCCGCCTGCAATTCCTCGTCGCCTTCGTCGTTTTGGCCGGCCTGGTCGTCCTCTTCAAGGAGTACGCCCTGGTGTGCACCTGCCTGGGCTATATTTTCTACGGTCTGGTCCGGCAATGGCGCCGCCCTGGTCGCCCCAAGGTGCCAGCCAATAGCGTGTGAACAACCTGCCGGTGACTTGCGGGCAACTTGCCGCCTGCGAATAACCCCGGGTTTAGCCACCTTTCACCCGGTTCTTTTTAACAGGCAAAAGTAGGTCTTCCACCGAGGGAAAACACCGAGTTATTGGGCTTTTTCACTGCCTATAATAATACTGCTTTAATTACTTATTGAACCCTTATCCTATTAGACTTTGTTAGCTACTCCCAGAAGGTCCCCTGTTTCGTCCTCATGAAATTCAAAATCAACCGCGATCACTTCGCCAACGGCCTCGCCCAAGTGCTCAACGTCGTCGGCTCCAAGGCCACGATGCCCATCCTGAGCAATGTGCTGATTGAGGCGGAGAAGGACCAGATTTCGCTGACCACCACCAACCTCGACCTCGGCATCCGCTGCAAGATCAAGGCCGAGGTGAAGGAAAAGGGCTCGGTCACGCTGCCCGTGAAACGCCTCGCCACCATCGTGCGCGAACTGCCCAACGTGGATGTCACCTTCGACGCCTCACCGAACCACCAGGTGAAGCTCACCTCCGGCGGCTCCAACTTCCGCATCATGGGCATAGCGAAGGATGAGTTTCCACCGCTACCCGAGTTTGGCGACGAAAAGGCCTACACCCTCGAGCAGGCTGAGCTCACCGCGATGCTTAAGAGCGTGGCCTATGCGCAATCGAGCGACGAGACGCGTTACATTCTCAACGGCGTCTATTTCAACTTCAAGGACAGCAAGCTCTCGCTCGTCGCTACAGACGGACGCCGCCTCGCGCTCGTCTCAAAGGAGATGGATGTGCCCGCCGCCTCGGCCGGAGCCATCATCCTGCCGGCGAAGACTGTCAGCGAGCTCACCCGGCTCCTCGACAAGGGCGAGAAGCTGAAGATCAACTTCAATGAACGCCGCGCGGCATTCCAAATCGCGACGGACAAAGACACCAGCGGCCTGATCGATCACGTCTACCTCTACTCGAAGGTCGTCGAGGGCAGCTACCCGAACTACAATCAGGTTATCCCGAAGGAGACCCACCAGCGCATCAAGCTCGAGCGCGAGCTGTTCCTGCAGTGTGTGCACCGCGCCGCCTTGGTCTGCTCCGAGAAGTCGAATTCCGTGAAGATCAAGCTGTCGAGCAACCTGCTCGAGATCACCGCGCAGAGCCCGGATTTCGGCGAGGCACACGAGTCGATGGCCATCGGCTACAGCGGTCCCGAGCTGCAGGTCGCCTTCAACCCGGTCTTCGTGATGGATCCGCTTCGCGCGCTGACCAAGGACGAGATTTTCTTCGAGCTGAAGGACGAGGTGAGCCCTGGCGTGTTCAAGACGCTGGACAGCTTCATCTGTGTGATCATGCCCGTCCGGCTCAGTTGAGTTTTTCGCCTGTCCGGACTAGGGTTTTTTCACCCTGTCCGTCGTTCCCTTTGCCGGCCCGCCGGCGACCGCCGTGGAAATAACCTACCTCATCATTGTCGCGATTGTGCTCTCCCTTGCGCTGGGGCAGTTCAATCAGCGGCTCGCGTCCCCCGGGCTCGCCATCGCCGAGCGCTGGCTGCGCTGGTTCGTGTTTGCCTTCGGCGCCGCGCAGATCTGCCAGGATTTTGCGCTGGTTGACCGGCCCTACTGGGTCCTGGCCACGGTTTTTTTCCTTGTCTGGTTCCTCGGTGAAACCGGGGTGAACTGGCTGAGTATCCACGCGCTCAGCGTGAGCCCCCTGCCGCTGTTTCCGCGCTACGTGGTGAATCAGGCAGGCGACGAATGGCCGACCCAGCCCCGGCCGCTACGGCTCCGGGACTGGCTGCGGGCGCAGGGCTTCAAGCAGGTCCAGGCGCTGAAGGCCGAGATCGGCGGCGGGATTTACCTGCGCGTCTCCGTTTACCAGGATCCGGAGGCCACCACGCGGGTGCAGGTGACATTCATCCCGCGGTCCAGCGGGGCGGTGAACATCTGCTTCGTCGTCACGTCGCTGACCGCCGGCGGCAGCCGCTTCGTGACCGATAATCTCTACGTGCCCTTCGCCGGCTTTTATCCCGAGCACTGGTTTGTGGAGCGCATCCCGCTGGCCCGCTCGCTGCCGCGCCTGCTGGCCCGCCACCGGGCCCGGCTGGCCCGCGCTGGCGAAACAGCGGTGCCGTTCACCGTGGAGCCCCACAACGACCTCAATTCCACCCAGAGCGAGCTCGACCGGATCAACACAGAGCTCGGTTTCCTACATTCGCAGGCGGACCGCGAGGACCTGGGCAAGATCACCCATGAGGGCTGCTACCGCGTCTGGAAGGAAATCTGGACGTTGAACTACCTCGGGCGGGCGGCGCGGTACGAGTGAGGTAGAGGTGGGTTGCGCGCGAGCCCGCAACCCACATGCGAGGGAAAGCCTCGTCTTTTATTCCGGCTGGGGCACGCTCGCGCCAAAAATTACCCCATGGCCTTACCCCAACTGACCGACGAACAGATCCGGACCTGGTCCCGCAGCCAAAAGGACCAGTGGTGGCTCAAGAATGTCTATCGGGGTGACATGGCGCAGCTCACGCTCCGCTCCGCCTTCACCGGGTTCCTGCTCGGCGGCATCCTGGCCGCGACCAACCTCTACATCGGCGGCAAGACCGGCATCACCACCGGCGTGGGCCTGACCTCGGTGATTCTCGCCTTTGCGCTCTACCGGGCCTTCGCCAAGGCCGGCTTCGCCAAGGATTTTACTATTTTGGAGAACAACTGCACGCAGTCCATCGCCACCGCGGCCGGCTATATGACCTCGCCGCTCATCTCCGCGCTGGCCGCGTACATGATCGTCACCGGCAAGATCATCCCTTGGTGGCACATGCTGGCCTGGATGCTCGTCGTGGCGGTGCTCGGCGTGTTCCTCGCGTTCCCGATGAAGCGCCGCTTCATCAACGAGGACCAGCTGCCGTTTCCCGAGGGCCGCGCCGCCGGCGTCGTGCTTGACGCGCTCTATCACGGCGCGGCCGAGCAGGGCGTGTACAAGGCCCGGCTGCTCGGATGGACCGCGGCACTCGCGGCGTTCATCAACTTCATTTCGGGCGACGGCTGGATGCGGCTGTTCCAGTTTTCCATTTTACGGATGAATTCCTGGCTGGGCCTGAAGGAGCCGTGGATCTGGCCGGAGCGCATCGACACTTTCTATTACGACCTCGCGACCAAGTTTCACCTCTGGACCCCTTCCATCCTTGGCACCGACGTCCGCCAGCTTGGGCTCCGGTTGACGCTAGACTTCTCGATGTTCGGCGTCGGCGGCCTGATGGGTATTAGCGTGGCGACGAGCTGCCTGCTCGGGACCTTTATCAACTACGTGATCCTGGCGCCGATCATGATCCGGCATGGCGACATTGTGACGCGCGTGACCGCCGCCGGAGCCACCATCCCGATCTCCCGCGCGGAAATCGTCAACCAGTGGTCCCTCTGGTGGGCCGTCTCGATGATGGTTGTGGGCTCGCTCGTGAGCCTGCTGGGCAAGCCCGAGCTGTTCCGCACGTTTTTCCAGCGCCGGGCCAAGGCGACCCCCGCCGCGGATGAAGTCGACGTGCTCAAACACATTGAGCTGCCACTGTGGATGTCCGCCGTCGCGGTGCCGATCCTCACCGTGCTGGGTGCGACGGTGTCGCACGAGTTCTTCGGCGTGCCGTGGTTTCTGGCGTTCATCTCGTTTCCGCTGATCTTCGTGCTCACCATCATTTGCACGAACTCGATGGCGCTGACCTCGTGGACCCCGACTGGAGCACTTTCCAAGATCACGCAGTTCACGATGGCGGCCTTCGACCGGACCAACCCGGCGAGCAACCTCATCCCCGGCGGCATGACGGCGGAGGTTTCCGCCAACGCCGCGAACCTGCTCTCCGACATCAAGCCCGGCTACATGCTCGGCGCCAAACCGCGCCAGCAGGCCATTGGCCACGTCATCGGCATCTTCGCCGGCGCCCTCGCCGCCGTGCCACTGTTTTACCTGTTATTCCTGCCGCCGGCCGCGGACGGCACGCGCTCAGCCGCGACAATCGTGTCCGACCAGTTCGCGATGCCCGCCGCTGTGCAATGGCGCGGCGTGGCCGAGCTCATCGCCCACGGCCTGAAGTCGCTCCCCTCTTCAGCGGTGGCCGCGATGATTGTCGCGGCGGTGTGCGCGGCGGCGATCGAGACGGCCAAGATCGTGACCAAGGGACGTTTCCCGCTGAGCGCGGTCTCCATCGGCCTCGGCGTGGTGCTGCCGCCCGAGTACGTCTTCGCGATGTGGATCGGTGCCGCGATCTTCTGGTGGCAAGGGCGGAAGAATTCCACCCCGGGCACCAAGGGACACGATTTCTGGGTTGAGGGCTGTGAGCCGATTTGCGCGGGCCTGATTTCAGGTTGGGCGCTCACCGGCATCGCCAACTCGGTCATCAACGTCGTGCTCTACTCCTAGCCCGGCGGCATCCGGCCTGCTTCACGGTGCCCGCCATGCTCACACCCGCCGAGGCCGAGGATCGCATCCGCGCGGCCCTCGCACCCTTTTCCACCGAGGACTGTCCACTGTCCGCGGCGCACGGCCGGGTGTTGCGCGCGGAACTCCGCGCCGATCGCGACCTGCCGCCGTTTGACCGGGTGACGATGGATGGCTTCGCCTTGCGCACCTCCGCGATCGCCGCGGGAAAACGAATATTCCGCATCGAAGCCACGCAGGCTGCGGGCATGCGCCCGTTCAAACTGGGCCCGGGTGGTGACGCCTGTGTCGAGGTCATGACCGGGGCGGTTTTACCGGAAGGTGCCGATTGCGTGGTACCCTACGAGGAGACGGAAAGCAGCGCCGGCAGGATGAACCTCATGCCGGCCGCGATGGGGTCACCTGGCCGTTCGGTACACCGCCGCGGTAGCGACCACCGGGCCGGTGAGGTCATTGTTCCGGCGGGCACCCGCATCTCCGGCCGGGAGATCGCTGTGGCGGCCGCGATCGGGGCCGCCACCCTGACGGTCTCGCGGATGCCCAACATCGCGGTTGTGGCCACGGGCGACGAGCTGGTGGAAGTGGGTGACGCGGTGGCGCCCCACCAGATCCGGCGGAGCAACGACCATGCGCTGCGGGCGGCGCTCAGCCTGGCGGGTTATCCGCGGGTGGAGAGGTTTCACCTGCATGACATGCGGCATGAGATCGAACACATGCTTTGGCACATCATCGCGGAGTTCGACGTGGTGCTCATCTCGGGCGGAGTTTCGAAGGGGAAGTTTGATTTTCTGCCGGCGGAACTGGATGCGCAGGGCGTGAACAAGGTTTTTCACGGCATCGCGCAGCGGCCCGGAAAACCGCTCTGGTTCGGGCTCAATCCGGAGAAGAAGCCCGTCTTTGCCCTGCCCGGTAACCCGGTATCCGCCTACACCTGCCTGCACCGCTACGTCCTGCCCGCGCTAGCCCACGCGAGTGGCCTGACGCCCGCCGCCCCACGGTTGGCTGCCCTGGCGTCACCGGTGACATTCAAGCCCCCGCTCGCGTATTTGCTACCTGTCCGGATCTCCAGCGGGGAGCACGGGGAACTGCTCGCCACCCCGGATCCGAGCAACACCTCGGGGGATTTCGCCGGATTGGTGGGCACTGATGGATTTGTTGAGCTACCGGCGGCGCAAACGGAATTTCCCGCCGGGCATGTCGCGCCTTTTTGGGCCTGGGTTTAGCCGGGAAGGTTGCCGGCGTTTGGCAAAAATCAGCTAAACTACCCAGGGGCCGGTTTCGGCTCGTCTCGCCGCCGCCGGGCCTTATTTTTTCGCCATGCTGTTTCTCGCCGTCACGACGGGTCTGGATAAAATCAAGGCTGTTCCCCCTGCATTCTGGTGGAAACTGGGTGCCGCGGTCCTGTGCATCGTGGTCATCGCCATCATCCTCCAGAAGGTGGCCGCCATGAACAAAGTCGTGCTGGCGATCGTCTGCCTGGTCATCTTCACCGTGGTGGGAGTTAATTGGGTCTACGAGCGCAACGAGCCGGCGTTCATGACGCCGATCGTTGAAAAACTCGCGCCTTTCCTGCCCAGCAAGGGCAGCTACGGGGCCAAGCAGCAGCAGACACCCGATCAGCTGCAGAACAAGAAGAAGTAGTCCGCGGGCGGTCGCTAGGACGGGATGTCTGCGTCACCGGATTATGACAGGGCGGATAAAAACAGGGTGGTTTTTGCGCAGGTGAAGCCATAGAAAACCACTCTCCTATGCCCAAAGCACGCTCTGACATTGGACTCATCGGACTCGCCGTGATGGGTCAAAACCTCGCGCTGAACATCGCCGACCACGGCTTTCAGATTTCCGTCTACAACCGCACCACGGAAAAGACCGACAAGTTTGCCGCCGAGAATCCCGCCACCCCCGGCGGCGTGGTGGGCACAAAGACCCTCCAGGAATTTGTTCTCTCGCTCGAGAAGCCGCGCAAGATGGTCATCCTCGTGCAGGCCGGCAAGGCCACCGACGCCGTCATCGACGGCCTCGTGCCGCTGCTGGAGCCAGGCGATATTGTCATCGACGGTGGCAACGCCCTGTGGACCGATACCATCCGCCGCGAAAAGGCGCTGCGCGAAAAAAACCTCCGCTTCATCGGTTCCGGCGTGTCCGGCGGCGAGGAGGGTGCTCGTTTCGGCCCGTCGCTTATGCCGGGCGGCGATCCGACATCGTGGGCGGAATTGAAGCCCATCTGGGAGGCTATTGCGGCCAAGGTGGACGCCAAGACCGGCAAGCCGATTCCCGGCGCCGCTCCCGGCAAACCCGTGGTGGGCGGCGTGCCCTGTACGACATATATCGGCGCCAACGGCGCGGGCCATTACGTAAAGATGGTCCACAACGGCATCGAGTACGGTGACATGCAGATGATCTGCGAGGCCTACGCGCTGATGAAGAACCTGCTCGGCCTCAAGCCGGCCGAGATGAGCGAGATTTTTACCGGCTGGAACACCGGCAAGCTCGATAGCTTCCTGATCGAGATCACCGCCGACATCCTGCGGCAGAAGGATCCGGTTTCGAAAAAGCCGTTCGTGGACATCGTGCTCGACACCGCCGGCCAGAAGGGCACCGGCAAATGGACCTCCACCAACGCCCTCGACATGGGTGTGCCGGCCCCGACCGTCGCCGAGGCGGTGTTTGCCCGCTGCATTTCCGCGATCAAGGAAGAGCGCGTGGCGGCGTCCAAGATCCTCAAGGGCCCGGGCAAGAAATACCGCGGCTCCAAGAAGGCGCTGCTCGAGGCGATTCATGACGCGCTCTACTGCTCAAAGATCTGCTCCTATGCGCAGGGCTTCCAGCTGATGCGCACGGCGCAGACCGAATTCAACTGGACGCTGAACTTCGGCGAGATCGCCCAGATCTGGCGCGGCGGCTGCATCATCCGCGCGGCGTTCCTCCAGAAGATCACCGAGGCGTACGCGCGGAATCCGAACCTCGCGAACCTGCTGCTCGACCCGTATTTCAACTCCACGGTCAAGAAGGCCCAGGCCAACTGGCGCAAGGTCGTATCCCTCGCCGCCGAGTGCGGCGTCGCTGCACCCACGTTCAGCTCCGCCCTCTCCTACTACGACGGCTACCGCTCCGCCCGCCTCCCGGCGAACCTGCTCCAGGCCCAGCGCGATTATTTCGGCGCCCACACCTACGAGCGGACCGACCAGCCCCGCGGAAAGTTCTTCCATTTGGACTGGCCTGACCCGAAGCGGCCGCAGAGCGCGGGCTGATCGACCCAGATGTAGCCGCGCATGGGTGCAAGACGCGGCGAGGGCGCTGCATCCCCGGCAACGATCCCTCAGATCTGAGCCGCCCGTTCACGCGCCTTTTTCAAGATAGCCAGCAGCGTGGCGAAATCCTCGTCGCGCGTGCGGCTGTCGATCGTGAAGTCAAACTTGTGCGCCTCCCGCAGCTCGCGCTCGGCCGTTTTCATCCGGCCGACGATCTCCGCCTCGTCATCCTGCGCGCGGGCCCGCATGCGGGCGACGAGCCGGTCGTGATCCACGAGGATAAACACCGTGGTCATCCGCTGGCCGATCATGGAATAGGCCGCGGCGGCCTGGCGGAAGCTTTCCACTCCCTGCACGTCCACGCTGATGACGAGACTCTGACCAGCCGCCAGCGGCTCCAGGACGCTCTGGGCCAGCGTGCCGTAGCGGCGCTTTCCATGGACCCAGGCCCACTCGAGGAAGGCATTTTCCGCGAGCTTGGCGTCAAACTGCTCCGGCGTGAGAAAATGATAATGCACGCCATCCACTTCACCCAGCCGCGGGGCTCGCGTGGTGGTGGTGACGACACGGGCAAACCCGGGGACTTCCTTCACCAGACGGTCGCAGAGCGTACTTTTACCAGATCCGGCGGGACCGGCGACAACCAGCAGGACGGGAGTTTCGTTTGTCACGGCGGCAGGATCAGTAGGTGAGCGCCACGCCGGCCAGTAACAGCCCGTAAACCAGCAACACCCCGCCGAGTCCGCGGGCCCGGCCCGGCCGGAGGAAGAGCCAGGTGAAAAAATCGCGCAGCCGGTAGGGTTGCACGCCGAGCCAGATGGCGGCCGCAATCAGGAGATAAACCAGCGTGACCATCAGCAGGCGCTGCGGCTTGCCGTATTCCATGTAGGCCGCGCTGAGCAGCGGCGAGGCCGACAACAGCACCAAAACACCCAGACCGCGCACCGCCAGAAAGTCGGGCACGCACTTGAACGCCAGCCCGGCTACCGCCGCAAACCCGATGGTTAGCAGCACGTGGTAATCGCCAAAATCCGCCGTCGACAGGTGCCAGACCAGCCAAAGAAACCACCCCGCGCCACCGCCAAAGAACCAGAAAGCCGCCGCGGGGGAACGCGGGAAGCCCTGCAGCACCTTCACCACCGCCGGGTGGTTTGCGAGCAGCGCCACCCCGAGCACGGCCAGAACAAGGCCGGGAAGAAGGGTGGCGAGAAAAAGGGACATGGGATGAGTGACGAGTGGCTAGTGATGGGTGACGAGTAAAATCTGACAGGTCAGGGCTTCAAGGTCTCCCTCTTGTCACTTGTTATTTGGCACTTCCGAAAGCACCAGCTCGCCGTATAGCGTGCTCACACTTGCCCGGGTGATGTGCAGCGGCACCAGCGTCCCGATGAGGCGGGGATCGGCGTCGAAGATGCACACGCGGTTACCACGCGTGCGCCCGGTGAACTTCCGGCCGGTCTTGTCCGGGCCTTCCACCAGCACTTCCTCGACGGTGCCCACCAACGTGGCGTTGCGGCGCTCGGAGTTCGCGCTGAGCACCGCCAGCAGGGCCTGGTTGCGGGCTTCCTTCATCTCCTCCGACACCTGACCTTCCATCGTCGCAGCGGGCGTGCCGGTGCGGATGGAGTATTTGAAGATGTAAGCCATGTCGTAGTTGCAAACCTCGAACAGTGCGCGCGTCTCCGCGAAATCCTCGTCGGTCTCGCCCGGAAAACCCACGATCACGTCCGTCGAAAAATACATGTCGGAGCGCACCACCCGCAGGGCATCCACGATCTCCTGGTAGCGTTCGCGGGTGTACGGCCGGTTCATCGCCTTGAGGATGCGGTTGCTGCCCGACTGCATTGGCAGGTGGACATAGCCGCAGAGCTTGGGCAGCCGGCCGTAGGCCTCGACGAGGTCCTGCTTGAAACCGCGCGGATGTGGTGAGGTAAAGCGGATACGTTCGATCCCTGCGATGGCGTGCACGCGGTCGAGCAGCTGCACGAAGGGCGTCACGCCGCCGGTATGCGCGTAATCCCGCCGGCCGTAGCTGGTGACGATCTGGCCAAGCAGGGTGATTTCCTTCACGCCCTTTTCCGCGAGCGTGCGGCATTCGGCGACAATCTCGTCCATCGGCCGCGAGCGTTCGTCGCCGCGGGTCTTGGGCACGATGCAGAACGCACAGTCCATGTTGCAGCCCTGCTGGATGGAAACGAAGGCGTTCACCTGCTTCTCGGTGAGTTCGTGATCGCGGATCGTGTTCTGCGAACCGGGCTCCTCGCCGATGTCCACGATCGTCTCGCCGAGCGGCACGCCGGCGTCGCGCGCGGCCCGGAGGTTGTCGAGGTAGTCCGGGACCTGGTGAAATTTCTGGGTGCCGACAATCAGGTCCACGTCCGGCAGTTGGTCGAGCAGCGCCATGCCGCGGTTTTGCGCCATGCAGCCGAGGATCCCGAGGACGAAGTCCGGGTTCTTCTTTTTGCGCTGCTGCACATTCCCGGCCTTGCCGATGGCCTTCTGTTCCGCGGCGTCGCGCACGGAACAGGTGTTCAGCAGCATGATGTCACAGTCGTCCTCCGCCCCGACAATGCGATAACCCCGGGCGCGCAGCATGGCCGCGACAGCCTCGCTGTCGCGTTCGTTCATCTGACACCCGTAGGTTTTGATATAGACCCGGTTCACGGAGGGGGTGGTCTTGATGAAAGACGCCTCGGGGAGGGTCAAACGGTAAACTCCCCGGGCTCGCCTGCCGCGATGCAACCTGCTGGGCTGGCGGCGGTCTTGAGGATATGAACACCCTATTTATTTTCGTTTTCCTAACCGTCGCCACCGGGTTGGTCGCGACGGAACCGGCGCCGGATAAAATCCCTGCGCCCGCCGCGGAATCGGACGAGCTCTACGACCTGGGCAAGTCGATGTTTGACCAGTACGCCACGCCGGAGATCAAGGCGCAGTATGAGTTCCCCACGCGCGAGCGGTGGAACACGTTCGCCACCCGCCTCCAGCAGGCGCTGGACAGCAACAAGCTGGAGAATCTGGCGGCCTTTGAAGACGAAGCGAAGTCGGGCCTCACGGCGTTGCGCCTGCTCCCGGGTTACGGGGACTACGCCGACTGGCTGTCCCAGCGCATTGATTACATCGAGGCGGCCAAACAGGCGATCCACCGCCCCGCTCCGCGGCCGCCGGGTCCGCGGACTCCACGCGGGCCACGGCCGCTGTACATTCCCTATTACGACCTCTGGCTGGAGCGCATTCGCAACCGGCCCCAGCCGGCGCGGGCGGAGGAATTGATGCCGATCATGCGCGCGGCGTTTAAAGCGGAAGGCGTTCCGCCCGAACTGGCCTGGCTCGCCGAGGTGGAATCAACCCTGGATCCCGCCGCCCGCAGCCCCTCCGGGGCCAAGGGGCTGTTTCAATTCATGCCCGAGACAGCGAAGGCGATGGGATTAAGCACGTTTCTGCCCGACGAGCGCGCGAATGCGGAAAAATCCGCCCGCGCCGCGGCGCGCTACCTTGGCCAGCTGCACGGAAAATTCGGCGACTGGCCCCTCGCCTTCGCCGCCTACAATGCCGGCGAGGGCCGCGTGCGACGCCTGCTGGCCGCCCGTTCGGCGAAGACGTTTGCCGACATCTCCGCCGTGCTCTCGGCGGAAACCCGCATGTACGTACCCAAGGTCTGCGCGACGATTGCGGTGCGCACCGGGGTAACGCCGGATAAAATCGCCGGTCCGCGGAGCTAATTTCCACCCACGCCCCTTGGATTAGGCGGGCTTTAATTTGGCAAAAAAACCTATTTTTTACGGTTAATGGGGTGCGATTGTGTGATTTAGCGTCGCCAGCGGTCGGCCTCGCGGTTTGCTCGGGCGCATGGGATTTTTCGACCGGTTCTCAGGCAAGAAACCAGCCGCGGAGTCTGCCGCCGTTACGCCTGCCGCCATGGCGGAGTCGGCGACAGCGGGCGGGAGTCCGGTTTTGACCCAATTGATCGAGGCCCGGCAGAAGCTGGAGGCGAAGGATTGGCCGGCCGCCCTCGCGCTTTACGAGGAAGTGCTGGTGCTTGCGGGTGAGCGCGCCGATGTGCTGGTGACGATTTCGGCCGACCTCGGGGTCAATGGCTACGTGAAGGAAATCATCGAGCTCGTGGCCCCGCGCTACGATGCCGCCCGCCACGGTCCCGCGACCGGGCTGAATGTCCTCCAGGCCTACCTCGCATTGCGCAACGCCGAGGCGGCGCAGCACGTGCTCGACATCCTGTTCGCCCTACAGCGGCCCGAGTTGGAGGAGAGGCTCCACGGTTTTTCCAACGCGATCGCCGAGCTTATCCAGCAGGATTGGCCGCCGCTCGATGGCGCCGGCGGACCCGCGGCCGTCGCCGAACCGGCAAAGGTCCACCTGGTGAGCATCAGCAAGCCGATCTGGTTCTACGGCCTCGAGCCGCTGGCCGCGCAGATCCTGCCGCCCAAGGCCGGCAAGCTGCGGCGCGTGGCGTTTACCCAACTCTCGCTGCCGGGGGTCACGGACATCGCGGAGCTGTCGCAAAAACCCGAGGACGACCTGGGCCGGCTGACGCGGGCGATTCCGCTGTGGCTGGCAGAGACGTTTTATTTTTCCCCGCACTATCTGCCCTTCGCGGCGGTGGGGGTGTTTGGCCAGAAGCATTACGCGCTGATGGCCCCGGAGTGGACGGTGGAGAACATCACCCAGCTCGTGAACACGACTGAGGGTGGGCTTGATTACGTTTTCACCGGCGCGCTGCGCCAGACTGGTGGTGAGTACGAGCTGCAGCTGCGCGTCTGGGAGGTCAAAAAGATGAAGGAGAGAAAGCTCTTCACGGTGCGCTGGAACGCCGGCACTGCCGACTCCGAGCTCACGCAACTGCACGAGCAGGTCCGGATTTTCATGGAGTGGTCGCCGGAAAAGACCGGCATCACCTACGCGCCCAACGGCCGGCCTAGCGTCTGGCTCAACACGCTCGGGGTGTCGCTCTCGCTCTTTTTCGCCGGCAAGGGACTCCTCCCCAAGGAGCAGCTCGTGCTGACCGATGCCATCGTTGACGGCGCCGCCGAGCAGGCGGCGCTTGGCGAGTCGGCCTCGCTGGCGTGGCTGGTCCTGAAGCATGCCGGCACCCAGCAGGGGCTGATCGGTGCCCTGGCTGAGGTTTACATCCGCCCCACCCCGGTGGTGAAGGCAGCGCAGCAGTTGCTGGCCGTCACCGGGGTTTCGCCCGACCGGCGCAGTGAATACCGGGGCTAAACCCCGACCGCCGCCAAATTGACGCGCGGAAAAGGTGGCGGCGGGCCGGGCGTTTGCTACGCTCTTCCCTCCTTTCATGCACCCGTCCACCGCCGACCTGCGCATCCGTGCGACCAAGCCGCTCATGGCTCCCGCTTTGCTCGAGGAGGAGCTGCCGGTTGATGATGTCCGCGCCGCGCTGATCGCCCGCACCCGCCGTGAGATCGAGGCGATCCTCACCGGCACGGACGACCGGTTGCTCGTGGTGGTGGGGCCCTGCTCGATCCATGACACCGCGGCGGCCGTGGAGTACGCCCAGCGGCTGCACGAAGCGGCGCCCGCGTACGCGGGTGAGCTTCTGCTCGTGATGCGGGTGTATTTCGAAAAGCCGCGCACGGTTCTCGGCTGGAAGGGACTCATCAACGACCCATTCCTCGATGGCAGCTTCCAGATCAACGCCGGTCTGCGGCTGGCGCGGAAACTGATGATCGATGTCACCGGACTTGGGCTGCCGGTGGCGACGGAGTTCTTAGACACCACCCTCGGCCAGTATTACGCCGACCTCGTCTCCTGGGGCGCGATCGGCGCGCGCACGGTGGAGAGCCAGGTGCACCGCGAGCTGGCGTCGGGGCTGTCCATGCCGGTGGGATTCAAAAACCGCACCGACGGCGACCTGCAGGTGGCGGTGGATGCGATCCGCTCGGCGCGTCACCCGCACTGGTTCCCCTCCCTCACCCGCGAAGGCGCGCCGGCCGTCATGGGCACGGTGGGTAATCCCAGCGGCCACTTGGTGCTGCGCGGAGGGAGCACAGGACCCAACTATTTTGCCGCCAACATCCAGACCGCGACCGGGCTGCTGACGAAAAACCAGCTGCCGCCGTACCTCATGGTGGACTTCAGTCATGCGAACAGCGTGAAGAACCCGGACAAGCAAACGGACGTGGCGGCGGACATTGCCGGGCAGATTTCGGCCGGAGAAAAGGCGATCGCGGCGGTCATGATCGAAAGCAACCTCCTCGGTGGCACGCAGGACTACCAGGCGAAGCCGCTGATCTATGGCCGCAGCATCACCGACGGCTGTCTCGGGTGGGAAAAAACCCTGCCGGTCTTTGCCCAGCTGGCGGAGGCGGTGAAGAAGCGGCGAAAAAAGAAGACCTGAACGCCGGGACGAGAGGGCGGGTGGTTCACCCCACCCGCTGCCACTTCAGCGTCCGGGTGACGGGTTCGCCCGCAACGGTCGCGGTCAAGAGGCGGAGCGTGAGGATGTCGCGGTCGAAGCGGATCTGGCGCTGATAGGTCTGTCCGACGTTTTCCTGCGACAGCGCCGCGAGGATCAAGATGGAGGCGATTCCTGACGACTCATCGACCACATAGGTTCCGAAGTAGCCGTCGTAGCCGCCGCGGGCCTGGCTGTTGTTAGGCAGGGCGCTGACGGCGTCCTCCACCAGGGCGGTAGAGCGGTCGCGCTTCATGAACTGGGCGGCGAAATTCCCCGCAGAGTCAAAGTAGAGTAAAGCGATGGGATCGGAGCCCAACGATGGCTCCAGGCGGCGTTCGCCCGCGGCGTTGTAGTCCTCGCGTGAGCGCAATGACCACGTGCCAATGAGTTTTTCCGCGAGGGAGCCGGGGGTGGCAGGGATTTTCATGGGGAAAGCTAAAGCGGGATCACCGGCGATCTGCCACCGCCAGTTGTCCGCAGCCGGCGGCAATGTCGATGCCGCGGCGCTGGCGGACGGTGCTGGGGATCTTGAACTCCTCGCTGAGGATGTGCTGGAAATTCTTGGCGGCGTCGGTCCGTGTAGGCGCGCCGGTGTAGCCGGCGGTGGGGTTCAGCGGGATGAGGTTAACCTGGGCGGGCAGGCCATGCAGCAGGCGGCCGACGGCGCGGGCGTGCTCGATGGAGTCGTTCTTCCCCTCAATCAGCGTCCACTCGTAGAAAATCCGCCGTCCCGTCGTTTCGCTGTAGGTGCGGCAGGCGGCCATGAGTTCGTCGAGCGGCCACTTCTTTGCGGCGGGCACCAAGGCGGCGCGTTCGGCCTGCGTGGCGGCGTGGAGCGAGACGGCGAGGTGCAGGGGGCGCTTTTCCTTCGCCAGGCGCAGGATGCCGGGCACGACGCCGACGGTGCTCAACGTGATCCGCTCGGCCCCGAGCGCGAGGCCGGTCTCGTCGCGCATGATTTCGATGGCGTGCATCACGGCGTCGTAGTTGTGCAGCGGCTCGCCCATGCCCATCAACACGATGTTCCGGAGCCTCGTGTCGTTTTCACTTATTAAGTGAAAACGACGGGGGGGCGAGGCCGCTGGGGGTTGGGGATTGGAAGGAGGCGGGGGAAAGTGATGAGACTGGAACTTGAGGGCACGGGCGACGTGGACGGCTTGGGCGACGATTTCGCCGGCGGTGAGGTGGCGGGTGTAGCCCATCTGGCCGGTGGCGCAGAAGACGCAGCCCATCGCGCAGCCGACCTGGCTGGAAATGCAGGCTGTCACCCGGCCGGTGAAACGCATCAGCACGGTCTCGATCTTTTCGCCGTCGGCGAGGGCGAGCAGGTACTTGCGGGTGAAGCCGTCGTTGGAGTCCGTTTCGAACGCGGTCGGCAGCACCCCAAAGTGCGTGTGGACCTTGAGTCGGGCGCGCAGCTTGGGCGGCAGCTTCGGCATGGCGTCGAGCGAGTCGGCCAGCCCGAGATACAGGTAGTTCCACAGCAGCGGGACATGCACCGGCTTGAGCTCCCAGCCCACAAGCAACTCGCCCAGCTGGGCGCGGGTGAGATCGTAGAGGTTGATGGACGCCGGGCGCACCCCGCGGACATAGGCGTTGCGGGCGGAAATGACAGTTTTTTCCGGCAGGGCGGCCCGCGAATCACGCGAATGGACGCGAATTATTCCAGACCCGATACTTTGACTGCAAAAAGGCACATAGTCTCCACAGCTTCGTGTCAGCTCTTCCGCGAGCCCATAGGCCCGAGGGAGACAATGCGGCCGGCCGGGAATCCTTGCGCTTTTGAGGCCAGACTTCGGAGTTTTGTTCGCGCCCATTCGCGTGATTCGCGGGAAACCTCAGAAAAATTACGGCTGGCTGATTGCTTACGGATACTGGAAGGCTTTGTTCATCTCATGCACTACCGCGCCCTCGGCTCCAGCGATGTGAAGGTTTCGGAGGTCAGCCTCGGCTGCTGGACGATGGGCGGGCTCAACTGGGTCAACGGCACGCCCAACGGTTGGGCCAATGTGAACGAGGATGAGATCACCACGGCGATCAAACGGGCGGTGGATGCGGGCGTGAACCACTTCGACAACGCCGATGTTTACGGCAACGGGAAGGCCGAGCTCATGCTGGCGCGGGCGCTAAAGCGGCTCGGGCTCAAGTCCACGGAGTTCGTCATCGCGACCAAGGTCGGACACTTTCCCGGCACCGCCGCCCAGGCCTACGACCCTCTTCACATCCGCCATCAGTGCGAGCAGTCGCTGCAAAACCTGCGGCGCGACTACATTGACCTCTACTACCTGCATCACGGCGACTTCGGGCCAAAAGGCGAGTGGCTGCAGGGAGCGGCGGACACGCTCAACGCCCTTGTGCGCGAGGGGAAGATCCGGCTGAAAGGCCAGAGCGCGTACAGCGAGGAGCATTTTGTGCGCGCGGTGCCGGTCGTGAAACCTGCGGTGCTGCAGTCGTGGGCCAATGCGCTCGCGCGCGATTTCATCAAGCCGGGCGGCGTGGTGCCGAAGCTTCTCGCCGAGCACAAGATGTCCTATGTCGCATTCAGCCCGCTCGCGCAGGGACTGTTGCTCGACAAGTTTGATCCGGCCAAGCCGCCGGAGTTTGAGGAGGGCGATCATCGCAAAAAGAGCGGCCGGTTCACCACGGAGAAACTCCTCGCGCTGAAACCCAAGCTCACCCAGCTCAAGGCGCGCTTTGGATCCACGACCGAGGATTTGTCCGCGGTGGCGCAGCGTTACCTGCTTAATCAACCCAACCTGGCCTGCGTGATCCCGGGCTTCCGCAATGAGCGCCAGGTGGTTTGCAACCTTGCGGCGGTCAATCGCGAGCTGAGCGCGGCCGACATGGCGTTCATCGAGCAAACGCTGGGCTGATTCTCCTATGAATACCGCCCGCCCCCGCCGCCCGCTCAATCCCCTGGAGGATCCTGCGCGGGCTTTCGAGCAGACCAAGCGGATCATCATCGCCGGCGGCGCGGGCTTCCTGGGCCGGGCGCTCGCGCAAAACCTGGTCCAGCAAGGCCGCGAAGTGGTCATTCTTTCCCGCCGTCCGGCCCCGGCCCGCGGGCCGATCCGAACCGTGGTCTGGGATGGCAAGACGGTTGGCGAATGGGCCCGGGAACTCGACGGCGCCGAGGCGGTGGTGAACCTCACGGGACGCAGCGTGGCCTGCATTTACACGCCGGAAAACAAGCGCGAGATCATCTCGTCGCGCGTCGATTCCGTCCGCGCCATCGCCGCCGCCTGCCAGCGCTGTGCGGTGCCCCCGCCAGTGATCGTGCAGGCGGCTTCCCTGGCCATTTACGGCGATCCCGGCGACCGCATCTGTGACGAACAGTCGCCGCATGGCACCGGTTTTTCGGTGGACGTATGCGAGGCGTGGGAAGAGGCGTTTTTTGCCGAACCTGGCGGTCCGCGTCGGGTGGCTCTGCGCATCGGTTTTGTCCTTGGGCGTGACGGCGGGGCGCTCGAGCAGCTGGCTAAACTGGTGCGCTGGTATGTCGGCGGCGCGGCCGGCAACGGCCGGCAATACATCAGCTGGGTCCATATTGATGATTTTTGCACCATGGTCTGCTGGTCGATTGCCAATCCCGCGGCGCAGGGGGCCTACAATGCCACCGGGCCGAATCCTGCGACCAACGCCGAGTTCATGCGCCTGCTGCGCAAAACCCTGCAACGGCCCTGGAGTCCGCCGACGCCGGCGTGGGCGGTGAAGCTGGGCGCGCGCTTCATCATGGGCGCCGACGCAAGCCTCGCCCTCACCGGCCGGCGCTGCGTGCCCAAGAAATTCACAGACGAGGGTTTTCAGGCCCGGCACACGGACCTCGCGGTCGCGTTCTGGGAACTGCTGCGGTGAAAGGCGGTCGTCAGTGTCCCCACCGACGCTGATCGCCGATGGGACATCGGTGACCACCCATGGGCTGCAATGGCAGGGCGGGACCGCTGGGCCTGCCCTACCCCGGCCTCGTCAGAAGAACGTGTAGTATTGTCCCTCGGTCATCCGGGAGATGAGCAGCGCTAGCTCCATCGCGTGGTAGTCGCCCCACATGGATGACTCGCCGCAGGGGACCTTCTGGCCCTTCGGAATGTAATCCCAGCCGTTCGGGCGGTGGTAGACGCTGTGCAGCAGCAGGCCCTGGTGCTTCGGATTGGTTGAGAGGTACGGCTCGGCGAAGAGCGTGTTCGCGACGGTCAGGCCGGCCTGCAGGTATTTCTTG
The DNA here is from genome assembly GCA_903839035.1 of uncultured Opitutia bacterium. GTDB lineage: Bacteria > Verrucomicrobiota > Verrucomicrobiia > Opitutales > Opitutaceae > Opi-474. The sequence goes on from CAIMAQ010000062.1 coordinate 54,462, forward strand.
CCCGCGGCTTTGTCGCCGTGCGCCGCCAGCCAGTTGCCGAGGCGGATGAAGCCCTGGGCCGCGATCGCGGCGGCGGAGCTGTCCACCGGCTCATGGCGGTTGAACGGATCGGCGGCGCGGGCCTGGTAGTTGCCGAGTTCGTGGGTGTTGAGCGCGCCGGTGTCCCAGTACGGGATGCCATCCTTCGCCGCATAACCATCGATGTAGTAATCGCTCGTGGCGCGGGCGGTCTTGACGAACAGGTCGGTCACCGCGCGGCGGCCGCCGGCGGCGTCGAGGCTGGAGCCGCTCACGGTGTCGAGGAACTCCAACTGTTCGGCGTAGCCGCAGATGATCCAGGCGGCGCCGCGCGTCCACGTTGTGAATGGCGAGAAGCCCTGCTGGCTCGACGGGCAGCGGTAGTTGCCGTCGTTGCGGTTGAAGATGGACTCGTGCGCCACGCGGCCGCGCACATCGTAGCTGTCGCGGCCCTCGCCGAAGTAGACATTGAAGCGGGCGGTGGTCTTGGCGTGGTCGAGCGCGCGGTGGAGCAGGTTGGTGGGCTTGTCGCCTTCACCCATCAGCACGTGTCCGAGCTGGTGCGCGACGACGAGCGAGCGCATGGAGCGGATGGTGTCGGCGAAGAGTGAGTGCGGGCCGTTGAAGGAGTAGACATAGCCCGGGCCGTAGGCGGTGGTCGAAAAACGCGCGGCCTGCACGGCGCCGGACACCTTGAGCGCGAGCTCGGTGTAGTTGAGCTCGTCCTGGTTGAAGGGAATCTTCCCCTCGAGCATCAGGCGGCGCTGGTTGCCGTAGGTGGAGACGTTGTTGAAGCCGTGGTCGTGCACGCCGATGTGCGAGACGTGCGACGCCATGTATTTGACCGTCTTGGCCTTCGCCAGGGCCAGCGACTTCTCGTCGCCGGTGGCGTCAAAGTGCAGGAACGCCAGGCCGAACTGGAAGCCCTGGGTCCACTCCGTCCAGCCACGCGAGGTGTACTGGCCCTTCACGGTGAAGACGGGCGTGCCCTTGGCGGGATCCCAGGCCGCGTTCAGCGCGGTGATTTTCTGGCCCGCGAGTTCAAACACGCGGGAAACCTTCTTTTGGAGCCGGGCCGGAGTGAGCGTGGCGTCGATTTTCATGGGATGATCGCCGCGACGTTGCCGCCTTCGCCGGGGCAAAACAAGGGCGAAGTCCCTGCCCGCCGAAGCCTTGGCGACGGCGGCAGGCCCTCCCGGGCTTGCGCCAGGCGCGTCCATCGGGGAGAGTGGGCCATGCCCGCTTGGCTCGAAAACTTCCTCAAGGCCTTCATCCCGCTGTTCGTGGCGATTGATCCGATCGGCCTCGCCGCGGTGTTCCTGGCGATGGGCGCGGGCGTGCCCGTGGACCGGCGCAAGAAGATCGCCAACCAGGCGGCGTGGACGGGCGGACTTGTGGCGCTGATGTTTCTTATTCTGGGCCAGACGATCTTCACGGCCCTGGGTATAACCGTCAGCGACTTCCAGATCGCGGGCGGGCTCATCCTCTTCATCCTCGCTGCCAAGGATCTCATCCAGTCGGCGGCGGTGCCGGACGTGGTGCCGGAGGATTTTGGCGTCGTGCCGCTCGGCATGCCGCTGATCGCCGGACCGGCGTCCATCACCACCCTGCTGGTCCTGGCGCAGAGCAAGACCATCAGCCTGGGCATCATCCTGGCCGCGCTGGCGGTGAATCTCGTGCTGGTGGTGCTGGCCTTCGCCTACAGCGACTGGCTGGCCCGGAAGATCGGGGCGACGGGCCTGCGCGCGATTTCCAAGATCATCGCCCTGCTGCTCGCGGCCATCGCCGTGAACATGATCCGGCAGGGGCTGGTGAAGTAAGGCGCGCCCCACCCCTCACCCGCAGAAATTGGTCAGCAGGTCGGCGTAGATCTTGGCGGTGGCGACGAGGTCCTTGATCTTCGCCGCCTCGTCGATCGCATGCTCGTTCCGGCCGCCCGGGCCGTAGCCCAGCGTCGGAATCTTCAGGTGATGCGAGAAAAAATGCATGTCATTGAACCCGGTGGAGACGTTGAACGTCGTGGGCTGGCGGCGGACGCTGCTCACGCTCTGCGCCATCGCGGCGAAGAACGGATGCTTCGGCGCATGGTAGCACGGGTGGTTGTCGGAGACCTTGGCCACGGTGATGCGGCAGTCCGGGATCCGGCGCGCGGCGGCCGCGAGAAAGGCCCGGGTTTCGCGTTCGGCGGAGGCGACGGACTCGACCGCGATGACGCGGCGATCAATGGAGAACTTCGCCAGGGCCGGCACGGTGTTGATCTTGCCGCCCTCGCCCGCGCTGAACACGCCGCCGACGTTGATGGTGGGGCACATGACCTTGCCCTCGGGCGTGGTGAAGATGCGCTTCGCGAGCTGGCGCTGGTAGTCGCCGAGCAGGAGGACGAGTGCGGACATTTTTTCCAGGGCGTTGATGCCGAGCCGCGGCATCGAACCATGGGCGGCGCGGCCGTGGACGGTGACCTCGAGCCAGACGACGCCGTTGTGGCCGCAGCAGACATGACCGGCCTCGCCGCCCTCCATGACAACCGCATAGTCGGGGCGGATAGGGGCGTTTTGAACGAGCCAGCCGGTGCCAAGGGCGGAGTCGGTTTCCTCGTCGGCGGTGAAGGACACCTCAACATTCATTTTCGGCGCGACGCCGGTCGCGCGCAGAGCCCGCAAGGCCATCAAGAGGCTCGCGTGGGAGCCCTTCATGTCGGCGGTGCCGCGGCCGTAGATCCAGCCACCCTCCACGCGCCCGCTGAACGGGCTGCCGTGCTTCCACTGGCCGGAAACCGGCACGACATCGTAGTGGGCGTTGAAATGGACGGTTTTTTTCGCCCCGCGCACGGCGAGCTGGCCCAGGACGTTGTAGCGGGGGTAACCGCGCTGTTCCGGCGGCAAATGGCGGCGGAGTTCGGCCTTCGAAAGCGTGTAGCGGCGGGTAATCAGGCCGAGGGCGCGCAACTCGCGGGTTAGCAGCGCAGTGATGTCGTCGTACTGGACGCCGGGAGGGTTGACGGTCGGGAGAGTGACGAGCCGGCGCAGCAGGCCGGTGAGGTCGTCGGCATGGCGGTCGAGATAGGCGGCGGGAGACATGATGATGTGACCAGCTTACACTCGGACCCTCCCCGGCCGAAGCCTAAAGGCTTAACGGTGGTAATTTACCCACAAAAGTCGCAGAAGCATCAGTCCAACAACTATTAAAAAAATTGGACGGATAAAACCAGCGCCCTTCTTCAGGACCAAGCCGGAACCCAGGCGGGCCCCAATGACCTGACCCACTCCCGTGGCGATACCTGCGCCGTAATGGATGAGGCCGGCATAGGCAAAGATCGCGACGGAGACGATGTTGCTGACCAGGTTCATCACTTTGGTGTAGCCGGTGGCCTTGGCGAAATTCTGACCCTGCACGACGATCAGGCTAATGGTCCAGAACAGGCCGGCCCCGGGGCCGAAAAATCCATCGTAGAACCCCATGGTCAGGCCAAAAACGACATAGAAAGTCGTGTTTCTCATCCGCGGCGGATGATCCTGCTCCCCGACCTTCGGCCGGAACACGGTGTACATGAAGATCAGGGCGAGCAGCCACGGGATGAGCCGGGCCAGGACCTGGGAGTCGATCCGCTGCACGGTCAGCACCCCGATGAGGGCGCCAACAAACGTGGCGATGAGGCCGACCCGGCAAGCCCGAAAATCAATCAGTCCCTGGCTGACATAGTGCCGCGACGCGGAGAACGTGCCGCACATGGACTGGAATTTGTTCGTGCCCAGGGCGGCGGGCACCGGCAGCCCGAGGGTCAGCAGCATCGGCAGCGCAATCAGCCCGCCACCACCCGCAATGGAATCCACCAGCCCGGCCGCGAGGCCGGTGGCGAAGAGCAGCGGATAGATCCAGAACGCAAATTCCATCGGGCGAGATTCACGGAAACATCCCGGAACGGAAGTGCGGAAAATTCCCGCGATCCCCGTCCCGCCGGAACGACCAATGTAACCCATTAGGTTACACTCACCGTTGTGACGCAGGCCCGCCGGGGGAGAAACTGTAACCTATTGGGTGACGTTGGATTTTTGGGCGGCGTGGCGGGTTGATTGGGCGAGGGGTGGAGCTGGGGTGGCGGGAAGGCCCCGCGCGCCAAGGCTCGGCGCTGGGCGAGGGATTTCCAGGCTTTCGCCGGACCGCGTTTCCGTGTTTCACTGCATGCATGAACCCCGAGGCGAAAAAAATCATCGCGCAACTCGGGTTGACTCCCCTACCAGGGGAAGGAGGGTTTTTCCGGCCCAGCTGGGTGAGTTCAACCCGGCTGGCCAACGGCCGCGCGGCCGGCTCGGCAATCTGGTTTCTGCTCACCACGGATGATTTCTCCGCGCTCCACCGGATACCAGCCGAGGAATTATGGCATTTTTATGCCGGCGACCCGGTGGAGCATGTTTCTTTGGAGGCCGCGAACGTCGCGGCGCGGGTGACGGTGCTCGGGAAGGAACTACTCGCGAAGCAGATACCTCAACTCACGGTATCGGGCGGAGTCTGGCAGGGTGCGCGTTTATTGCCCGCGGGTCGTCAGCGGGGCTGGGCGCTGCTCGGCTGCACCGTCATCCCGGCGTGGGACGAGGCGGAGTTTGAGCTGGGATCACGCGCTGTGCTCCGGGGAAAATTCCCGGGCGCGACCAGCTGGATTGGCGCCTTGACCAGATGACTTTTGACAGGGTGGCGGCACGGGACCATGTTGAGTGAAACACCATGCCACTGGCCGACCTCAGAAAAGACTACTCCCTTGCCGGGCTGGCCGAGAAGGATCTCGCCCGCGATCCGTTCCGACAGTTCGAAAAATGGTTCCAAGAAGCGGAGGCGTCGAAGCTCGTCGAACCCAACGCCATGATTCTTGCCAGCGCCACGCGCGACGGCCGGCCGTCGGCCCGCACGATGCTGCTCAAGAGCGTGGATGGGCGCGGTTTTGTTTTCTACACCAACTATGAGAGCCGCAAGGGCCGCGAGCTCGACGCCAACCCGAACGTTTCATTGGTGTTTCCCTGGTTCCCGTTCGAGCGGCAGGTCATCGTCGAAGGCACGGTGACGAAGGTGGCGCGCGAGGAGGCGGAAGCATATTTTCACAGCCGTCCGCTGGCGAGCCAGCTGGGGGCGTGGGCTTCCGCGCAGAGCACGATCGTCCCCGGCCGCAAGGCCCTCGAGGAGGCGATGAAGGATTTGGAACAGAAATATGCGGGCCAGCCGGTGCCCCTGCCCCCGTACTGGGGTGGCTACCGGGTGGCTCCTGCCACGGTGGAATTCTGGCAGGGCCGGCGCAGCCGGCTGCATGACCGCCTGCGTTATCGCCGCGGGGCTGACGGCAGCTGGACGGTGGAGCGGCTCTCGCCGTGAAACCCCCTGCTTCCGCGGGTCCGTCCTTGCCCGCCGCCGTGCTGGCGGCGGCGCTGTGGGCGTTAGACCAGGGCGTGTTCATCGCCCGCCGGGGCGGCTCGGCCGCCGGACTGGAGATCCTTTTCGCGAACAAGGTTTTTGGCGCCATCACGGGCCATGCGGCCGCCGGGCTGGTGGGCCGCCGGCATGGTTTTCTTCACGGAGAAAAAACCGACGTCGAAAAAATCATGCGGTGGCAGAAAAACGCGCGGCCGGGCCAGACGTTCATGGGCGAGGGATATCTCCAGCGCCAGAACGGCACCGTGATTTATGCGGCGTGGAATTACAGCGTCATCCCCGCGCCCTCGGGCCGGTCAGTGCTGGTGGTTGCGAACTACCGGGATATCACGGAAAAGCGCCGCCTGCAGGAGGCGCTGGTGCATGCGCAACGGCTCGACGCAGTCGGCCGGCTCGCCGGCGGGGTGGCCCACGATTTCAATAACCTGCTCTCCGTCATCAATGGCTACAGCCAGATTCTGGCGGCGGACCTGGGGGACCGGCCGCAGGCGCTGAAGGGCATCGAGGTCATCCAGCGCGCCGGACAAAAAGCCGCGACCCTGACCCGGCAGCTCCTCGCCTTCGGCCGGCGCGAACCGCTGAAGGCCCGGGTGATCGATCTCAATGAGTTTCTCCGCAACAACTCCGAGATCCTTGCGCGGCTGCTCGGCAACGCGGGCCGGCTGGAGCTGGCGCTGGCGCCCGTGCTTAGGCCGGTGCGCGCCAACCCGGCGCAATTCCAGCAGGTGTTGCTCAACCTGATCCTCAACGCCCGTGACGCGCTGCGGCAGAACGGCTGCGTGACCATCCGCACCGCCCGCCGGAAAATCCGCTCTGGGCTCAACCGTCGCGCCACGGATGCCCCGCCAGGCCATTACGCCTGCGTGAGCGTCACCGACAACGGCATCGGCATGGACGAGGCCACGCAACAGCAGCTGTTCGAGCCCTTTTTCACCACCAAACCCGAGGGCGAGGGCTCCGGCCTGGGCCTCTCATTGGTTTACGGCGTGGTGCAGCGGAGCGGTGGATTCATCACCGTGAAGAGCGAAATAGGAGTCGGTTCGACTTTTGAAATCCTACTGCCTGAGACCGATGAAGCCGTTTCCGCCCCGGAGCGGGTGACGCCGATTGAGGCGCTGCCTTCCACGCAGGGACACGAGACGGTGCTTCTGGTGGAAGAAGATGACGTGGTGCGCAAAATGGTCGCGGGCATCCTGACGGCGGATGGATACCGTGTAATCGCGGTGAAAACCGCGGCGGCTGCGCTGCGGGAGGCGCGTTCGCGCCCCAAGCCCACCCAACTACTCATCGCGGGCCTGACCGGTGAAGGCCTCAAGCTGGCCCGCACCTTGCAGGCCGCCGAGCCGGAGTTGCGCGTGTTGGGCACAACGCCGCGGGAAAATGCCGCCGCTCCGTCCTGGCTGAAAGCCAGCCGCCGGGCCTACCTGCCGAAACCCTACGCACTCAGCGAGCTGCTGAAAGCCGCCCGGCAGTTGTTGGATGCCTGATTTGGCGCGGGAGATCATGATGGCGCTGGAAATTCTACCGGTTCGGACAGGAGGCGCGGCGGAAAACATGGCGGTGGATTTTCTGCTGCTGCAGCGATACCCAAAACCGGGGGTGCCGCGCTTCCGGCACTACGGTTGGAGAGGCCCGGCGTTTACCTTTGGGTACGCGCAGAAGATCACTGCGGTCCGCGCGTTGCTGCCGGCGGATACCACGCTCGATCTTTGCCGGCGGGCGACGGGCGGCGGACTCGTGGATCACCGCGACGACTGGACGTATGCGCTGGTGATCCCGCGCGGCCATCCACTGGAGGATGTGCGGGCGACACAAAGTTACCGCGAGGTGCATGAGGCGCTCGCCGCGGCGCTGCGGGCGCAGGGGGTGGCCTGCGTCGCCAAAACCACCGTGCCGGAAACCGAGGGCGTGGGCGTTTGTTTTCAACGCGCGGAAATCTACGATGTGGTGAACGAGCACACCGGGGAGAAAATCGCCGGCGCCGCCCAGAAGCGGAACAAGCACGGGCTCCTTTTCCAGGGCTCGATCTGGCGGCCGGCGGCGAGCCTGCCCGCCACAGGTTCGGCGACGGCGGGGCCGGCGGTGGACTGGGATAAATTTCATGACGACTTCACGGCGCGGCTGGCCGCCCTACTCGGCACCACGGCTGAGCTAGTGCCTTGGCCCGAGCTGAACGAGGACGAAGTCAGCGGCCTGACCGAACAGTACTCGTCGGCGGAGTGGCTGGACTACCGGTAGTCGTGGCGTGGGGCGGAAGACCCGCGCCAGACCAAGCGGCTTACTTTTTCGGTTCGGCTGCCGGGGCGACCACGGCGGGCTTTTCCACCGGTGCGGGCACTGGCGCGGGAAACGGCCAGGTGTGGAGCACCTTGGCGGTGATCAGGGCGGCAACGACGATGACGACCAGTAGCAGACCCAGCCGGCGGCGGTTGGATCCGGCTTTGTCGGCGTAGGGATCCACGAGTGAGCGGCGGGCTCCCGGCGGCAGCACGGCCACCTCGGTCATGGCGGTGCCGAAGGGAATGTTGATCCGGACGCGGCCGTTGATGGCCCAGCCGTTGGCCTCGAGTAGCGGCCCGATGGTCCGCTGGCGGAGCTTGAGCGCGGCGATGATGACGGCCGGCAGTGAGATCACCAGCATGAGCACGACGACCACCACCGGCAGCTGCCAGGGCTCCATGCGGGCGAGTCCGGTGGCAACGGTGGCGAGGGCGCCGCCAATGGCGCCGACGGCGACACCGAGCGCGGCGACCGTGCCGATGTCGATTTTCTTGGGCGCGGCGGGCGCGGCCGGTCCCGGGGGTGTGCCAGCAGCCTGGGCCGCGGCGGCGAGTTGCACATTAGCCGCGGCATCCGCGGCGGCGGCGCGCTTGGCAACCTGTTCCTCGACCATGCGGACAAACTTCTTGTACGGCGACCAGAACGCCTGGCGCAGGCTGATAGGGTTATCCACGATCTTGGTGATGGTGGCATCCCAGTCGCGCCCCGCGCGGTCGTAGAACACGCCGTTGCGCCCGACAAAGAGGTAGTCGCTGTCGCCCTGCGTGAAGCAGGCGGCGAGTTTCATCGTTTCACCGCCCGACCGGCGGCAGTCGACGTACGTGATGTAAACCTTGCTCGTGGCGGCGAGGACGGAGTGGGCCGCGGGGTCGTCCACGCGGATACAGAGTTTGCAGGAGCGGTTGTCGAGGTAGAGCGTGCCGGCCTGGAAGACGGCGAGGCGTTCTCCGGAGTAGAAATCCGCGAAATTGATGAAATTGTGGAGCAGCGGCCGCAGGTCGCGGTGGTAGCGGACGAGGCGGTCCACGGCGGAGATGGCGTTGAACTCCGGCTCGAGGGCCTTGTCCTGGGCGAGCAGGCCGGAGAGGACGGCGCGGCCCTTGCCGGCGAGAAGGGCCTTGGCGCGGTCGAGGCCGAGTTTTTCCACGACAGACCCGGCCTTGCCGCCGAGCCAGGTTTCGTAGGCGGCGAATTTGGCGTTGAGCTCGGTCCATTCCGCCTCGATGAGGGTGTTTTTCGCGGCGCCGTAGACCGGCGTGATCACAGTGGTATGCAGCGTGGCGAGTGCGCCGGACCAGGCGGGATTTACGGAGTCCAGCAGCGGGAGCGCGCGGTGGGCCTCGATGCGCGCGAGGGGAAACCCGGCGACCTCCTCGGCGGTGATTTTCAGGTCCTTGGCCGCGATGGCGAGGTACTCGGTTTCCTGCCGGTTGAGTGCGGCGATGGCGCGGTTGTCGAAGGCCGCCAGCCGGCAGCGGGCGAAATAGTCGTCCGCCTTGGCGCGGACGGCGCGGATGGCGGAGCAGGCGGCGTCAGTGCCGGCGCCGAGCACGGCGATGTCCTTGGTCGCGCTTTTTTCCAGCCACGCAACATAGGCGGCGAGCTCGGTGAAAAACGTCTCGGCTTTTTCCGCCGTGATGCCGACGGCACCCGTGCGATCAGTGACGCCGCCGAGACAGGCGATGATATCCGCGATCAGGTCCTGCGCCTCCACATCGGTGGTGGCATCGGGCGGAATCACGCCGTCGCCATTGAGCGGGCTGGCGGCAAAGAGCTTCGAGGTGTCCGCGGTGGCGGAGACAAAGATGGAGCCGGCTCCGGACTTGCCGAGGCTGGCGAGGATCTGCTTCGCGCAGGCGAGGATGGTTTTGCCGTCGAGGGTAGTGTCATCGATTGCCTCGAGCGGGAGTGAGTCGGCGCCCTGCAGCAGCACGGCCGGGTTTTTCAGGCGGGCGGCGGCCCAGTTCACGGCGGCAATCAGTTCCGGGACGCGGATGCGGCCGTCGCCATCGGCATCGATCAGCGCGAGGGTTTTCTCGTCGAGTTCGAGGCCCTTGACCGGGCAGGACAGCGCCACCCACAGCTTCTGGTCCAGCCGGTCCAGCGCGAGGAGGTCCTCGGTCGTGGTGAGAGCGACCTGGTCGAGGCCGCCGGTGCGGAAAAAATTCCAGGAATGGGAGGCGGGTGAATTAAGCATGGCGACGACGTTAGGTTGGAAAAACGACGGGGTTTGACAATCCGCGAAACGGGGGCCTTAGGGCCGGTGGAGGGTGATCACGCACTCCAGATGCCGGGTCTGGGGAAACAGGTCGAAGGGCTGCACGGCGGAGAGCACGTACCCGGCGGCGAGGAAGTCCTTTAGGTCGCGCATCTGCGTGGCCGGGTCGCAGGAGACATACACCACCGCGCGCGGGCCGAAGGCAAAGAGCTGGGCGAGGAAGGTGGCGTCGCAACCCTTGCGCGGCGGGTCGATGATCACCGCGGTGTCGGCGGCGGGAAAGGCCAGGCCGGCGAAGATCGCGGAGGCGTCGCCAGCTTGGAAAGTGGTGTTGGTGATGTTGTTGGCCGCGGCGTTTTGCCGGGCGAAGGTGATGCTGCTCTCGCTGATCTCGATGCCAGCCACGCGCTCGAAGGCCGGGGCGGCGGTCAGGGCGAAGAGTCCGCTGCCACAGTAGGCGTCGACGAGGAAACGCACCCCGCTGGCCGCGGCCTGGGCGCGGACATAACCGGTGAAGGCCGGCAGGATGAACGGGTTGTTCTGGAAGAAATCGCGGGCGAGGAAGCGGAGTTTCAGGGCGCCGACGGTTTCGGTGACGATGGCATCGTAGTCGGTCGTCACCTCGCCGCTGGCCTCGCGAAGCAGCAGCGTGCCGCCGCGGGTATAGGTCGCCTGGCGGGCGTGGGCCTCGGCGCGCACCGTGGTGAGCCGCGTGTTGATGGCGGGGGTGGCGATGGGGCACTGCGGCACGTCGAGGATGTCAAAGCGCGTGCCCTGGCGCAGGAAGCCGATGGGGATCGGCCGCTCGTCGCGCGGCGGATTGAAGTGCGGCGTGATCTTGGAGCGGTAGCCGAACTCGCGGGGCGACGCGATGACGGGGGCGACGGCGAACTCGACGCCGGCCATGTGCTGCAGGAGTTCGGCGACCTGGCGCTGTTTCCAGGCGAGCTGCTCGGGATAAGCAAAGTGCTGGTACTGGCAGCCGCCGCAGCGGCCGAACAGCGGGCAGGAGGATGTCACCCGGTGCGGTGAGGGCGTCAGGACCGCCACCAGGTCGGCCTCGGAAAAATTCTTGTGGTTGCGGAACACGCGCACCCGGACGCGCTCGCCGGGCAGGGCGAACGGCACCATCACCACCCAACCGCTGCCGGAGGCGGCGGGGGTGCTGGGCGATGGGTCGGGGGCGAGGGGTGGAGGCAGCGGGACGCGACCCAGGCCGGAGCCGAGGTTGGTGAGCGTGGCGATCTCCAGCTCGAACTCGGCGTGATACGGGAAAGGGAGGTCGTTGAATTTCTTTTTGCCCACGGAATACACGGAATACACGGAAAGCCCCCAAACCAACAAAAAGGATATGGTTTTTTTCCTATTCCGTGTGTTCCGTGTGTTCCGTGGGCCTTCCGGTAGAAAAAATCACCAGTCTCCAGAATCCGCGCGTAAAGCAGCTCGTGAAACTGCGCGACCGGCGTCCGCGGGACGAGGCGGGGGTCTTCCTCGTCGAGGGGTACCGGGAAATCCGGCGGGCGCTGGAAAAAAAGGTGGCGCTGACCGAACTATATTTTTCCCCGGAGTGGTTTTTGGGTGAGAACGAGCCGGCGCTAATCGAGCAGGCCCGGGCGGCGGGGGCGCAGGTGTTTGAGCTGTCGAAAGAAACTTTTGCGAAGGTCGCCTACCGCGAACGGCCCGACGGGCTGCTGGCGGTGGCCCCGCAGTGGCGGCGCGCCCTGGAGGAGCTGACCCTGCCGGCCGCGCCCTTCCTGCTTGTGGTGGAGGCGATCGAGAAGCCGGGTAACCTCGGCACCATCCTGCGCAGCGCGGATGCGGCGGGGTGCGACGCGGTGATCGTATGCGACCCGGTGACGGATATTTTCAATCCGAACGTGGTGCGGGCGTCCACCGGCGTGTTGTTCTCCGTGCCGCTGGTTGTCGCCGAAAGCACGGCGGTGCATACGTGGCTCAAGGCGAAGAAGGTCCGGACCATCGCCACGACCCCGGCGGCGGAGACCCTCTACACCGCGGCGGACCTGCGCGGACCGCTAGCGATCGTGATGGGGAGCGAGCAGTATGGCTTGAGTGAATTCTGGCTGAAAAACGCCGACCTGCCGGTGCGGATCCCAATGGCGGGGCAGGCGGATTCGCTGAACGTCGCGATGGCGACCATCATCACGCTGTTCGAGGCGGTGAGGCAGAGAAGTGTTTAGCCCCAAGCTTTATGGGGTAAGCGCCCGAGCCTGAGCCTTGGTCAGGCGGGCGACGAGAATGCGATAGGGCGGCAGGAGCAGCAGCGCCATGGCGAGTTTCACGGCGAGATCACCCGCGGCGAGCTGGAGCCAGGGAAAGCGGCTGCCCGCGAAGGCGAGGCTGAAGAAGATGGCGGTGTCGACGACCGACGCGGCGACTGAGCCAAACAAAGGAGCCTTCCACCAGCTCTGCTGGCGCAAGCGGTTGAACAGGGCGACATCGAGCAACTGCGAGACGATGAAAGCCGAGCCCGAGGCCACGGCGATACGCACCGGCGCGAGCAGCGATGAGCAGATCAGGCCGGTTGCAAAGCCGCACCAAGCCACGCGGCGGGCGAGCTGGGGGCCGGCGACACGGTTGCAGACATCGGTGACGAGGTAGGCGACCGGGTAGGAAAATGCGCCCCAGGTCAGCCAGGCGTTGAGCGGGAACTGCACCAGCAGGTTGGAGGCCAGCACAATGGCCGCCATGGCGAGTGCCGGCAGGATGATCTGGCGAACGTTCATGGGTCGCGGGATTGGTTTTGATACCACGCGACCAGTTCTGCGGTGCCGGCGGCCATGCTGATACGCGGCTCGTAGCCGAGATCGCGGCGCGCGGCGGAGAGGTCGAACCAGTGGTCCTTGGCCAGCTCGGTGGCGATGAAGCGGGTCATGGGCGGCTCGCCGGCTATCGGAAGGATTTTCCATGCAGCCTCGCAGACCGCGCCTAGGGTGAAAGCGGCGCCGAGGGAGATTTTTTTGGTCACAGGCGGCTCGCCGAGGGCCTCGAGAAGGCCGTTGATCCAGTCCCACAAGACCACCGGTTCGCCATTGGTGATGAAAAAAGACCTCCCGTCAGCCCGGCGCGGCCCCCGGTCGTTTTCACTTATTATGTTAAAACGACGGAGGGCGGCATCGGCGAGGAGGTGGGCGTCGACGGCGTTTTCGACATGGAGGAGGTCCACACGGTTTTGGCCGGAGCCGACGATACGTAACCGGCCGGCGCGGACGCGGGCGAGCACGCGGGGGACGAGGTGCGGGTCGCCCACGCCCCAGATCAGATGGGGGCGCAGGGCGATGGTGTGCAGCGCGGTGGAATTGGCCGCGAGGACCTCGCGCTCGGCGATGGCTTTCGTGAGGGGATAAGGCGACGGGCAGTCCGTGGTGAGTGGAAGCGACTCGTTGGCGTTGGCGAGGGGCTGGCCGTTGTACACGACACTGGGCGTGCTGGTGTAGATCAGGCGATGGACGCCGTGCGTGCGGCAGCCGTCGAGCAGGGCGCGGGTGCCGAGGACGTTGGTGCGGAAGAAATCGTCGTAGCGGCCCCAGACGCCGACCTTCGCGGCGGTGTGGAAGACGGTTTCGACGCCCGCACAGGCGGCGATCACAGCGGTGGCGTCGTCAAGTGAGGCGCGGATGAAGCGCACCCCCTGGGCCTCGAGCTCAGGTGCAGGCGTACGGCCGAGGACGGTGACTTGGCGGCCTTCCGCCAATAGGCGCGCGACGAGGCGCCGTCCGAGAAAACCGGTGCCGCCGGTGACGAGGGTGTTGGCAGAAAGCAACGAGTGACGAGTAACCAGTGACAAGTTGAGTCAGAAATAACCGAGTTCTGGTGCTTGTCACTCGTCACTTGTCACTCGTTACTGCCCGAGCCGTCACGGCCCAGCGCGCGAGCGTGAGGCGGTGGATCTTGGCGTTGTGGCGCACGTCCACGGGGAATTTAGGGTGAAAATAGAAGCGGCTGATGGCGGAGGTATGCGTCTGCTGCAACGCGAGCGCGCGCAGGTCGCGGGCGAAGGCCTGGCCGGCGGCGGCGTTTTTTGGGCGGGCTTCAATGACCAGTGCGGGCTGTTGCCGGCCGGATTCACCAAGGCCGATGAGGGCGCAGCGTGTGACTTGGGGGTGGGCGCGGAAGACTTGCTCGCAGGGTTCCGGGAAGAGCGGGCCGGTGGCGGTTTCCACCCGCTCGGCTTTACGGCCGCAGAACCAGAGGCGTCCGGCCGGATCGAAGTAGCCGCAGTCGCCCATGCGGTGCCAGATGTTGGCGCCGTCGCGGATTTTCGCCGCGGCGGTGGCCTCGGGGAGGGCGTCGTAGGTTTGGGTGACGACGGGACCTTGCACGATGATTTCGCCGATCTGGCCGGCGGGAAGTTCACGGACCTCGGCGAACGTGGCGAGAGGGGCGTCGGAGAGGGCGATAATCTTCACCGTGATACCGGACAGCGGACGGCCGACGCAGGCGCCGCGGAGGGAGGTGGAATCGACTTCACCGGCGGAGAGGGTGGCGAGGGGCAGGGCCTCGGTGGAGCCGTAGGGGCTGTGGAGTTGGCCCCGGGAGAGAAAGATCCCGGAATTTTTCCAGAGGGTGGCGGGGACCGGGGCGCCCGCGCTGAGGACGCGGCGGAGGCTGGGCAGGGTGATTTTTTGGGCGAGACAGTGGTCGCTGATTTTGGCCCACAGCGTGGGAGAGCCGAAGGAGTTGGTGACGTTTTCCTGAAGGATGGCCTGGACGATCTTGGCGGGATCCACCTCGGCGGGGCGGCTGGGATCGATCTCGGGGACGATGGTCGTCATCCCCAGCGCGGGGTTGAAGAGCGCGAAGATCGGCAGCATCGGCAGGTCGATTTCGCCGGGAGTGATCTGGTAGGTATCGCGGATGAGCTGCACCTGCGCCTCGAACATGCCGTGCTCGTAGCAGACGCCCTTGGGTGCGCCGGTGGAGCCGCTCGTGAACAGCACGGCCGCGAGGTCGGCCTGCGCGCAGATCGCGCAGGCAGGTGATGGGCGATGGGTGATAGGCGATAGGGTGAGCCGCGCGGTGGGGGAGCCGCTGGCCCAGACGCGGACTTTGATGGAGGCGAAGGCGGTGCGGAAAAGGTGACTCGTGATCTGGGCGAGCGGGATGCCGACGAGGGCGCGGGGTTTCGAGCGGGTGACGCAGGCGAGGAAGTTTTTCCGGCCCATGCCTGGGTCAATGACGACGGGGACGGCGCCGAGCCGGAAGAGGGCGAAGACCGACGCGATGAGCGGCAGGCCCTGCCGCACCATCACCAACGTGCGGTCGCCGCGGTTGATGCCGGCGGCGGTGAGCCGGGCGCACCAGGCGCTGACCTCGGCGTCGAGCTCGGCGAAGCTGAGCGTGAGATAATCAATGGCGCCAGCCGCGGTGCGCCCGCGGGGAATCTTGATCGCGGCGGCGGAGGGCCGGGCCGCAGCCATGAGCGCGAGGTGACGCGCGATATTGGCGTTGCTGGCGGTCGGCGGCACGGGATCGACAGGCTCACCGCGAGCAGGCTCAGGACTGGCTGGCGGGGACATGAGAGCCCCGCGATCAGGCGGGCTTAAGCGCAGGGATGTCGCGGAGCAGGTCGGCCTGCCACGGGAGCAGGAGCTCGTCGAGCTTGTCGGGCGTGCGGGCGATTTGCGCGAGGACGGAGCGGTTGGCGATCAGCGTGGCCTCGATGCCAAGTTTTTTTGCGACGACATCGCGGTCGTTCTTGATGCGGTCCTGCAGCTCGATCTCGCGCTGGGTGAGCGAGATGTGGTTGGGATCGCGGCCGGGCCGGCGCGGGAGCGTCTTCGGGTCGCGGGTGAGGCCGGCGTGCAGGGCCTCGGTGAACGAAGGAAATAGGCGCGGGTGGCGCTTGCCGAGGTTGACGCGGTGCAGGATGGATTCCTCGGAATCGCCCAACTCGGCGGCCTCGGCGATCTGGATGAGGAGGGCATTGCCGCAGACCTTGAACGGCGGGGTGTCGAGGCGCTGGGCCTGCTGCTCGCGCCAGTGCCAGACGGCATGCAGGGCGCCCAGGCCGGGACCGCGCAGGCGTTCGCTGCGGCCGATGCGCCAGTCGATGTCGGTGGCGGGGGCAAAGCCGGTGGAGCCGGACTCGATCTGCGCGCGGCACTGCTGGTCGAGCCAGTCGAGGCGGCCGAGTTTTGCGAGTTCCTTGGTGAGGATGTCGCGCAACGCAGGCAGGTACCAGACGTCGAGGGACGCGTAGTTGAGCAGCTTGGGCGTGATGGGGCGCGCGGACCAGTTGGCCTTCTGGCCGGACTTGTCCACGGCGACGCCAAAATGATCCTCGAGCAGCGAGGCGAGGCCGATGCGCGGCCGGCCGAGCAGCTGGGCGGCGAGCATGGTGTCGAACATGCTCTTCGGGCGGAAGCCGCTGAGGTCGTGCAACAGGCGGATGTCGAAGTCGCTGCCGTGCATCAGCAGGTGCTTGTGCGCGAGGCGGGAGAGCAGCGGCTCGAGCTTCAGGCCGGGGGCCAGCACGTCCACGAGGAAGACCTCCTGGCCGACGAGGAACTGCATCAGGCAGACCCGCGTCTTATAGTGGTACATGTTGTCCGCCTCGGTATCGAGGGAGACCTCCTTGACGCGGTCGAGCGCCTTCAGGAGGGGCTCGAGGGAACCGGGCTGGTCAAGGAGTTGGTAGGAGGGCGGACGGGAAGTCACTTTGACGCCGAGCAAACGGCGAACCGGAAGTGGAAGGAAGCGGGAAATCATGCGACTTGAGGGGCTTTCTCCCATGCCGCGAGGAAGGCGGCAATCAGCAAAGGGAGATCATCACTGTAACCGCCCTCGAGGATGGCGGTGGCGGGCAGGCCGCTGGCGCGGAGCCATGTGCCCAGGGTGGCGAAATCATCGATCTCCAGCATCATGGCGGTGAGTGGGTCCTGAGCGTAGGCGTCGAACCCGGCGGAGACGAGGACCAGATCCGGGCGGAAGGCGATGACGGCATCGAGCGATTCGCGCAGGGCGGCCATATGCCGGGTGCGCGGGGTCCGCGGGGTGACGGGCCAGTTGCGGCAGTTGGCGAAGGATTCCGTGCCGGTGCCGGGGTAGCCGGGATACTGGTGGACCGAGGTAAAAAGCAGGCCGTCACGGCCGTGGAGGATGGCCTCGGTGCCGTTGCCGTGATGGGCGTCGAAGTCCCAGATGGCGACCCGGCCGGTGCCGCGGGTGCGCGCCGCGAGAGCGGCGATGGCGATCTGGTTGAGGTAGCAGAAACCCATGGCCTGGGTAGCGGTCGCGTGGTGGCCGGGCGGACGCATGAGCGTGAACGCGCGTTCTCCGGCGAGGGCGAGGGCGGTTGCGGTCAGTGCGGCGCTGACGCCGCGGCGGGCGTGGGTCGCGATGTCCGGGAGGTAAGGCGTGTCGGCGTCGAAGTCGCGGTGTTGAGCGAGTCGTTTTAGGTAAGCCGGCGTGTGGGCGAGCAGCAGGGTTTCGTCGGTCACCCGTGCCGTGGGGGCGCGCCAAGTCCACTCCGGGTAAGCGGAACGAAGGTGGGCGGCGCTGCGGGTGATCCGCGCGGGCTGCTCCGGGCGCATGGAGGAGCCGTAGTCGGCGCAGCGCGGATCGTGGACGATGACCATGAGTGAGGTGGCACAAAGAGGCACGAAAAGGCGAAAAAAACCAAGCGCGGGGTGGGCGGGTCTCATCTTGCCCTTGTGAGTCTAGCGAAGCCGGGCGTGGCAATCCAGCGGATGGATTGCTTCGTCGCCCGCGATGCGGACTCCTCGCAAGGACAATCCCTACACCACCCAAAAGAGTAGCGGTGGTTTTCTTTTTGTGTCTTTTTGCGCCTCTTTGTGGCCAAATTCCTGAAAATGAAAGTCGTGGTGCTCTGCTCAGGCGGGATGGATTCGGTGACGGCGCTGTATTGGGCCCGGTCGGTCCATGACGTCGTGGCGGTGGCGAGCTTCGACTACGGGGCGAAGCACAACCACCGCGAGCTGCCGTTCGCGGCGGAGCACGCGGCGCAGCTCGGACTGCGCCATGAGGTGATCCCGCTGGAGTTTGTGAACCGGCTGTTTGCGTCGGATTTGCTGAAAAGCGGCGGTGCGATCCCGGAGGGGCATTATGCGGCGGAGAACATGAAGCAGACGGTGGTGCCGTTCCGGAACGCGATCATGCTCTCGATTGCGTGCGGTTTCGCGGAGAGCGCGGGGGCGGAGGGGCTCGTGATCGCGGCGCACACGGGCGACCACACGATTTACCCGGATTGCCGGGCGGACTTCATGGCGGCGATGGGTGAGGCGATGCGGCTGGGTACGTATGCGGGCGTGCAGCTCTTGCGGCCGTTTATCGCGCAGACCAAGGGTCAGATCGCGGCGGAAGGCGCGCGGCTCGGCGTGGATTTCGCGCGCACGTGGTCCTGCTACAAGGGCGGGGCCGGGCACTGCGGCGTGTGCGGCACCTGCGTGGAGCGGCGGGAGGCGTTTTTGGTGGCGGGGCTGGCGGATCCGACGGTTTATCTGGCTACGCCGCCGCTGCCGGCGGCCCCGCAGGCATAGGTCGTACAGGACCTATGGGATGTATAGGACCTAGATCAAGAAGCTGAGCCACCATGCTGATTTCTGAAATTTTCTACTCCCTGCAGGGCGAGGGCATGCTCACGGGGGTGCCGTCGGTCTTTGTGCGCACGAGCGGCTGCAACCTGCGCTGCAACTGGTGTGACACGCCGTATGCCTCCTGGAATCCCGAGGGCACGGCGCGTTCGATCCCCTCGATCATCGCCGAGATCGAAACCCACCCGGCGCGGCACGTGGTGCTGACCGGGGGCGAGCCGATGATTGCGAAGGATGTCCGCACGCTCGCGGCGGAGATCAAGAAACTCGGGCATCATCTCACCATCGAGACGGCGGCGACGGTGGCGCCCGAGGGCATTGCCTGCGACCTGGCGTCGCTGTCACCCAAGCTGCTCAACTCGGCGCCGGATTCACGCCTCGGGGTCACGTGGCGGAAAAAACACGAGTCCCTGCGCTGGCAGCCGGCGGTGGTGCGCGCGTGGCTCGACCGCGGCGCGTATCAGTTCAAATTTGTGGTCGCGCAGCCGGGGGACGTGGACGAACTGGAGGGCATGCTGGCCTCGCTGTCGCGCGAGATTCCGCGGGAGCAGGTGCTGCTGATGCCGGAAGGAGTCACGCTGGAGCAGATCCGCGCGAAGGCGGGTTGGCTGGGGGAACTGTGCAAACAGCGCGGCTACCGCTACGCGCACCGGCTGCACATTGAATTGTACGGTAACAAGCGCGGCACCTGAGGGTCCCACTGATCGCCGTGTTTCACCAAGAACCCAACGGGACCGACCCGCTAAAGAAGCTTTCCGATGAGCTGCACCAGCTGGCGGAGCGTTTTGCGGAGCGGAAGGTAACCCTGCATGAGGTGATGGACGTGCTCGGGGTGCGGGCCTCGGGGTTGCTGATCATCATCCTCGCCCTGCCCTTTTGCGCCCCGATCTCCATCCCGGGCCTGTCGGTGCCGTTTGGGATCATCATCCTGTTTATCGCCGTGCGTTTTGCTTTTGGCCTGCCGCCCTGGCTACCCCGGCGGCTGCTGGCGACGCAGCTCCCGCCGCGATTTTTTCGCGCGGTGCTGGAGGGCGCGAGCAAGTTCATCGGCTGGATCGAAAAGCGGCTGAAGCCGCGCTGGCCGTGGTGGACGGGCTCCCCGGCCTGGCTGCGCCTGCACGCGGCGATGGTGGGTTTTTGCGGATTCCTGCTCCTACTGCCGCTGGTCGGCATCCCCTTCACCAACACCCTGCCGGCGCTGGTGATCGTGATTGGCATGCTCGGCATGATGGAGCGCGACGGCGTGGCGATCGCCGCGGCCTACGGGCTGCTCGTCGTCACGCTCTGCTACCTGGGGCTATTCGCCGGCGTGATGATCGAGCTGTTCAAGCGCGCGCAACACTGGCTGATGGGATAGTTGCAGACGACGGACTACGGACTACGGACGCCTGCGCTACATCAATCGTAGCGCTGCCAGGGGAGCTTGTTGGCGTCGATCCAGCGGTAGTGGTCGGAGAACTGCAAGGCGGAGCCGGAGGCCTCGTCCACAACGACGGTCGCGCGCGGGTGCAGCTGCAGGGCGGAGGCGGGGCAGATGGCGGCGAGCGGACCCTCGATCATGCGTTCGACGGCGCGCGCCTTGGGCGGGCCAAAGGCCAGCAGTAGGCAGCGGCGGGCGTCGAGAATGGTGCCGATGCCCATGGTGATTGCGTGGCGCGGCATCGCGGAGCGGGAGCCAAAGACGTCGCTGTTATCCTGCAGGGTCTGCTCGGAGAGGATTTTGATCCACGTCCGCGAGCGGAGTGAACCGGAGGGCTCGTTGAAGCCGATGTGGCCGTTGCGCCCGAGCCCGAGCAACTGGAGATCAATGCCGCCGGCGGCGGTGATGCGCTCCTCGTAGGCGCGGCACTCGGTGTGCAGGTCGGCCGCGGTGCCGTCGGGGATGTGGGTGTTGGCCGGATTGATGTTGATATGGCGGAAGAGATTTTCCCGCATGAAATACCGGTAGGATTGGTCGTGTGTCGCGGGCAGGCCGACGTATTCGTCGAGGTTGAACGTCGTGACGCGGCTGAAATCCAGCCCCTCATCGCGGTGCATCCGGATGAGTTCCTGGTAAAGCCGCAGGGGGGTGCGGCCGGTGGCGAGGCCGAGCACGCAGTTGGGCTTTTCGCGGACGTAACGGGCGATGATCCGGGCGCCGAGGAGGCAGCCAGTGTCGGCGTCTTTGCGGATGATGACTTCCATGGCTCAGTGGGGGCCGTCGGCGAAGACCTGGCCGTTGATGATGGTGCCGGTGCAGTGCGAGGTGTATTCGAAGGGGTCGCCATCGTAGAGGGCGAGGTCGGCGTCCTTGCCCTTTTCGAGCGAACCGGTGCGGTCGGCGATGCCGAGCAGCTTGGCGGCGTCGAGGGTGATGCTGGCGAGCGCGGGCTCGAAGCCGAGGCCGTTGGCGGCGGCGACGGCGGCCTCGAGCAGGACGACACGCGTTTTGGGCACGTAGGATTCGTAGCTGCTCTGAAGGGCGATCGGGATGCCGGCGGCATGCAGCTGGCCGGCGGTCTCGACGCTCAGATTTTCCATGTCGCCGTAGGTGCGTTGCATAGTCGGGTGCACGATGACAGGGAAGCCGCTGGCCTTGATCTCGTTGAGAACGAGCGGAGCGTCAGTGCAGCCGTCGAGGATGAGCTTGAGTTTGAATTCCCGCGCGAGGCGCAGGGCGGCGATGATGTCCTGTTGGCGGTTGACGGTGACGAGGAAAGGCTGCGTGCCATCGAGCCCGCGGAGCATCGTCTCAAGGCGGAGGTCGCGGCCGGGGCGCTTGGCCTCGTCCTTGCCGTCGCGCCGATGGGCGTATTCCTGCGCCTTGATCAGTTCCGCGCGCAGCAGGGCGACAGCCTTGGCGCGGGTACCGGGGGACTTGGAGGCGGAGCCGGGCGAGCCGTCCGGGGCGTTGAGGCCGTTGGCGCCGAGGGTGACGGAAGTCATGGCGGCGGGGTTGACGACATCCTCGTCCGTCTCGCGGCCGAGGGTCTTCACGATCATGGTCTGACCGGAGATGAGCGCGGTGGGCGCGTGGCCGGTGTTGACGGTGGTGACGCCGAACGAGCGCACCCAGGCGACGAGCGGGTCGCGGGCGTTGTAGGCATCGATCGCGCGCAGTTCGGGCTGCACCGGCGCGGATTTCTCCCACATGTCCTGGTCCTGCGGCTGGTTCAGCAGCCCGGAGAGGCCGACAGTGGCATGGGCGTCAATGAGACCGGGCGTGACGACGGCGGCCTGGAGCACGCGGTAGCCGGCGGGAATTTTGACCGTGTCGGCGGCGCCGATGGCCTCGATCTTGCCGTCGCGGACGAGCACCACGCCGTGGCGGAGCGCGGTGCCGGACATGGTGTAGATCGTGTCACCGGTGATCGCGAGGTTCTCGGCGCGCAAGGCGAGCGGCGCCGCGGCCAGGCTGAGGAGCAGCAGGGAGCGGAGAAAAGTTTTCATTGGTTACCCTCGTTGGCGGACATGATCAGGTCCCAGGCGCTGGTGAAGCAGCAGAGCTGGGCGCGGCGGGAATCGCCGGCCCCCACCCCGCCGACGGCGTAGAGGTGATCCTGCGGGTTGGTGAGATCGAAGACCTTTTGGCCCTCGACCCAGGTCTGCTCGACATGAGTGTAGACGCTGAGCGGATCCGCGGAGAGGAGAATAAAATCGGCGTCCTTGCCGGCCTCGAGCGAGCCGGTGCGGCCGTCGAGGCCGAGGATCTTCGCATTGGCGATCGTCATGCCCTCGAGGGCGCCCTTGCGCGTCATGCCCGCGCGCACGGCGAGGCCGGCGGAGCGCAGGAAGCGGCGGGAGTCGCAGATGGGGTCGTCGGTATGGAAACCGACGAGGACACCGGCCTTTTCCAGGATGGCGGGCGTGCGCCAGTCGGCGTCGCGCGTCTCGAGTTTTCCGCCGGGCGAATCCACCATGATGACAGAGCACGGGACGTGGGCGGCGGCGATCTCGTCGGCGACCTTCCAGCCCTCGCTGACGTGGTGCAGCACGACCTTGAAGCCGAACTCCTTGGAGAGCCGCAGGACGGTGAGGATGTCGTCGTGACGGTGCGTGTGATTCTGGACGATGCGTTTGCCGTCGAGAATCTCGACGAGTTCCTCGAGGCCCAGATCGCGCGGGGGCAGCTTATCGGGGTCGCCCTTGGCGCGGGCGATCTTGTCGCGGTATTCCTGGGCCTTGATATACTGCTCGCGGACGAGGGCGGCGGATTTGGCGCGGGTGCCGGGGAACGGGGCGGTTTTGATGGAGTTGGTGCCGTTGGCCATCTTGAGGCCGCCGGCGTTGGTGCCGTCGGGCAGCTTGATCAGCAGGTCTTCGATGGTGCGGGCGGCGCGCAGCTTGAGGTAGAGCGTCTGGCCGCTGATGAGATGCCCGGAGCCGGGCATGACGTTAACGGAGGTGATGCCGCCGGCGCGGGCCTTTTGGATGGAGGCGTCGCGGACATCGAGGGAGTCGAGCACGCGGGCGTCGGGCTGGATCGGGCTGGAGCCGTCGCCGCCCGAGCCGGAGCCGACATGGCTGTGGGAGTCGATGAGGCCGGGCATGAGCACCTTGCCGGTAACGTCGTGGATCTCGGCGCCGGCGGGGAGGGTTACCTTGCCGACTTCGCCGACAGCGAGGATTTTGCCGCCCTGGACAATGAGCACGCCGTGGGCGATGGGCTCGCCGGCGATGGGGATGATTTGGGCGCCCGTGAAAACCTGGGGCTTTTCCTGTGCGCCGAGGCCCAGGGCCAAGCCAAGCCACAACGCCATGCCAAACAGGGGACGATAAGACATAGGCCGGCGAGCCTAGGCCGGACAGGGTCGGCGGCAAACGGGAAATAAGGCGGCGCAGGCCGCCGGAGATCGCAGATGGGAGATCGAAGATCGGGGCTTGGCAGGCCAACCGCTATTTCCGCCGGCTGACGGCCGCGGACTTCACCTCGGAGGCGGGACACCCGCAGTCGTGGCCACAGCCGCCGGCTTTATTCTTCGCGCGCGAGCGCCGCACGAGCCAGATCACCGCGAAAGCGACGATGGCGAGGGCGAGGATGCTTTGGAGGGCGGGGCTCATGTCAGAAGCCGAGTGCAGTACCGGCTTGGTAAAGAATGAACGACAAAACCCACGCGGTGCCAGTCATGTAGAGCGTTTGGAAAACCGGCCACTTCCAGCTGTTGGTCTCCCGTTTCACGACGGCGATGGTGCTCATGCATTGCATGGCAAAGACATAGAACACCATGAGCGATAGACACACGAGCGGGGTGAACAACACGCGGCCGTCCGGCCAGCGCGCGGCCTTGAGGGCGTCGCGCAGCGGGGCGGTGTTTTCCTCGGTGGACTCGGCGTTGAAGACGACGCCCATGGTGGAGACGAAGACCTCGCGGGCGGCGAAGGAGCTGATGAGGCCGATGCCAATCTGCCAGTCGAAGCCCAGCGGCTTGATGACGGGTTCAAGGGCGTGGCCGGCGCGGCCGGCGAAGCTTTGGGCGAGTTGCTGGGTGGGCGTCGCGCCGGCGGGGGCCTTCGGATAAGCGGCGAGGAACCAGAGCACGATGCTGATGCCGAGAATGACGGTGCCCGCGCGGCGGAGGAAGATCCAGGCGCGCTCCAGCATCTGCAGCGCGACGTCCTTCAGTCCGGGCAGCCGGTAGGGCGGCAGTTCCATGATCATCATCGGCGGGGCGCCCTTGAGTAGGGTGCGCTTGAAGAGCCACGCAAAGCCAAAGGCGCCGAGGGTGCCGAGCGTGTACATCAGCAGCATGAGGCCGACCTTGGCGCCGAGGGAGACGTGGTCGTTGGGCAGCAGGGCGGCGATCATCAGCAGATAGACTGGCAGCCGAGCGGAGCAGCTCATGAGCGGCGCAACGAGAATGGTGACGAGCCGGTCCTTCGAATCCTCGATGGTGCGCGTCGCCATGATACCGGGAATGGCGCAGGCGTAGGAGCTCAGCAGCGGAATAAAACTTTTTCCGTTGAGGCCGACGCGGCTCATCAGCCGGTCCATGATGAACGCCGCGCGCGCCATGTAACCGGTGCTCTCGAGCAGCCCGATGAAGAAAAACAGGATCATGATCTGCGGCAGGAACGTGACGATGCTGCCCACGCCGCCGATGGCGCCGTCGGTGATCAGGTCACGCAGGTCTCCGGCCGACATGTGCTTTTGCACCCAGTCGGCGAGGAGCGCGGTGTGGTTGCCGATCCAGTCCATCGGGGCTTGGGCAAAGACGAAGATGGAGACAAAGAGTGCGGTCATGACCGTGCCGAGCACCAGCCAGCCCCAGACAGGATGGGTGACGACGGCATCAATCTTGTCGGAGGTGGTCGGGCCCACGGTGCCGGCGCGCAGCACGACCTCGGAGGCGAGCTGGCCAATGGACTCATAGCGCGAGTTCACGAGGATGCCCGCCCAGTCCGTCCCCTCGCCTTCCCAGCGTTTTTGCCAGCCCTGCAGGATTTCCGTCGTGCGGGCGCTGAGGGGCATGGATCCGGAGACGCGGACGGAATCCTGGTCGGTCAACAGCAACAGCGCCTCGGCGCGCGCGGCGAGCGGGAGTTTGCCGTCATTTTCGGTGAGCGAGGCGGCGAGCTCGGACACGGCGGGCGCGATGGGCGCGGGCACGCCCCACGCATGGCGCGCGAGCGGCAGGTCGGGCCGGCTCATGGTCACGCGCAACTCGACGAGCCCCTTGCCGTTGACGGCCTCGCAGGCGATGACGGGGATGCCGAGTTCCTTTTCGAGCCGGGCGACGCGGACGTTGAGCCCCGCCTGGGCGGCGAGGTCCATCATGTTCAGCACGAGAATGACGGGCCGGCCGAGGTCGAGGATCTGGTGAACGAGGTAGAGGTTACGCTCGAGATTCGTGGCATCCACGATGCAGAGGATGCGGTCAGGCTGCGGAGTATCGCTGCGGCGGCCGAGAAGCACGTCGCGGGTGACGGCCTCGTCGGGCGAGCGGGCGGCGAGCGAGTAAGTGCCGGGCAGATCGATGACGGTGATGGGCTGCCCGTGCTGGGAATAGGTCGTGCCGACCTTTTTCTCAACCGTGACGCCGGGATAGTTGCCGACCTTTTGTTTTAGGCCGGTGAGGGCGTTGAAGAGCGTGCTCTTGCCGCAGTTTGGGTTGCCGACGAGCGCGTAGACCGGCGCGCGAGACGATGCGGCGGGTACGGGAGCCGGGGAAAGGTGGGAAGGCAGCGCCATCAGGAGACGGAGACAGGCTCGACCAGGATGTGCGCGGCGTCGACCTTGCGCAGGGTGAGATGATAGCCGCGGACCTTGATCTCGAGCGGGTCGCCGAGCGGCGCGGTGCGCACGAGGGTGACCGGCGTGCCGGCGAGCAGTCCCATTTCACGCAACCGCAGGAAGGCGGCGCCCTGCTTGGGATATTCGAGCACGCGGGCGCTGGCACCCACGGCGAGTTCGGAAAGTTTGATGGCGGGGGCAGCCATGGGATCAGGGGCGCGTGGCGCGGATAAGCTCGACGATGATCTGCTCGGCGGCGCCGTGGCTGAGGGCGATCCGAGTGTTGCTGATCTGGCAGAGCAAGGTCCCCTGCCCCGACACACGCTCGATGATGATGGATTCGCCGACGCCCATCTCGCGGAGCCGCTGGCAAAATTCCGCGTGACCCGTGAGCTCGCAGACCCGCCCGGCGGCGCCATTGGGCAGTTGCGCCAACTTCATGCGCTGCGGTCGGAAGGGTTCGCGCGGGGTGTTCATTGCCGTGGGGTGAGTGGCCGAACGAGACTCAGTTTCAGTAGGGGCGCAAGAAAAAGGCCCGGGTGTGGAGGCCCGGGCCGGAGAAAATTAACGGCGGCGGCGTTTGACGGCGAGCTGGACGCCGGAGTAACGCACTAGGCTTTGCAGGTGCTCGTACTGCTGCGGATCGATGTCCCTGGCGGCGGCGAGCTGTTCCTCGGCGCGTTTGAGGGCGGCCTCGACGGCGTGCTCGTCGATTTTTTCCTCGTTGATGGCATTCTCGGCCAGGACGTGGACGCGGTCACCCTCGACCTCGGCAAAGCCACCGCTGATGGCGAGCCACTGCGTGACGCCGTTTTTCGTCACGCGCAACTCGCCATGCTCAATCTGCGTGAGCAGCGCGATGTGGCCGGGGAGAATGCCGACCTCGCCGTCCAGCGTCGGGATGACGACGGTGTCGACGGTGTCGGAATAAACCCGGGCCTCGGGCGTGACGATTTCGAGCGTGAGAGCCATGGTGATCAGGCCTTTTTGGAAGCCGCCGTGACCTCGTCGATGCCACCGCGCATGTAGAAGTCACCCTCGGGGGTGTCATCGAGCGTGCCGTCGAGAATCATCTTGAAGCCGCGGACGGTCTCCTTGACGGGGACGTACTTGCCGGGCGTGCCGGTGAAGACCTCGGCGACCGCGAACGGCTGCGAGAGGAAGCGCTGGATCTTGCGCGCGCGGTAGACGGTTTGCTTGTCCTCGGGGGAAAGTTCGTCGAGACCGAGGATGGCGATGATGTCCTGGAGATCCTTGTAGCGCTGGAGGACGCGCTGCACCTCGCGGGCGACCTTGTAGTGTTCCTCGCCGACGATGTCGGCCTGAAGGGCCTTCGAGACGGAGGCGAGCGGGTCAACCGCGGGATAAATGCCGAGCTCGGCGATGGAGCGCTCGAGCACGATGGTAGAGTCCAAGTGCGCGAACGTGTTCG
The DNA here is from genome assembly GCA_903839035.1 of uncultured Opitutia bacterium. Taxonomy (GTDB): domain Bacteria; phylum Verrucomicrobiota; class Verrucomicrobiia; order Opitutales; family Opitutaceae; genus Opi-474. The sequence goes on from CAIMAQ010000062.1 coordinate 81,608, forward strand.
CGGGGGCCGGGTCGGTGAGGTCGTCCGCGGGGACGTACACGGCCTGCACGGAGGTGATGGAGCCCTTCTTGGTCGAGGTGATGCGCTCCTGGAGGAGGCCCATCTCGTTGGCGAGCGTCGGCTGGTAACCGACCGCCGACGGCGAGCGGCCGAGGAGCGCGGACACCTCGGAGCCGGCCTGCGAGAACCGGAAGATGTTATCGATGAAGAGGAGCACGTCCTGGTTCTTCTCGTCGCGGAAGTACTCGGTCATCGCGAGCGCCGAGAGGGCGACGCGCATACGGGCCCCCGGGGGCTCGTTCATCTGGCCGTAGACGAGGGCGACCTTCGATTTACTGAGGTCCTTCTGGTCGATGACGCCGGCCTCGGACATTTCGTGGTAAAGGTCGTTGCCCTCGCGGGAGCGCTCACCCACCCCGGCGAACACGGAGTAGCCGCCGTGGGCCTTGGCGATGTTGTTGATGAGCTCGAGAATAACGACGGTCTTGCCGACGCCGGCGCCGCCGAAGGCCCCGGCCTTGCCGCCCTTGATGAAGGGGCAGATCAGGTCGATGACCTTGATGCCGGTCTCGAGGATCTCGGCCTTGGTGTTCTGGTCGGAGAGCGTGGGGGCGGGACGGTGAATCGGGTATTTCTTGTCGAACTTGACCGGGCCCTTGCCGTCCACGGCGTTGCCGGTGACGTCAAAGATGCGGCCGAGCACGCCGGCGCCGACGGGCACCATGATGGGCGCGCCGGTGTCGACGACGGTCATGCCGCGCACGAGGCCCTCGGAGGAGGACATCGCGATCGCGCGGGCGACGCCGCCGCCGAGGTGCTGCTGGATCTCGAGCGTGAGCACCTCGGCCTTGCCGGAGGTCGTGAACTCGATCGTGAGCGCCTGGTAGATGGGCGGAATGGTGTGCTCCGCAAACTGCACGTCGACCACGGGGCCGATGACTTGGACGATTTTACCGGTGTTCATTTTGAAAAGGTCTGAGGTGTGGTGGGGTGTAAAAATCAAGCGGCGCTGAACTGGGCGGCGGCGATCTCGAGGATTTCCTGCGTGATGCCGGCCTGGCGGGCCTTGTTGTACTCGAGGGTGAGGTCGCCGAGGAGCTTCGTGGCGTTGTCCTTGGCGGTCTTCATGGCGACCATACGGGAGCTGTGCTCGGAGGCCTTGGCCTCCAGGGCCTGGTGGTACACCTGGCGGTTGAGATAAAGCGGGAGCAGCGACTCGAGCACGACCTTCGCATCGGGTTCGAACAGCATCTGGCTCTCGGCGGGGGTTTCCTTCACCGGGACGGTGCCGGTGGCGGCGTGCAATTCCGCGATGGCAGCCTTGACGTCCGTGAGCGGCAGCAAGGACATGACCGTCGGCACCTGCACCAGCGTGTTGCGGAAGCGCGGCCAGATGATCTCGACCGTGTCCACCACGCCCTTGTGGTACTGCTGCACCATGAACTCGGCGACGACCTTGATGTCGGCGAACGTGGTGCGGTCGTTGGCGGGGAAGTCGGCGAGCAGGGCGCGGTGCGTGCGGGCGATGAACTGCGTGCCCTTGCGACCGATGACGGCGTACTTCGCCGGCGTCTTGATTTCGGTGACCAGCTTGAAGAGGTTCGAGTTAAGCGGGCCGCACAGGCCCTTGTCGGAGGTGATGAGGATGATGCCGCGGGTCTTCACCTCGCGCTTCACGAGGAACTCGTGCTGGGATTCCTCCACGCGGTCGGCGAGGGCGGCGAGCATGCGGGCCATGAGCTCGGCGTAGGGCCGGCCGGCAAGCGCGGCCTGCTGCGCCTTCTTCATCTTCGACGCCGCGACCAGCTCCATCGCCTTGGTGATTTGGCGGGTGTTCTTGACCGACTTGATGCGCCGGCGGATGTCGCGGGTGGAAGGCATGGAGATTAGTTAGGAATTAGGAGTTAGGAGTTCAGAATGGTTCGGACGCCGAGGGCCCGGGCCTTACTTCATAATTCTTAAAACTTAATCCTTAATTGGATTTAGGCTGTGTAGCCGGATTTCCACTCGTCGCAGGCGGCCTGGAGCTTGGCCTCGAGATCCTTGTCGAGGGCGGCCTTGGTGCGGATCTCCGTGAGGAGGGTGTCCTTGCGGGTGGTGAAGAATTCCTTCATCGCGGCGGCGGCGGCGACGACCTTCTTGGTGTCGATGGCGTCGAAGAAGTTCTTCTGCATCGCGAAGAGGATCGCGACCTGCAGCTCGATCGGCACGGGGCTGAACGCGGGCTGCTTGAAGAGCTCGACGATGCGGGCGCCGCGCTCGAGCTGGCCCTTGGTCTTGGCGTCGAGGTCGGAACCGAACTGGGCGAAGGCCGCGAGTTCGCGGAACTGGGCGAGCTCGCCCTTGAGTTTGCCGCCGACCTGCTTGGTGGCCTTGATCTGCGCGGCGGAACCGACGCGCGAGACGGAGAGGCCGACGGACACGGCGGGGCGGATGCCCTGGTTGAAAAGGTCGGTCTCGAGGAAGATCTGGCCGTCGGTGATCGAGATCACGTTCGTCGGGATGTAGGCGGACACGTCGCCGGCCTGCGTCTCGATGATCGGGAGCGCGGTGAGCGAGCCCTTGCCGTCGAGGCGGGCGGAACGCTCGAGGAGGCGGGAGTGCAGGTAGAACACGTCGCCCGGGTACGCCTCGCGGCCGGAGGGGCGCTTGAGGATCAGCGAAATCTGGCGGTAGGCCACGGCGTGCTTGGAGAGATCGTCATACACGATCAGCGCGTCCATGCCGTTTTCCATGAACCACTCGCCCATCGCGGCGCCGGAGAACGGGGCGAGGTATTGGTTGGCGGGATTGTCCGCGGCGGGGGCGCCGACGATGATGGTGTACTCGAGCGCGCCGGCGGCCTCGAGGGCCGTCATCGTGCGGACGATGTTGGAATTTTTCTGACCGACGGCGACGTAGATGGAATAGACCGGGCGGAACTTCGGGTCGCCGCTGGCGAGGCCAACCTTGTTGATCTTGGCCTGGTTAATGATCGTATCGATGCAGATGGTGGTCTTGCCGGTGCCGCGATCGCCGATGATGAGCTCGCGCTGGCCGCGGCCGATCGGGATCATGGAGTCGATCGCCATGATGCCGGTAAAGAGCGGCTGGGAGACGGATTTGCGGACGATGATGCCGGGGGCGATCTTCTCGACGGGATAGGATTCTGTCGCGCCGATCGGGCCCTTGCCGTCCACGGGATTGCCTAGGGCGTCGACCGCGCGGCCGAGGAGCGCCTTGCCGACGGGCACGGAGAGGAGCTTGCCGGTGGTGGTGACCTCGTCGCCTTCCTTGAGTTGCGAGACGTCGCCGAGAACGACGCAACCGACCTCATCCTCCTCGAGGTTGAGGGCGATGCCGATGGCGCCGCCGGGGAACTGCACCATCTCGTTGTACATCACGGCGGACAGGCCGTCGATTTTGGCGACGCCGTCGGCGACGGTGCGGATGTTGCCGGTGTTCTTCTTGACGGCCTTGCTGGAGAGCTTGGCGATCTGTTGTTCGATTTGTTCGAGGACGGTGCTCATCGGGAAATGCGGGGTTGGAGGCGGGAGGTCTGGAAATTAAACGGCGGTGGCCAGCGCGGCCAGCTGGCCGGCGACGGAGGATTCGTAGATGTCATCGCCCACGTGTACGCGCAGGCCGGCGAGGAGCGCGGCGTTGGGCCGGGCGGTGGCGGTGACGGGGCGGCCGTATTTTTTGGTCATCGCGGCGGCGATGGCGGTCAGCGTGGCGGCGTTGATGGCGCCGGCGTGCTCGACGACGGCCTCGCCCTTGGCGAGCTCGGCGGCGACGTAGCGGGCGTAGGCCTTGAGCACCATGACCGGGTTGGCGGGCGAGTGCTTCTCGACGTAGGCGAGGACCCCGGACACGCGCTCAGCCGAGAGGACGCCGTCCGCCAGGCTCAGCTTGAAGAGCTGGCGGGCGAACTGCTGGGCTTTTTTGGCGTGGGAGGGCATCAGGAAATCAGGAGTTAAGACTTATGACTTATGAAGTGAGCGGCTTTGGCTTCGGCGGAGGGAGACTTCTTAACTCTTAAATCAAAATTCTTAACTAGCTTAAGCGTTCGTGAGTTCGCGCGAGGCGGCGTCGTTGTAAGCGCTGCGATCGGCGTCGGTGAGTTTCTTGGCGAGGACACGCTCGGTGGTGACGACGACGAGGCGGGCGATCTCGGTGCGGGCCTCGGCGAGCATCTTCTTTTTCTCGAGTTCGATGGCCTGCTGGGCCTTGGCGATGATGTCGTTGGCCTTGGCGGCGGTTTCCTGGGTCTGCTTGTCGAGGAAGTCCTTCGCGGACTTGCGGGCCTCGTCGATGATGCGGGAGGCCTCGACTTGGGCGCGTTTGGCGCTGGCGGCGCTTTCTTCCTGCGCGGCGGCCAGCTTGGTTTTCATCTCCTCGGCATAGCTCAGGCCGGACGAGATTTTGGCCTGGCGCTCGTCGAGGGTGGCGAGGACGGGCTTGAACGCGAATTTCCACAGGACGAAGGCGACAATGGAAAAGCTGAGGACCTGCGCGAGAATGAGCGGCACGCTGATGCCGAAATCGTGCGTGATCTTCGTGATGCCGCTGGGGGCTTCGCCATGGGCAGCCACCGCCTCGACGGCGTGGCCGGTGGTTTCAGCGAGAACGAGCAGGGTGGAGAGCATGGGAAAAGCGCCGGGTATGGAAAGGGTCGCGCCGGCGCGGGGCGCCGGCGCGAGCAATGGAAGGAATTACTTAACGAGGAAGATCGCGTAGAACGCGACGGCTTCGGCGAGGGCCATGCCGATGATGGACTGGACGAGGATCTTGCCGGACGCGCCGGGGTTGCGGCCGACGCCCTCGACGGCCTTGGCGCCGACGAGACCGACGCCGATGGCGGCGGCGAGACAACCGAAGGCGGCATGGAGACTGCCGGTGATTTCTGCGAACTGGGTGATCATGGTGGTGTTGTTTTTGGGTTGGATTTCCGCCGTGCGCACGCGGGGCACGCTCCCGGCGGGAAAGGGTTAGTGGGCGGCCTTGCCGGCTTCGCTATGGCCGTGGTCGGCCTCGTGGTCGTCGCCGTGGTTGCAAATCAGCCCGATGTAGACGCTAACCAGCAGCGTGAACACGAGGGCTTGGACAAAGCCGATGAGCAACTCGAGGAAGTAGAACGGCACCGGCAGCACCCAGGGCGTGATGGCCGACATGGAGTGCAGAAGGTTCTCACCGCCGAAGACATTGCCGAAAAGACGGAAGGAGAGCGAAATCGGCCGGAAGAGAATCGAGACGATCTCGATCAGGCCTACCGCGAAGAAGAGGCCGAACAGCGGGTAATAGATGATGGCAGGGACCTCCCGCTTGTCCGCCTTGTTGCCGAAGATATCCTTCAGCACCAGCTTCGGGCCGGCGTAGCGCATGATGAAATAGAGCCAGCCGATGAATGAGACGACCGCGAGGGCGATGGTGCCGTTCATGTCGGCGTTGCCCGGACGAATGAATTCCATCCACTCGCCGCTGGCATGATCGACCATGAAAATAGTGCCGACGCCGGGAAACAGGCCGCTCCAGTTCTGGATCAAGATGAAGGTGAACAGCGCGACGAGCAGGGGAAAGGTGTGCTTGGCGACTTTTTTCCCGACGATGGGCGAGGTCAAATCGAGGATGCCCTCCACCAGGTTTTCCACCATGGCCTGCGCGCGGGACGGGACGAGTTGCGGCTTTTTGATGGCGAGACGAATAACGATGATCAGCACCGCGGCGACGATCCAGCTGGTCACCATGCTGTTGGTCACCGGCAGCGGGCCGACCTTGAACAGCGCCTCGGCGGCCGGGGCCACGCCATGCGACTCAGCAGCAAAGGCCGTGAGAGCGGTGGTGATAAAAACGGCGGGCAAAGCGAGTTTTTTGACTCGAAACATGGGTTCAGGAAGCAGGAGTGGCCTATCGAAAAGAAAACAGAAAGGCGGCCGCCCCAGCCACCGTCAACCCCTGAAATGCTACTCCCGCAGGCGAAAACGAATAATTAACCCCACCACCCTCTCGTGGCGGCAAACTTATACGCCGGCCGCACCACGTCGGGCGGTCAGCGAATGGTGCTGCGCCGCCCGGCTTTGAAAGACGGTCAGCTGCTCAAACGGCCAGGGCTCGTCCGCGATTTGCCACCCGGGATGAGCAGTGATGACCTGCGCGGCTTCTCGGAAGTAGGGCTCATAGTCGGTGCGGAAGTGCAACCGCGCGCCCTGCCCTGCCCGCGTGGCCACGTCGGTCAGGAAATCTGTCTGGAGAATACGGTTTTTGTGATGGCGCCGCTTCGGCCAGGGATCGGGAAACAGGATATAAACGGAGGAGAAGGTCACTCCGGCCGGGAGCGCGTGGAGAAAGTTGTTCGCCTCGGCGTGGATAAAGTGGAGATTGGCCAGCTTGGCCCGGTTGCGCTTGCGGATGCCGCGCTCAATCCGGTCACGGGTTATATCCACCCCGACGCAGACCTGTTCCGGATGCGCCGCAGCATAGGCAGCAAGAAAATGACCGTGGCCACTTCCCACCTCCCAGACGATGATGGATTTGGCTGGGATGAGTGCAGCGAGCTCTTCGCGTAAATTATTGTGCCGCTGATCTATACGGGCCAAATGCTCGGCGGTTCGGGTTGGGTTCTCCATGGCTACGATAGGTAATACTCAGGAAGCGTCGCGTGCCCTGACCGCCCCCGCGCCGATCAGGACCATCAAAATGCTGATGTCGGCCGGATTTACCCCGCTGATGCGGCTGGCCTGGCCGAGGGTCATAGGCTTGAACTCGGCGAGCTTCAGCGCGCTTTCGCGGCGGAGGCCGCGGACGGCAGGATAGTCAAAGTCGGCTGGGATACGGATCTTTTCGATTTGGGAGAGCTTTTCCACCTGACGTTGTTCCCGGGCGAGATAGCCTTGGTAACTCACCCGGTAAACGACCTCGTCGCGCACGGGTGCCGACTCCTTGGCTAGCTCCTCAGGCAGCACGGCCCCTACCCGATCGCGCCGGATCGCATCAGCCCAGGTGCCTCCCGTATTGCGGGTTTTCTCGAGATAATCCACCCAGTGCGTCACTTTGGCCTGTTTAGCCTCAATGTTTTTTATCCTGTTATTAGACAGTAGATTATATGTCTTGGCGTGATCCAAAAATCGAAATTCCGCGCTCCCGTGATTGAATAAAAGCCGATATTCCGCCCGGCTCGTGAACATGCGGTAAGGTTCTCGGGTGCCTTTGCTTACGAGATCATCAATCAGCACGCCGATATAACCTTCGTTGCGCTGGATTAACATCGGCGCGGTTGCTCGCACCTTATTCACAGCGTTTACTCCGGCGACTAATCCTTGAACGGCAGCCTCTTCGTAACCTGAGGTACCGTTGATCTGGCCGGCAAAAAAGAGATTCTCTACTTTCTTAGACTCAAGCGAGGGAAAGAGTTGCGTAGGATGAGCGAAGTCATACTCGACTGCATAGGCGGGTCGTAAGAGTTGAGCTTTCTCCAGGCCTGGGATGCTATGAACCAGGTCGAGCTGGACGTCAAAAGGGAGACTTGTTGACAGACCGTTAACGTAATACTCGTTCGTCGACCTTCCCTCCGGCTCGAGAAACAGTAGGTGCCGGGGCTTGTCGGCGAAGCGAACAAACTTGTCCTCGATGCTTGGACAGTACCGTGGCCCTACCCCAACGATCTCCCCACTGTACATGGCGGACTTGCTCAAGTTCGCGCGGACGATCTCGGCGGTTTGAGCGGTAGTATGTGTCATCCAGCAAGAAACCTGTTCGCTGCCAGGCGCCCATCCGATGCGGCGTTCCCCGGATTGTTCCACATGGAACATCTCCTCCGGGCCCCGAGTGTCATGGAATGCGAAAAACGTCGGATGGGTGTCGCCCTTCTGCTCCTCCATCTTGCTGAAATCGATGCTGCGGCCTAGTAATCGCGGCGGCGTGCCGGTTTTAAGGCGCTCCAGCTGGATCCCGGCCTCGGTCAGGCTGCTGGACAGACTCTTGGCACTGAAGTCACCTAGACGGCCGCCTTCGTTCTTGTTTTGGCCGATATGCATCAGGCCGCGCAAAAACGTTCCGGTTGTCACCACGATGGTCTGACCGAGGAAATCGATATCCAGGTTAGTCTGGCATCCAACGACTTTGCCGGCCTTAAATAACAAACCTGTGACCGTGGCCTGAAATATCTGCAGGTTTGGTTGCAGCTCGAGCGTGTGCTTAAGACGGAACTGATAAGCTTTCTTGTCGCATTGAGCGCGCGGGGCCTGGACTGCCGGTCCCTTGGATTCGTTCAGCAGCCGGAACTGGATTCCCGTGACGTCTGTGTTGATGGCCATTTCGCCGCCCAGCGCATCGAGCTCACGGACCATTTGGCCCTTGGCCTGGCCGCCGATCGCTGGGTTGCAGCTCATCTGGGCGATGGTATCAATATTGCCGGAAAGGAGCAGGGTAGAGGCTCCCATCCGCGATGCCGCCAAGGCTGCCTCGACGCCTGCATGTCCGGCGCCGCAAACGATCACATCGAACTGTATCTTATTGTATATCATCACTCAACGTAACTATAACTGACAGGGTAGTGCGCGGTTGCCGGATTCGCAAGCGCCCTATTTCCCGATGCAGAATGTGGCAAAAAGTTGGTCGAGCATCCGCTCATTATCCACCTTGCCGAGGATGTCGCCGTAGGCCGCCAATGTTCCACGTAGATCACTCGCCAGCAGCTCAACCGGTCCGCTGGCGGCTAGGTTAGCCAAGGCGGTTTGGAGACTTACTTTGGCCCGGGTGAGGGCGTCAGCATGGCGGGCGTTGATCGCAACCACATCGTCCTGGCTGGTGGGCTGGAATGCGTCCGCCATCCGGATAATCTCCGTGACCAAAGATTCGATGCCAGCCCTGGTGACGGCGGATACGTTAACAGACTTCAGGCTGGAATATACTTTGATATCAAATGCTTGAGCCTTTAATAAATCGGTCTTGTTCAGGGCCACGAGCACTCGATTCGGGGTTAGAAGTTTTGTAAGACTCTCGGGTAGAGTGGGTAGAGGGGCAGTCGTGTCGAGAACCAGCAGGATTATATCCGCCTCGGCGGCCCGCTCGAGAGATTTTTCCATGCCTAGTTTCTCAATCCCCCCGGGAGCGGGATTGAGTCCCGCCGTATCGATAAGTCGCAGGCAGTGTGGTCCGACGATGATTCGCTCTTCGATAAAATCCCGCGTGGTACCCGGTTCAGCGCTCACAATTGCGCGTTCGTGGCCCACTAGGCGGTTCAGCAGGCTGCTTTTGCCGGCGTTGGGGGCGCCGATAATCACGGTCTTGATGCCGTCGCGGAGCAATTCCCCGTAATGGCTCGTCGCGAGCAGCCGGTCCGTCTCTGAGGCGAGCGATTCAAGGGTGCGTCGGACGATGGCCCGGTCCTCCTTCGGCAGGTCCTCATCGGGAAAATCAATATACGCCTCGATCCGCGCCAGGGCGCCCAGCAGGCGCTCCGTCAAATCATTCAACCGCCGGCCGAGCCCGCCGCGTAATTGCTGGTTCGCCGCCGCGAGGGCGCGTTCGCTCCGGGCGTGGATCAGGTCCATCACCGCCTCGGCCTGGCTCAGATCCATGCGTCCGTTCAGAAAGGCGCGCTGGGTGAACTCACCCGGCCCGGCGGGACGCCCGCCGCGCGCGAACAGATCCTCGAGGATCGTCTGCGCAATGAAGGGATTGCCATGACACGAAATCTCGAGCGAATCCTCGCCGGTGAAGGAGTTTCCCGCGGGAAAAAAAGTGGCCACCACGTCATCCACCAGCCGGCCGTCTTTCGCCCGGTAGTCCCCGTGGAGTGCGTGGCGGGGCGGGGGTGGGGCGCCGAAAATATCCTGCGCCATCCCTGCCGTGTCCGGACCGCTGACACGCACGAGCGCGAGCGCGGACGTGCCCGCGGGCGTGGCGAGCGCGGCAATCGTGTCGGAGGAACGCGGCATGCCGTGACGCAACGCGCCCCGTCCGCCCACGCCAAGACAAAATCCGGAGCATGGCGGGGCGCCGCGGTTCCGCTACCAACCGCGCCTCACCCGCAACGGACTCAGCGCGCGCCGACGCTGATCGGCGCGACGCGCGTGCCGTCGGCGACTTTGTCGCCGGGGTAAAGCACGATGGTGTCGCCCTCGGCCAGGCCGGTCAGGATTTCCGTTTCGCGGCCGTTGCTGTGGCCGACCGACACGGTGCGAAGCTGGGCGCGACGGCCATCGAGCACGAAGGTCTGCCAGACGCCGTCACGCTGGAACAACGAGCCCGCCGGGGCGCGCAACACGCGGGAACTCTCCCAGGTCACCACGTGGGCCTCGACCCGGTAATTATCACCCAGGGTGGGGCGTTTCCCGAGCGGAGCGGTGAAATCCGCGACGACGTACACGCGCTGTTCCTCGACGCCGAGCGCGGAAATCTTGGTGAAAGCCGATGGCTCGACCAGGCGCACGCGTGCTGCGAGCGGTTCCGGGCCGCCCCATTGCTCGAGCACCACACGCGCGCCGGGGCGGATGGCCACGCCGTCGCGCGAGAGGACCTCGATGCGCACCTCCAAGTCGGTGGGGTCGCCGACTTCCATCAGCGGAAAACCGCCCGGCACCACCCGCGAGCTTTCCTGCAGCACGCGCAGGATGCGTCCGTCCACCGGGGAGGTGATGACCAGCGGCTCGGCGCTGCCGCCGGGCTGTTCGCGGGAAAGCAGGGCGCGCGCCTGTTCCAGCTCGAACTCCGCCACCTTCAAACCGAACTCCGCGGCGCGCTTCTCCTGCACGGCGGTGGTGGCGCGCATTTGCGCGGTGTCGAACTCCTGAGCGGACAGGACCTTTTGGGCGAAGAGCTGTTTCAGCCGGTCAAAATCCGCCGCGTACATTTTTTCCGCGGCGCCGGCGCGCTCGCGCTGGGCGAGGGCGGCCTCGCGGCTGGCCTCGGCAGCGCGCACGCGGGCGGCGGCCTGGGCCTGGCTGCGGGCGTCGAGAAAATCCGCGCCGCTTGTCTCCAGAGTGGCCAGCACGGTCTGTCCGGCGACGACGGGTGCGCCGGCCTTCCAGTCAATCCGGCGCAGCTGGCCCGCGACGGGCGCGGAGACCGCATAGCGGTTCTTCACGCGCGTCATGCCCTCCTCATCCACTGTCACCACCAGGGTGCCGCGCGTGACGCGGCCGGTCTCGACCGGCACGGCACGCGGCCAGAGGCCGATGACGATGAGCGCCACCAGCAGGGCCAGGCCCGCCCAGGGCAGGAAGCGGCGCCAGGAGCGGGTGCCGGGCTGGCCCGGGGCGGAGGGAGAGGAGGCGGCGGTCATGGTAAGGGTTTAGTCGAGGGCCTTGAGGGCGCTCACGAGATCAATCGCCGCGAGCTTGCGCGCGGCAAACAGGGCCGACAATGCCGAAGCAATCGCGACGACGGAAACGGCGAACGCGTAGTTGGCCGCCGTGAGCACGAGCGGCAGCCGCACGGTCTCGGTGTTGAGCGTGCGGATAATGCCCGACGCGAAGAACGAGCCGAGCACCAGCCCGAGCGGCAGGGCCAGCAGCGTGAGCAGCACGAGTTCGCCCACGAGCACGGCGCCCACCTCGCCGCGGCTGAACCCGAGCACGCGCAGCGTGGCGAGCTCGCGCGACCGCTCGGACAGCGAGATGCGCGCGCTGTTGTAGATGATGCCGAAGGCGACGACGGTGGCGAAGAACATGTAGATTTTCTGCAGCAGCGAGACGCTGGCGGCGGTCGTCTGCCGGAAGCCCTCGCGGACGGAGTTTTTGATCATGCAGCCCGCGAGGCGCGGCGTGGTTTTGACCGCGGCCAGGAATTCCGGCCACGACCCGGCGGCCACGGTGAGATGCGCGCCGTTGATGCGGTCGCCCTCGAGCAGCAGGCGGTTGAGCGCCGGCAATTCCATGTAGGCGGCGATGCCGGTGAAATCCTCCGCCAAGCCGGCCACCGGCACCCGGAGCTCGCGTTCCTCGCCCTCGAGGACCTTGGCCACGACCTCGTCGCCGGGCCGCACCTGCAGCACGGTGGCGAGCTTGGCGGAGATGATGATGCCGCGGGGCGGAAGGGTGAGTTGGCGCGGATGCGCATCGATCACGCGGCTCAGGGTGCCGCGCGCCGGCAGGCCCTGCAGCAGCAGCCGGCGCGTGACCGGGCCGGCGCGCAGTTCGACGGGCACATAGCGAAACGGCTCCGCGAGGATCACGCCCGGCAGGTGGCCGAAATCCGCCACGCCGCGGGCGGGGCCGGGCTCGACCAGGGTGAGGGTGACGGTCTGCCGCTGCACGACGTCCCACTGGAAATCGATGATGTACGCGACGCCGTCGCGAAACGAGCTGGGCACGACGAGGATGGAGGTGGCGAGCGCCAGGGCGAGGCAGGTGAGGGCGCTGCGGATGGGCCGGCGCTCGATGTTGCGCAGCGACATCCGGAACGACGCGCTGAACCAGCGGGTCGCGCCGAGCCGCTCGAGCAGGGCGGGCCGGTAGCGCGCGGGCGCCTCGGGCCGCATCGCCTCGGCGGGGGGTAGCCGCACGGCGCGGCGCACGGCTCCGGCCACGCCGGCAAACGCGGCGAACGAACTCACGACGCTGGCGGTGACGAGCACGCGGGAATCGAGGAGGAAATCCAGCTGCGGAAAACGGAAAAAAATATGGTACAGCCCCACCAGCTGGTGGCCGAGGAAGATGCCGCCGATGGCGCCAAAGCCGACCCCCACGAGCACGATGACGAAGGAGAACTTGAAATAGTGCATCCCGACCTGCGCGTTGCTGAAACCACAGGCCTTGAGCATCGCGATCTGCTCGCGCTGCAGGGCGACCTGCCGGCTCATCACGGAATTGGTCATGAACGCCGCCACGCTCAGAAACACGAGGGGGAAGGCGATGGAGAGTCCCGTCAGCACGCGGATCTCGTCGTCGAGCCGCCGGTGGGAGGGATGATTGGCGCGGCCGTACGCGCCGCGTCCGCCGTAGGGCGCGAGCAGGCGGTCCGCGTCGGCGATGACATCGCCCTCCGAGGCGCCGGGCGCGAGGGTGAGGGCCACGTTGTTGAACGCGCCGTAGAGCTGGAACGCGGTGGCGAGTTCCTTGTAGGGCATCCAGAAGACGCCGTAGGTCTTGTTGTCGGGCAGGGCGGAATTGGGCGGCGCCTCGAAGACAAACTCGGGGGACAACACGATGCCGGAGAGGCGGAAGGTCTGCTTCGTGCCGTTGAGCACGGCGGAAATCGGGTCGCCGGGTTTGAGGCCGTGCGCCTCGGCGAACGCCTCGCCGGCGGCGAGTTCATATTGCGTGCTGGGACTGAGCGGGAGCCGGCCGGAGCGGAGATAAACCCGGTTCAGGACGGCCTCACCGCGCTCCGGCAGCGAGTTGAGCAGGCCGACGGCGGGCAGATCGAGACCGGGCAGGTCGAGGGTGACCTGCATTGCGATGCCGGTCTCCACCGTGGCGACGCCGGGAATCGCGGCGAGCTGGTCGCGGACGGCGTTGGGCGCGCGCTTCAGCCGCGCGAAGACCTGCGCAAACCGGTGGTGCTCGTAATAGGTGTCGCGGGTCGTCTCGAGCGACAGGATCAGCGACCGCGTCATGATCATCATCGCCAGGCCGCACGCCATTACGAGCGCGACCGCGAGTGCCTGCGACTTGAGCGCGGCGAGGTCGCGGAGGAGCTTGCGGTCGAGGAGGCTCATTGCGTGAAAGAGGTCAGAGGCAGGGATCAGAGGTCAGAGCCAATCCATCGCTGGTTGGGACTCTGGTGGCTGGCTTTGGTTCGGCTGACATCTGATTTCTGGCTTCTGACCTCTGACTTCACCACGCGAGGTCGCGCACGGAGCCGCGGCGGGCGTTGATACGTTCGTTCACAATCCGGCCGTCCGAGAGCGTGAAGACGCGGTCGGCCATGTCGGCGAGGATGGCGTTGTGGGTGATGATGACAGCGAGCGTGCCGAGCTCGCGGTTGATGCGCTCGATGGCTTCGAGGACCGTGATGCCGGTGCGCACGTCGAGGGCGCCGGTTGGCTCGTCGCAGAGCAGCACCTCGGGGCGCTTGGCGATGGCGCGGGCGATGGCCACGCGCTGCTGCTCGCCGCCGGAGAGCTGGGCGGGAAAATGATCCATGCGGTCGCCGAGGCCGACGAGCTGCAGCGCCTCTGCGGGGGCCATCGGCGCGCGGCAGATTTCCGTGATTAGGGCGACGTTTTCGCGGGCGGTGAGGCTGGGGATGAGGTTGTAGGCCTGGAACACGAAGCCCACGGCGTCGCGCCGGAAGCGGGTGAGGGCGGGCTCGTCGAACCGCGCCAGGTCGGCGCCGTGGTAGAGCAGGGTGCCGTGGGTTGGCGAGTCGAGTCCGCCGAGCTGGTTGAGCAGCGTGGATTTGCCGCTGCCGGACGCCCCGAGCAGCACGACGAGTTCGCTGCGAAAGAGATCGAAGTCTACGCCGGCGAGCGCTGTGACCGCCGCGGTCCCCTCGCCATAGATGCGCGCCAGCCCGCGCACGTGAAACACCGGCTCGCGCGGGGTAGCCCTGGGGGAATTTTCAGTGGGTGAAGGACCAGTGGGCATGAACAGCCAAAACTTGTCTCAACAAGCCTGCCGTCGCAACGCGCAAAAACCCGGCGTCAGGAGGCCGGCAGTGGCGTGCGCTCGGGTGTGCCGATGAATTGCACGCGCTGCACCCGCCAGCCATCCGGCGTCCGCACCCAATGGTGATGCTCGCGATAACGAATCCGGAATCGCCCCACCACGCCCGTGCCCGCGGCACGTTCCGAGCGCACCGTGGTCTGGGTGATCTCGACTTCAGCGGTGTCGGGCCCGGCCAGCACGATGCTGTCAACGTGGGTCTCCAGCCACTCGATCGCCACCACCCGGGCAAAGAGGGCCTCCGTGCGCACAATGAAACCAGCGCGATCAAAGCTGACCCCGTCGGGGCCCGTGAAACTCCAGTCCGCGGTGCCGGGCTTTACGATGCCGGCGGCCGACTTAGCCAGGATTGCCTCGCGGATGCCGGCGATCTTGGCGGCGATCTCCTGCTTATCGGCCTCAGGTGATGGCAACCCACGGGGGGAGGTCGAACAGCCGCCCAGGCAGAGAACGGTCAGCAAGGGTACAAGACTCGCTCGTTGCAGCCACCTCGGCGCCGGCTTGGTTTTCATGATTTAAAGTCGGGGTGGGGCGGATGATGGGGCCGGGAAACTGATCCAGCGGTCACGAGGGTTTCACTATGGGCCGGCCGAGATTAAAGGCAAAGAAACACGGGTGCTCCGGTGCCGGATCGTTGGGCTGGTGCAACGTGAGGTAAATCTGGCCGTCGAACCCGGTAAAGATCATGGCGTGGCCTCCGTTGTCCGGGAAAAAAGCCGTGGAGTCGCACGTCCACGGCCCGGCGAGATCGCCCGAGGCGGAGCGGGCGAGACCGGTGGCGTAGTTGGTCTCATTCCAACTCGAGAACAGCAGGCCGAGTTCGCCGTTCGGCAGGCGGAAGGGCCACGCCCCGTCGGCGACGTAGCAGGGCGGCAGGCCCTGGCCGTCGCGTTCCTTCTGCCACGGCGGCGGGCGTACCCAGGCCGCGGCGTTGACGGAAAAAAGCTCGATGGCCGGGCCCGCGGCCGCGCTCAAATCCTTGCACAAGGGGAGGGCGGAGTAACGTCCGACGGCGATCTGCGGCCAGTCGCGGCTGAAAATCATCCACGGCGCACCATCATGCGCCACCCACAGCGTGCCATCGAGGCAGGCGTCGCCGGCGGGTGTGACCGGGCCCGCGCTGTGTGGCAGGAACGGTCCCAGCGGATGGTCGGCGACGAGGATCTGGGTGCCGAGGGGCGTTTTCTCCGCCGCAAACGTCGCGAACATATAATAGCGTCCGCGCCACGCGTGAACTTCCGGCGCCCAGAAGCAGGTGGTGCCCCAGAAACCGGCCGGCGGCCGAAAAGCTGGGAATGGTCCTTCCCAATGGATCAGGTCGCGGCTGCGATACGTGTCGAATCCCTCGCCCGGGTGGCCGCCCCACGGGTTTTTATCCGTCGTGCCGTAGAGATAGTAGGTTTGTTCGGCCGCGAACGGGAGCACGAACGGGTCGCGAATCTTGATTTCGTTGGCGCGGAGCAAGGCCATGGGTGGCCTTACGCAAGCGGCGGGGACCGGGGTGACAAAACAAAAACGGGTCCACCCATGGAGAGCGGGATCGTTGCCCCCGCCTAATCTTTGCAAACCGGTCCACGGATAACACGGATAGGCGCGGATAACTTGAGGTAATCCGCGCTCATCCGCGAAATCCGCGGGAAGGCATTCCCGTCATGGAGGGAGAAGGATTCGGAAAGCGGCGGGGGCGCTTTGTCCCCATCAATTCCTGCCTGCAGACACAAAAAAGGCGGGGTCAGCGACCCCGCCTTACAAGAAAGCAAGAGACCAATTACTCCGCCGCGCCGGTGATGACGGCGCCGCCGACCACGTTGACCTTGTCCTGCACGGCCTTGGCGATCTTCTCGGCGAGCTCGGGCTTTTCCTTGAGCGCGGCCTTGGCGGCGTCGCGGCCCTGGCCGACGAGCGCGCCTTCGTAGGCGATCCACGCGCCCTTTTTCTCCAGCACCTTGTGCTCGAGTGCGAGGTCGAGGAGCGAGCCGAGCCTGGAAATACCTTCGTCGTACATGATGTCGAACTCCACCTCGGTGAACGGCGGGGCGACCTTGTTCTTCACGACTTTGATCTTCGTGCGATTGCCGATGACCTTGCCCTCGGGCGTCTTGATCTGGTCCTTGCGGCGGATGTCGATGCGGATGGACGAGAAGAACTTCAGCGCGCGGCCGCCGGAGGTCGTCTCGGGGCTGCCGAACATGACGCCGATCTTTTCGCGGATCTGGTTGGTGAAGATGCACACGCAGTTCGTCTTGCTGACGACGGCGGTGAGGCGGCGCATGGCCTGCGACATCAGGCGGGCCTGGCTGCCCATGGTCATGTCGCCCATCTGGCCGTCGAGCTCGGCCTTCGTGATGAGGGCGGCGACGGAGTCGAGGACGATGACGTCGATGCTGTTGGAGCGGATGAGCGTCTCCATGATGTTGAGCGCGTCCTCGCCGGAGTCCGGCTGGGAAACGAGCAGGTCATCGAGGTTCACGCCGACGACGCGGGCGTATTTCGGGTCGAGGGCGTGCTCGACGTCGATGAAGGCGGCGAGGCCGCCCTTTTTTTGCGCCTCGGCGATGACGCTGAGACAGAAGGTGGTTTTGCCGGAGGATTCCGGGCCGTAGATCTCCACAATGCGGCCCTTGGGCAGGCCGCCGACGCCGAGGGCGAGGTCGATCGCGAGGGAACCAGTCGAGAGCACCTCGACCTTCATCCGGGTGTTGCTGCCGAGGCGCATGATCGAGCCGTCGCCGAACTGCTTGGTGATGGAGGAGAGGGCGAGCTCGATGTTCTTTTCGCGGACGTGCGAGACGGCGGGGGCGGCGGTTTTGGCGGGGGCGGCTTTGGACATGGCTGAGGGGGGAGTTGAGGTTGCGATTAAAAGAGAAAACCAAGTTGGGCCGCACGCGAGGCGAGGCAAGCGCGGAGCGGCGATTCGCCGTATGTTTTCCGAAAACTCCTCGCCGCCTTGCACCCGACCGGGCGGACGCATATTTCTCGCCGGCGACGCCCGAGTGGTTATTTCACCGTTTGTGATGCCCACCTCGAGCAACTCCCGCCGCGGCGGGTCCTGGCTGATCCTGTTCGCCGTGATCGCGGCGGCGGCCGGGGGCGCGGTACGGCCGGACTACAATGCGGCGCGCTCCTTCGGCTTCGCGCTCCAACAGGACTTTGCGAAGCGGCAGTCGGCGGCCGTGATCGAACGCGTGGACGAGGACGCGCTGCGACGTAAAGTTTTTGCCGCTTACACCGACGAGGTCGCTTCCTCGGCCGGGCTGGCGGCCGCTTGGAAGAATGTCTTTTACCCAGGGTTCCTGCAACGCCTCAAGCAACTGGACGAGGATTCACAGATGGTGCTGCAGCGGGTGCTGAGTCTGGATGGCACCCGCCTGCTGGAATGTGAGTTGTACGCCCGGAAGGGTGGCAGCCAGCTCGTTTATTGGGAGCTGGGGGAGGATGCGGACGGCAAGATCCACCTGACGGACCAGCGGCTACTGGGCGAGGAACTCAGTTATTCCCGCCGGTTGAAGCACATTTTCCTGGTCGGGGGTTTTTCGTCCATGGTTCTGGTCGGTGATGAGGAGATGGCTTTGGAGCGGGAGAGTGACGGATCACATGAACGGGTGAGGGAAGCGCTCGAGGTCATGGACAAAGGGGCGCTGGACGAGGCGTTCCAGCGTTGGTCCGATCTGAGGAACCTGAAGGACACGGCGATCTGGCGGGACGTGCGCCTCACCATGGCCCTGCGCGGTGGGGAGAAGGCGATGAAGAGCCTGCAGGCGGATATTCAGGCGGGGGACTCCGCGATCGAACCCGTGCTGCGCTATAATGTGGCGGTTTCCCATCAGGACTACGCCATGGCCCTGCGCGCGATGGACGAGCTGTTGAAGGAAACCCATGATGCGCCGGGATTTCAGGCGTTGAAATGCGACCTCCTGATCAAAACTCACCGCGCGAAGGAGGGCCTTCAACTAGCAACCGGGATCTATCAGCTAAATCCCTACTCGTATGCCGCCTACCTGCAGGCAGCCAAGGCGGCCTTGAGCCTGGACGATTTCAAGACCGCGCAAGGAGTGATGCGCGACTGGTCTCAGGTCTGCACCCCGGCGATAATTGACGATATTCTGAAGACCGAACCCGACCTGGAGCCGCTCCGCCAGACCCCGGCCTATCAGGATTGGCTAAAGGCCCCGCCGCCGCCTAAGGCGCCGTAGTCTTTTTCGGATCAGCCGCGCCGGATACTGGGGTGTGCAGCGAGGTTGCCATCGCTTCGAAGATCTCGTCCACCGCCCCAGCAAAGCGGTCCATTTGGTCCGCCGGTACATACGACGACGTGAACCGCAGGTCGTGCTGGGCGTAGTAGTGATTCTGCGTCACGGCTTTTTGGACGCGGTAATCGATCCCGGCCGCGGTGATGACTTGGGACTGCTGGTCCACGCCGACGGTAAATGGGCACGCAAAGTCGATACGGTGGCGGATGAAGCGGTCGCCGGGCAGGGCGTACGGCCAGTGGCGGCGGCGCGACTCCGGCATATCCAGCAGGGAGCGGATGGCGTAGGCATAGGTCGTGATCATGCCCTCGCCGTTTTCGCGATGCAGCAGGCCTGGAATCTTATACCGGGCGCGCACGGTGATCCGGTTTGCCGCGGGATCGTCCTGCGGGACGGGCGGGGTGAGCTCCTCGAGGTTCTTGTAGAAGCGGACCATGAAATTGAACCAGTTCCGGCTCATCTGGTCGGGCGTCGTGAACTCGAGCTGCTGCCGGTAGAAATCGGCCTGCAGGCCCCGCAGGACCACCACGGTGTCGAGGGTCGCATTGCCGGATGCCAGGTCAAACGTGAGGTGATCCTGGGTGACGATGTCGGGCTCATTAACGGGGTCCGGCGGGACAACGGAGAGGGCTGTTTCGTTGGGACGGAGAATGAGGCCCAGGCCATAGGGCGGCACCGCCCACCGCCCGTCGGTGGCCTGCTGGTGCTTGAGCGTGGGATCGAGCCAGCGCAATTCGCCGTCATGCAGGTAAGCGACGATGGCATGGTTGAATGCATAAGGACTCGGGCCATATTCCAGCAGACGGTCGTGCCAGTAGGTATTGACCAACGCGGGCCAGGCCTCGAGGCCGAGTTCACGCAGCAGCCGCGCCAGCATCACGGACTTGTCCTTGCAGTCGCCGAAGCGGGACGAGCAAATCTCAGCAAGCGACCGGGGCTTCAAATTGTGCTCCCCCATCGCCATGGAGAAATAGCGGAAATCTTCCTGCGTCCAAGTGAGCGCCGCTCGCAACTTGGCGTCAGTCGTGGAGCACTCCCGCTTCCATTGGTCGACTTTGGACTGTGCCAGTGGCGGCAATGATTCGGTCTGATTAAATATGGGCAGAGCCCAATCGACTATGCTGCTCCATGTCGGGAAGGTCGTGACTCGGATCGAAGGATAGTACGGGTAGGCTAGACCCGGGATGTTGGCGTCGAAGGGGATGAGGGGCAGGTCCTTTCCCTCCCAGCGGTAGACGCGCTCGGTGGCGGTGGTTTCCTTCGACCACGCGGAACGCACCGCGGCGAACCCGAACAAGTCGCGGGGCAACTGCTGGGTGCCAGGCGGCAGGAAGAAACTACTCGAGGGCTCGGCCATGGTGGCGGGGTAGCGCACCACGCCGATCTGCCGGTCAACCGGGTAGGCGGACCCGAGGTGCATCGTGGGAGCGGCATAACCTTTGAACAGGGGGTTGGTGTCGTGGATGGTGTAGGAATATTCGAGCGCATCGCCTTCGCGCACATCCTCCAACACC
>CAIMAQ010000063.1 GCA_903839035.1 uncultured Opitutia bacterium
GGACCACGCAACTGGATGGCCCGAAGGACGAGCCTCGGTGGGTCCACGTCCTGGCGCTGCAATTGGCTGATCGGTCCTCGCGCGGGCGATCAATAGTCGACCGCACTATCCCGGTCGCCTTCGCGCTGGTCGTGCCAGCCCACCAGCTTGCCCTCTTGAAAGATCAGGCTGCGGTCCGCGCTGTTGCCGTATTTGTCGTGGCCGCGGAGCGTGTACACAAACACGTCGCCGTGGTCATCGACGGGGCGCCCGTAGGCCTGCTTCACGTCCGCTTGGATGTCTCCCATGCGACTGTGCTGAGCCTCGGCCTTCGCCGCACGTTCTGAAGCCGGCGGCCACCCCGCCAGTCCCTCGGCGCACTTGCGCCGAAGGCCTGTCACGCCAAATCAAGCATACCTCGGTTTGGCGGCACTCGCTGAAGTGGAGCCGCGTGTCGTCCAATCTGCTGGGCGGACGGTAGACGGTCGCTGTGTGGAGGTGGCCGCAAATTTACCCGGCTAGCTCCAGCCGTACCGTCCCTGCCACGACATCGCCGCCTTTGAGCGGGTGCCGCGGGATGACTTGCTCCTTGAAATAGGCTTCCGCGCCCTCGTTGGCGTAGTCTGCAATCAAGAGGCCGACATCACGCTCATTCACCCAGGCCCGGACGTGCTGCCGCCCCGCGGAGATGATTCGAATTCCTTTCCCACTCTCGCTAAGCAGCGCCGCTTCGAGGATATTCATCTTGGTTGAGCGGAAATCATTGGTCCCATGGACAGAGGCATCCTCGCTCCACGGTCGGGTCGGCGGGGTGCGTGGTCCGGCCAAGCCAGGCGTCTCCGTGCTCGGGGCAAAGGCCCGCGTTGTTCCCGTTGGCCGGCCAATATGATCGGCCGGATAGAAGCTCCAGCGCGCCCGGCGTCGCCAGGATAGTGTCTGACAGGTCAAAGGCAGGCCGAACCCGACCCCGATTTGGCGCGGATCAATCGAGGTGCCCTCGAGAATCGTAAAGCGGTAGTTCACCGTCATGGCACCTCCCCTGCCCACGTGCAGGGTGAATCCGCCAGTTGCCTCACGATACGCGCCGGCAATCTGCAGTTCGACCTCCCCAGCCGAGACCCGTGCTGAGATACCGCTGAGCTTCCAGTCGGAGCAGGAATCGGAGAAGGGCGTGATGTCACCCGTGGGCCCCGTCATCTGAACACTGCCGCCATTGTCGGGATTGAGTGGCAGGATGAAGAGCTCCGGTCCGCGAGTCAGGATCTCCCCTTTGTCCCCCTTGCTGGCCGTCATGCCCCCCGTCTTGGAATCGACTGATAGCGAGAAATCAGGTCCGTGGATGATAAAAGACTGAGCGGTCTCAACCAGACTGACCGCTCCGGTAGTTGGCGCCGGTTGGAGCGAGACCTCAGGGGTGCGGTGACCGAGCTCAATCTGCCATTCGTCGACCACAAAGCCACGGGGACTGATCGCTTTGAGTTCGAGGAGTTCCCCCTCTGGCTTCGGTTCCTCTACAGGAATCTCCAAATTCCCAACGCCTCCCGCCGGGGCGGTCACCTTGACCGAACCCGATTGCGCGCCGCGCTTCCAGGTGAAGCAAATCTCCGCCAGGTCGGTAAAATTATGCCGGTTCTCAATCGCGATCATGAGCGGCCGGCCGCGGACTGGCTGCGGCAGGCTGCGCGTGAGGAGGCGCAGCGGGGAAAAGATCTTCCGCATGTGCCAGTATTCTGGCTTGGGCCGGCGCCAGCCATCGATCGGGCCCCAGGTGCCATAACCCACGGTCTCGCCGCTGGGCAGAAAGAACGTGTCATCAATCGCAGCCCAGAGCGATCCGCCGAGTACAGTCGGAGCCTGATACATCAGTTCGTGCATCATTTCCAACCCCGCGCCCCAGAGTTCGCGCAAGGAGGGATCCGTAAGCAATTCACGCCGGTTGTAGGCATTGAGGTGACAATATTCGCCAAACAAAACCGGCCGGGTCATCTGGGCCGCATCCGTTGCCCCAGTGGGGCCAGGGTAATGATTGACCGCGATGGGCAGTTCGGTGGATCCGTGATTATTGTCCGGACCCCAGCACTGGTCATGAAAGGTTGTGGGGAGTGTAGGGTCGGCCTGCCGGACCAACTCGTGGACCTGCGCAAACAGGGGGCTCCAGGCCGACTCATTGGCCAATGAACGAATAATAACCGCGGGGTGATTCGGATAACCGTGGACCGTCTCCAGGTTGGCCTGGGCCAATCGCCGGAAGACGGCTTCATCCTGCGGTGTCGCCGTCCCCACCCAGCAGAGGGGCGCCTCCAACTCAACGAAGAGTCCCAGCCGATCGCATTCGGCCAGGAATTCCTCCGCCGGCGGATAGTGGGAGGTGCGGATGAAGTTGCAGTTGCCGTCGCGGAACCGCTCGGCGTCCAGGCGCCACAACTCCGGGGTCAGGGATCGGCCCAGCAGTGGATGGGTCTCATGGCGGCAGACGCCAAAGAGCTTGAGGGCCGAGCCGTTGACCAAAACTCGCTGCCCACGCACCTCCACCTGGCGAAACCCAAAGGTCGCCTTGGCGCGCATTGCGTCTCCGGCATTATCTTTGGCCACCAACGTGAGCGCATGCAGTTGGGGGTGCTCGCTGTCCCATTTGCCCGGGTTGCTGACGGGAAGATTAACGATCACTTTGCGTTCTTCCCCGGGAGCCAGATCCACCCACACCGCATCCTTGGTGACGAGTGGCGCCCCGCTGCCCTCCGCGGCTGCTATGGCCAACGTCACGGTCCCGGAGGAAGGACCGGACGATTGATTGCGCACGACAAATTCCGCGGTCGCCACCGCATTGCAAAATCCGGCGTCAAACGTCGTCGTGATTGTGAGACCCGCGAGATGCACGGCGGGGACGCTGAATAGCTGCACCTTGCGACTGATCCCGCCCAGGGGGTGTCCGGCATACTGCGACCCGCAGGCCAGGCGATCAAGCTGGGACTCCGATTGCACGCTCACCAAGAGCGTGTTTACGCCGGGTCGGGCCGCATCGGTGATGTCGCATTCGAAAGGAACAAAGCCGCCTTCGTGGCTTCCGACGGAGACACCGTTCACCCAAATCTGGCACCAGCTATAGACCGCGGAGAAGCGCAGTTTGATCCGGCGATCCTTGACGCGGTCCAGGTTGAAGGTGCGAAAATACGCGGCGGGGCTCTCCGGTGTGACCGTGAATCCCTGCATCACCCATTCGCCAGGCACCTGAATATTTTTCCACTCGTCAGCGAGGTCGGCGGTGACAGCGGAGATGTCGGCAGGCAAACCCGGCAGGAATTTCCATGTTCCACTCAGATCCACCGGGATTGCCACGGTGCCAGCCACCTGCAGCGGGCGCAGCGTCAACGGCCTCACCATTACAGGACAGAGGAAGGACATCGGTAACGCCTGATGGTCGAGGAAATGACGTGAAGTATCGGATGGGTCCACCGTTGGTCGGGCACAGGGCGGCCTGTCCTCATCTCTTTCAAAAGTTTCGGCTGCAAAGCCGGCGCTGCGCACGACCCCGCAAAGTGCGCCGGCGGGTCAGATCCCGTTCAGCCACTTGGCAATGGGAAGCCAGGCCGGCCACCAGAAGATTTGGTTGGTGATAATCTGACTCACCAACACAAAGGCGAAGCCCGGCAGGAAGACCGGGTGAATCCGCCGCCGCGTGACGACATCGTAAACGATCAAGGCGACAATCATCAGGTCGTAGCACACCCAACCTGTGCGAACCGTGTCATAGACCGACGCATGCTGGGCGGTTCCGCCCCACAGGAAAGGGAACATGGGACCGATCCAGCGGGCGAAGCCGACCGGCAGTAACACGGCCGTGGTCATGAGCATCAGCCGCTTGTGCGTCGCAGGCGACTTGCGCTGCGCCAGTCCAAACCAGGCCAAAACGCCGAACAGCAACAGGTCCATGAAGATCACAATCGTGAAGTTAGCCTCCTCCACCCCCGCCGCAAAATGATACCGCCGCATGACGTAGTTCGTTATGAGCCCAAGCACCACCATGACCGGGACCAAGCCCGCCGCGGTCATGCCGAGCCGCATGTGCAGCGCGGCCCGCTTGGACTTGATCAGCCAAATTTGCACGGTGAACAAGATCATCCAGCCAAAAAACACGGCGGCATGAACATGCACGATCCAGGGCAGGAACGGGGTCTTGCCCGCAAGGTGCGACAGAAAGAGCGGGCCAAAACCCATCAAGAGTGAAATCCACGCGATGGTCGTCCAGATCAGGTAGAACGCGTGGTCCCAAGGATGGGAAGCGGCAAATGGGGGGGAGGTTTTTTCCATGGGAGCAGCAGACGGATGTTTTTGGGGAGCACGCGATACGTCGCCCGCTTGGGACATTTGCAAAGCTGGGGGCAGCGGCCAAGGCGTCAACGCGCATTAAATGACCATTCCCCAGTCTGGGTCCCCAAGAGCTGGACCGCGATTGGCGAAACCTCGACGCCATGAGGGAACTGCCGCCAAGCATTTCGCGAAAAATGCGGCGCAACGGATCCGTGAGCGCGAGCGGGCTTTGTCTATGAACCTGTTCATTCTAAAAAAGATAACTACGGCGGATTGCTGATTTTGGTAGTGATTTGCCCGTAACTCAAACACAGTTGAGCTGCTTTAGTTTGTTAGCTACTCCCCGAACCACGAAATACTAAAAAGAACCAGAAATATGAAACACCTCCTCATCCGCCACAAAGTTGCTGATTTCGCAAAATGGAAAAAAGGCTATAACGCCCACGCTCCTGCGCGACGGTCTGCCGGGCTTCAGGACCTGCATTTGCTCCGCAGTATTGAGGACTCAAACGAAGTTGTGCTCCTGTTTTCCGTGGCAAGTGTCGCGAAGGCGAAAGCATTGATATCTTCAGCGGAGATGCGCCTCGCTATGAAGAATGCCGGAGTAATCGGAAAGCCGGACTTGGTAATCTTGAAATAGTCTCAGAACGGCCGGACTCACCAGTAGGAAGGAGAAGGCGGGTGCAGGATTCCCCGTCTTATGAAAATCAAAATACCGGCCGCAGGGCGGCCTGGGTGACACTAATCCGTGTCACCCAGGACTATTTAATATATCCATGCCCTGACTGTCGGGGGCGCTCGAACCGAGGATCGGCAAAAGATTGGCCGGCTTCCCATGACGGGAAGTAAAGTGCGCGATGCCAGCCTGCCGTCGTACCAGCTCGTCCAGCCCGCAGGAGTAGTGCGCCGGGCAGCGGGAGCTGATGACCGGCAAACCACCCGACTGCGCGTCCGCCGGCGCAAAGCCGTGAAAAACTAAATCTAGCTAGCGCGATCCTATCGAGTCGCGACAGATTGCTCCCGGCGTGGCGCCATCCCGGGAACTCTGCAAACGCCGTTCGTTGTAGAACTCGAAATAGGCCTCAAGCCGGGCATACGATCATAACCGGCATCAGCTCATGCCTTATACCCGGATTAGAGCCAAAATTCCGGATACCTTCTCCACCTGACCGCATTGTTGGCTATCAACCCCACAAGCAACATGATCAGTGTGCCGGTCAAGACCGGGCAGAGGACGAAGGTAAAACCAAGTCGGTGAATTTTTTCTCCCCCGATCACCGCAATGAGCGCCGTGGCGCCTCCGGGCGGATGAATCGTCCGGGTTAGATGCATCAACGCAATCGCGGTGGCCACGGCAAACGCCGCCCCAATCCAGGGGGTTTGCGAAAAGAGCTGGCAGGAAGCGACGCCGACAATGGCCCCAATAAGTTGCCCGCCGACAAAGTTTCTGGGTTGCGCCAAAGGGCTGTTGCTAACTCCGTATATCAAAACCGCGGAGGCGCCAAAGGAACCCATGATCAACAAGATGTCCTTTTGGGAAAATATTGCGTCATTTAGCCACGCCACCAAACCGATTCCCGCAAAGGCGGCAAGCCACGACCAAGCGATCTCTTTTATGTGAGTGCGGCGTGACGGTTCGCTCAAAGGGCGCAGCCATTTCAGCCATCCCTCACGTTCGACGTTTTGCCCTTTTGATTTCGAGAATTGTTTAGCTGTTCTGGAATGAACTAGATGATAAAGCTTCGAGAAGTCGTGTGGGGTTATATCCAGAAACCCATCAATTTCTGCCATCGCTTCTCTTATCTCATGCTCTGTCGGCTCCAGCTCTGCTGGAACAATTTTTGGTTTCATAAAAGTTTTTATCTTTGTTTCCGATGATTCCGCCAGTGGACGCAGCAGATCTGCGTGGGGCCTGCCATCCCTCTTCTACCTCCCCTTGGGTGCGGACCCGCGGGTCGCCACGGCAAAAGCGAAGGTGCAACTCACCCACCGCAAGCATTGCAGTGCTATTACTGACCTTGTAACCGGTATATAGTGGCGCTTATGGATTGGTCATTGGGCTGCGACCAACAAACGCACACAAGTTTCAATCCAGAGTAATGATTATACTGCCTATGCGTATGTTTATCTTTGGTTCTGGGTACAATTAACTGTTCAGCCTGATACATGATTCTGCCGCGCTGACAGAGGAGATCGCCTACCGCGGGAAGTGACGCGTTGGCCCGGAGCAGCACGCCAGATCGCAGGGCACTGAGTCGGCGGTGAAATCAGTAAGCCCCCGGCAGGCATTCCTCCTTCCCGCGACGGAGATCAGTGGTCCACGGCCCCGTTGGGCTCCCCTTCGCGCTGGTCCCGCCAGCTGGCAAGGAGGCCGTCCTTGAACACCAGCATCCGGTCCGCGGCGTTGCCATACTTGTCGTGGCCACGGAGGACGTAGAAAAACGTGTCGCCGCTGTCAGTCGGCGGCCGGCCGTAGGCTTGGATCACCTGCTGTTTCGTCATGCCCTTGACCAGGTAATGAAAGGAAAGGCCGTTGCTGATCTCCTCGGCTCTTTTCTCGGCCTCTTCACGCGCCGCGTCATCCCCCGCCTGCTTGCCCTTCTCGTCCTGTGACGCCGCGCCCTGCCCAACGGAGCTGTTGGCGTCTTCCTTCGCCTGACGCGCGAGTGCCTCGTCCTTGCGCGCCTCGAAGATTACCCGCTGCTCGGGGGAGATGTTTTTGAGCCTGACCGACACAATACCGCCCTGATAGCTGATCAGCACCGCATTCGTGTCCCAGCGGGTGACGCTGGACTTATGCATGACAAAGCCATTGGTCAGCTTGATCTCCGTGGGTAGCTCGGCCGTGGCCAGCTTGGGATCCGCCGGGGCCGCAGCCACGCCAGATGCCGTCGCGGCCGCCACCGGGGATTTCACCACCGCCGGGGCTAGGTCGGCCCGCATCTCATCGGGCAGTTGGGTGAGTAAGATTGAGCCTTTCCCGCCCTCCCACCGGGCGATGATCGTCGTGGCCCCAACAGCTACCACCGTGACATCGTGTAGGACCGTGCCATTGCGCAGTCGGACCTCGGGTATTTGCCGGCCGCGGGCATATGGCGCCCCCTGACCCGCGGCAGCACACACCGCATACGTCACGGCAATCAGCACGGCCCGAAGCAGGGCTAATGCCTTCGTTTTAGGTGCGAAATTCACGCTCCACCGATGTGAAAAAGCCGGACCCCGGGCAAATCCATTCGGGCTGCCTACGTGCTTTTCCCCAGTGTATTACAATTCCCGGTTCGTTCGCTCCCAAAGGCCGGTTCCGGATGTAAACGGCCGGTCAAAACTACGCCCCAGACGCGAGATTCGGCCCTAAACCCCGCCTGCCCCTAGGGCGCAGGATCGGCCGGAAGCAATTCGCTAATTGCGTCGAACAGCAGCTTTGAGGTGAAGGGCTTGGCGAGGGTGCGGTTCGCCCCCAGCCCTTCGGCCACATCGAGCCGGGGCTTTCCGCCGCCGGACATTGCGATGATCTTCAAATTCGGAAATTCCCCGCGCAGCACCCGGATGGTGGGCAACCCGCCGTAGGGCATCATGATGTCTGTGAGAATCAGATCCGCCGGTTCCTCACGGAAAGCCTTCACGCCTTCAAAACCATTGGTCGTCCCCGTGACACTGTGTCCAGCCTCCGTGAGCATGCGCGCGAGGATATCGCGCAGCATGTCGTCGTCGTCGATGATGATGATCCGGGCCATGATCTTTCCTGCCTAAACGGGAAAGACTGCCGACGTTCCGCCAAAATGCAATCAGACCGTATACAGCTCCTCGGCCTTGAAGAAGCGGGCCAGCTCGGCCTGCGCGTTCTCCACGGTATCGGAGGCATGCACCACGTTCTTCATCATCTCGGTGCCAAAATCGCCCCGGATGGTGCCCTTGGCCGCCTTGCGGGAATCTGTCGGCCCAAGCAGGTCGCGCACCTGTTGGACGATGTTGTCGCCCTGCAGCGCCATCATGATCACGGGACGCGAGCTCATGAACTGCTCGATCTCGGGATAAAACGGCTTGGTCGCCACATGTGCGTAATGCTCGCGGAGCAGTGCAGCGGTGAGGCGCGTCATCTTGCAGCCAATCACGTCGAAGCCGGCGGCTTCAAAGCGGGCCAGCACATTGCCGACATGGCGCTGCGCCATGCAATCGGGTTTAAAAATGACGAAGGTTTTCTGCATAAACTCCCAACAAAACATCCGCCGCCCACCAAGGGAAGCCTAGAGTTTAAGCCCGGGAGTCGTCCGGGGCGCCCGGACCCATCTGCCGGCCGCGCAACTGTTTGAAGGCCGCCAGCGCCGCCGCCCGGGCCTGGGCATGATCTACCAACGGCCGCGGGTAGTTGCCCCCCAGTCGCACCCCCGCCTCTCCGAGCACTTCGGGCGGTGCCTCCCAGGGGGCGTGGAGGTGGGCGGTCGGCAGCTTCGCAAGTTCCGGCACCCAGCGCCGCACGTAGTCGCCGTTGGGGTCAAATTTCACCCCCTGCAGCACCGGCGCGAACACCCGGAAATAGGGGGCGGCATCAGCCCCGCAGCCCGCCGTCCACTGCCAGCCGAGCGTGTTGCTCGCGAGATCCGCGTCCACCAGGGTGTCCCAGAACCAGGCCGCTCCCTGCGTCCAGGGCAGCCGGAGGTGCTTGACCAGAAACGACGCCACAATCATGCGCACGCGGTTGTGCATCCATCCGGTATGCCAGAGCTGACGCATGCCGGCGTCGACGATCGGATAACCTGTAAGCCCTCGCTGCCACGCCCGCAGCTTCGCGCCGCCCGGGTCCTCCGCCCAGGGAAAGCGGGCGAACTCCTCGCGCAGTGGCTGTTCGGGCGTATGCGGAAAATGAAACAACAGGTGGTGCGCAAACTCCCGCCAGCCCACCTCGCTCAGGAAAACCCGCGCCCCGTTGCTGGGCGGGAACACCCCGGTGTCCTTCGACCGCGCCTTGACTGCCGCCCAGATCTGGCGCGGGCCGATTTCCCCGAAATGCAGCCAGGGCGAAAGCATGGACGTGCCGTCGCGATCCGGCCGGTTGCGGTCATCGGCGTAGGACTCCATCGCCGCGGCCGCAAACTGACGCAGACGCTTGGCCCCACCCGCCTCACCCGGCTGCCAGGTTTCGGCCAGGCCCGCCGCCCACTTTACCCGGGGCAATAATGCAAATTCCGCCAGCTCCCGTGATTGCGGCCATTGCGCCGGCGCCGGGATCGGCCGGGGCATGAATTTCACCGGCGGTGCCACCGGCAGGATCAGGCACGTCCGCCAGTAGGGCGTGAACACCTGAAACGGCCGGTCCTGCTTGTTCTTGATCGTGTGCGGTTCGTTCAGCAGCGCGCTGTTGAAACTGGTGACATCGAGTCCGGCCGCCGCGAACTCGGTCTTGATCACCCGGTCTCGCGCGATGCTGGCGGGCTCATAGCGCCGGTTCCAGTACACCGCACCCGCCTCGGTCGTGTTGACGAGTTCCCGCAGCACCGCGCGCGTATTGCCCTGCAGCAGGACCAGCCGCGATCCGTTTTCGCGCAACGACGCATCGAGCGATGCCAGCGCGTGGTGCAGCCACCAGCGCGACGCCCCGCCCAGCGGCCACTGCCCCTCGCCCGCCTCATCCAGAATATAGAGCGGGATCACCGGGGCGCCGCGCAGTAGCGCCGCCTGGAGCGCGGGATTGTCCTGCAGGCGAAGGTCCTGGCGAAACCAGAGCAGTGTCGGGGTCAATGGCACGCCACCACTGAGTGTCCGCGCGAACCCATTGCAAGCCCCGGGCTAAACCGATTCCCGATAGAGTTTTTCGTAGCCGGCGGCGGCAATCTTCCAGCTGAAATCCCTCGCCATGCCGCGTTGCTGCACGGCCGCCATGCGCGCGGGTTCTCCGAAAAGTTTCACCGCCCGGGTGAGTGCCTCTCCCAGGCTCTTGGCAGTGGGCGCTGCCATCAGGCCGGTGCCCGTTGCGGGAGATTCATCGGCGTCGGTCACCGTGTCGATCAGGCCGCCCACGCGGCTGACCACCGGGACCGTCCCATAGACCTGCGAATACATCTGGTTCAGCCCACAGGGCTCGAAGAGCGAGGGCATGAGGAAGAAGTCGCTGCCGGCCTCGATCAGGTGGCACATCGCCTCGTCCAACTGCGCGCTTAGCGATATCTTCGCCGGGGCCTGCGCCACCAGCTTCTGCAGCGCATCCTCGTACCGCTTCTCACCCGTCCCCAACACGACCAGCCGGCACTCGTGCCTCAGGAAGAAATCCTTGTTCGCGAGCAGGAGATCCAAGCCCTTCTGCTCCGCAAAACGGCACACCATGCCGAAGACCGGCCCCTTGTAACCTGCGGTGAACCCGCACCGCTTCAGCAATTCCGCGCGGCAGGCCTGCTTGCCGGCCAGATTGGTGGCCGAATAGCGCGCCGGCAGCAGCGCATCCGTGGCCGGATTCCACACCGCCATGTCCACCCCGTTGAGCAGGCCGACAATGTCGTCCGTGCGGGTCTGCACGACGCCATCCAGCCCGTTGCCGAATTCCGGGGTCTGGATTTCCTGCGCATACTGCGGGCTGACCGTCGTCACGCGGTCGGCAAACAGGATGCCGCCCTTGAGCAGGTTGGTCTGCTCGTAGTACTCGAGGCCATCCATGCTATTGAGGTCCTCCGGCAGATTCGTCCGCGCAAACACCGTGCGGGGAAACAACCCCTGATAGGCAATATTGTGAATGGTGAAGACGGTTTTCACCGCGAGGGTCACGTCGTAACGCCGCTCCGCGTCCCGCAACAGCATCGGCAGCAGCGCCCCCTGCCAGTCGTGGCTGTGCACGACATCGGCCTGTAAATCCGCTAGCCGCAGGGTCTCCACCACGCCCTTGCAGAAAAAGATAAACCGGTCGGCGTTGTCCTCGTAGTCCCGCTCGCCCGTGCCGTACGGATTGCGCCGGTCAAAGAACTCCTCCCGGCAGACAAGGTAGACTTTCAGGTTTTTCTTCGGGGAAAACACCCGCACATCGCCCGACAGGAACTGGTCGCCCATCTCGATCTTCAGCCGCAGCACCCGCTCCGCCTTCGCCGCGTCCTTGTGCTCCAAGGCCGCGCGATAACCGGGCAGGAACACCGAGACCTCATGGCCGTTGTCCGCGAGTGCCCCGCTGAGCGAAGCCACGGCATCGGCCAGGCCGCCGGTCTTCGCGTACGGGTAAAATTCACTCGCCGCATGGACGATTTTCATCGCTCCACGATAGACATGCGCCTTTGGTCAGCCAACAACGAAAGCACGGCCCGCGCGCCGCGCCGCCCTCATCCATGACTCTTCGCGAAAGCCTCCTCGCCCTCTTGCGCGAGGCAAATTACTCGCCCGCCAACGAATTCGAACTCTCCCGCCGCCTCGGTTTGAACAAAAAACAGCGCGCCCTGCTCGCCCACGAGGTGCGCCTGGTGCTGAAAAGCGGTGACTTTGTGCGCGCCCAGAACGGCCGCATCGGACCGCGCAACGCCACCGCCGAGCGCCAGAATCCCCGGGTAACGGCCCGTCCGATCTTCACCCCGACGAAACGTGGGGCGTCGATGCCGTCGCCGGACGCCCCGCTTCCGCCTCGCGAGACGAAAAAACCTTCCAAGCCGACCGCGCCCGGTCAACGGCCGACCCACAAGCCTGAGTCCCGGTCCGCGCCGCCCGCCGCCAAACCGGTCCACCACCCCGCTTACCAGCCGCCCGCGCCCAAACTGCGCGACGACGAACTCACCGGCCGCATCCAGTTCCGCGCCGGCGGATCGGCGTTTGTCGTGCGCGATGACATCCCCGACGGGCGCAGCGCCCCGTCGCTGCAAATCTTCCCCGAGGACACCGGCGTCGCCCTCCCCGGCGACCGCGTCCTCGCCCGCATCTTCCCCGGCCGCAAGGGCCGCCGCCCGGGCGAGAAAATCGGCGGCGTCGTCCGTGTGCTCGAGCGTGAGCGCGACACCATCGTCGGCAATCTCCGCCGGGGCCGCCGCGAATACGTGGTCCAGCCCGACGATCCGCGCTTCAGCTATGAGATTGCGGTCGGCGACCCCGCCAAGAGCGGCCTCACCCCCACGCCCAAGGAAGGCGACAAGGTCGTGGTCAAGCTCGGCGACTGGAAACGCCGCCAGGATCCGCTCAGCGGCACCCTCACCGTCCGTCTGGGCCGGACGCATGAGCCGCGCGCCGAATTGCTCGGCATTTTCCTCAAGTACGACCTGGCCACCGAGTTTCCCGCCGAGGTTGAGCGCGAGGCCGCGGCCATTCCCTGCACCGTCCAGCCGGCCGATCTCGCCCAACGGCTCGACTATCGCGAGCGCGCGGTGTTCACGATTGATCCGGACGATGCCAAGGATTTCGACGACGCCCTTTCCTATGAGGTGCTCGATGGCGGC
Organism: uncultured Opitutia bacterium; assembly: GCA_903839035.1. Lineage (GTDB taxonomy): Bacteria > Verrucomicrobiota > Verrucomicrobiia > Opitutales > Opitutaceae > Opi-474. Next base: position 12,681 of record CAIMAQ010000063.1, read on the forward strand.
GACGTGAAGATCGGCATCCATATCGCGGACGTCGCCCACTACGTCCTGCCCGGCACTCCCCTGGACCGTGAAGCGCAGCGGCGCGGCAACTCCACCTATCTCGTGGGTGTGGTCATCCCGATGCTGCCGGAGAAGCTGTCCAACGGCCTTTGCTCCCTCGTCGAGGCCCAGGACCGGCTGTGCAAGGCGGTCTTCCTGACCTTCGATAAAAAGGGCCACTGCACGTCCACCACCTACGCCAACACCGTCATCCGCAGCCGCAAGCGGCTCACCTACAAGCAGGCCTACGCGTTCATGTTCGAGCACGACCTCGAGAAGATCCGCGCCCTCCCGCTGCCGCCCAAGCACCAGACCGGCTCGACCGGCCGGGCCCTGCGCGATCTGACCGACGCCGAACTGACCGACCTGCAAACCTGGATCCGCGCATTGTGGAAAATCGGCAGCAAGCTCCGCAAGGACCGCATGCACGAGGGCAGCCTGGATCTGGACATGCCTGAGACCAAGATCTTCGTCGATGCCGAGGGTTACGCCGATCGCCTCGAGAAGATCGAGCACGACGAGAGCCACCAGCTCATCGAGGAGTTCATGCTCGCCGCCAACGAGGCCGTCGCCCGCCTGACCCGCACCCACTCGCTGCCCTCGCTCTACCGCGTGCATGACGAGCCGGACATCGAGAAACTCGAGGACTACCGCGGCCTGCTCGCCACCTTCGGCATCGAGGTCGGTGATCTCACCGTGCGCGCCGAGCTCGTGAAGCTGCTCGTGACCCTGCGCACGCATCCCCAGGGCTACACGCTCCGCACGCAGTTGCTCCGCAGCCTGAAAAAGGCCGCCTATCGCGCCACGCCCGACGGTCATTTCGGCCTGAACAAGAAGGACTACACGCACTTCACCTCGCCCATCCGGCGCTACTCCGACCTCGTGGTCCACCGCGTGTTTGAGTCCTACCTCGTCAAGCACAGCGGCCACGCCGCGTCGGCCCGCGGCGCCGGTTATGACCTCGGCCGCATCGAGCGGCTCGGCGAACATCTCAGCCTCACCGAGATCAGCAGCGCCGAGGCCGAGCGCGAGAGCGTGAAGATCAAGCTGCTCGAATTCTTCGAGCGCGAACTGGCGAAAAAAGTGAAGACCCGCTTCGCCGCCGTCGTCACCGATGTGCGCGCCAACGGTTTCTTCATCGAGCTGGTCGAGTCCATGACGTTTGGCTTCATCTCGGCCGACGACCTCGGCGGCGATCACTTCCTGTTGAACAACGCCGGCACCGCGCTGGTCGGGCGCAAGTCCAAGAAGGCCTTCGCGCTCAACGACCGCCTGGAGGTCCTCGTGGACCATGTGGACCGCTTCAAGCGCCTCATCGATTTCCGCCCGGCCAGCTGAGCCGGGTTGCGCGGCGGGATTTTCTGCGTAACCTCACGGCCGGATGACCAACTATGATTTCACCGCCAAGTTCCGCGCCGTCTACGATCACGCCGTCGCCCAGTACACCAAGGGCGTGCGCCGCGCCGCCCAGCTCTTCGACGCCACCCAGTCCGCCTTTCTCGTCGCCAACGGCATCCCCGCCCAATCCCTGTACGATTACGCCGAGGATCATGTCGGCGGCGGCGAGCCCGGCTACGACAACGCGCTCACCATTGAGACGGTGCGCCGCAGTTATTTCCTGAACGTGCAGGGCGGCAAACCTTCCACTGCCCTCCTCGACGAATCGAAAATGCCGGGCAAGACCGAGGCCATCCGGGGGATCGAGTGGCTGCCCCGCATCATCCCGAAGGCCAAGGCCAAACTCCGCGGCGAGCTGCCCGCCTCCCTCATGTATTCCTGCGGCGGCGACCGTCGCTTCTTCAAGGCCCATGATATCCTGCCGTCCGAGTTCCTCGGCATGGTCTGGCGCCATGAGCACGATGACGCGGCCCTGATCGATTGGGTGGTCAAGTACAGCGCCGTGAAGTGAACCGCGAGCCCGCCGGTTTCCCATGCTCACTTCCCGGCGCGATTACATCCTGCGGATTATTGACGAGGTCGGCCTGCTGCTGCGGCGCGTCCTCCAGCAGCGCAGCTCCGGCCGGCCCGGCGAGGCGCTCCAATCCGTGGTCGCGGCCTGCGAGCGTCTGTTCCAGCTGGAGGCGGCCCAACTGTTTCAGTTCACCCCCGACCAGCACATCGCCATGCTGGCCGACGGTGAAACGCCCGACATCGCCCGGGACAAAGTCCTGCTCTACGCCGCCCTCAACGCGGAAGCCGGCCGGTGTTACACGACCCTCGGCAATGCCTCGCTCGCCCGCCAGTCCTGCCTCAATGCCCTGCGCCTGACCCTCAAGGCCGCACAGCTCTGCCCCGGACCTGGTCAGCCCGATTATGCGCCCGACCCGGCCAGGCTCCTGCAGCTGCTGGCTACGGCGCCCCTGGACGCGGACACGGCCGCCTTGGTCGCATCCGCCGGCCTGAACACTCAGGCTCCGCCAAAAAGTTCGCCCTGATCGTTCGCCAGCGGCTTCACGCCGAGAAAAGTGCCGTAGCGCACCAGCCAGTCGTCCAGCTTGTCGGTGTAATACACCGGGTCGTACGGCGCGTTCGCCGGATCGTAGAGCGCCAGCGCCCGGGCCCGGGCCCAGTCGCTCGTCTTACCCTTCGACTTCGCCGTGATGTAATAACTCACGCGCTCTCCCATCCGCGGCCGGGGAGTGAGTTGCAGCGCAACCTCGGCCGACGCACGGCGGGGCTTGCCGCCCTCGGCGATGAGCCGTTCGTAGGCCTCGGGATTCTGGTTGAGCGTTTCACTTTTCGCCAGTTCCGCCACCGGCAGCGCCCGCGCGGCCAGCCGTATCCGATAGTCCTCCAGCAGCACCACGGGTGAATCCGGCGTCACGCCCAGCAGATAGGTGATCAATCCGTCGCTCAGTTTCTTCAGAAAAGGCTCGATGCCCCGCGACCGGAGCGCACTGCCGCGCAGCGTGACCTTCTTCCCGTCATAGAGCGCGTAGTTCTTCATCTTGTAACAGAACATCGCCACGTAGCGTCCGTCGTACTCCAGCTCGATGCCAGCGGGCAGGATCGGTGTCACCCGCGCCAGCAGCTCCTCCGGATTCGCGTAATATTTCTCCGACGACAGATAGATGCCATCGGTGTCGGCCTCCAGAATGGTGGCCCCCTGCCGGGCGAACTCATCAATGAGCTTCTGCAGCAGTTCCCGCCCCTGCCGCGTCACCTCCGCCGCCAGCTCGCCATCGCCGAAGCGCGCGCCGGAAAAACCGAGGTAGCCGTAGAACGAATTGATCAGGATCTTGAAGCTCGCCTGCCGCGCCTGCGCCTCCGCGCGCTCATCCTCCGGCGCGTCGCTGCGGGCGATCAGCTTGTACTTCAGCCGGTAGTCGCGCAGCCGGCGGAGCAGCGGGATGAAGACGCCCAGCGTGTCGTTTTTCGGATTCCGGCCCATCGCCAGCAGCAGGCTCGGGTACAGCGACGCCACGTCAAAGTGCAGCACGTGGCGGAAAACGCCTTCCTGAAAACTGCGCGTGTAGCCGCCTTCGAAGGGCTGCACCGCGGGCGGGAGCGGACACGCCTGCCGGGCATGGTAGTACTCCTCGAGGAACAGCAGGTCGATTTTGGACGTGGCGCCGCGCAGGGTCGCCTCCTGCAGCAGGGTCGGAAACGTGCGGACCTGTTCAAAGTAGGTCGGCAGCAGCTGGTCGGCGAGCCCCTGGGTCTCGCGCAGGTCGTCCTCCAGGTAGGCGCAGAATTTCACCCGGTCCTGCACGAAGGTCGCGGCAATTTTACTGCCCTCGAGATAGGTCCGGTCCGCGCTGGCCTCATCCGTGATGCCAAAATACACCGCCACGTCCTTCAGCCCGTAGGCGGTCAACTCGCGTGTCGTGATGTCGTAAAGCTGCACGAGCAGATAGGTGTCGACCACGGCCCGTCCCGGCAGGTCGCAGCGCGGAAAATCAATCCAGCGCTCCGCCACCTTGAGCCGGCTGTTCCGGAAGGTGGCCTTCTGGCCGTACCGGCCCCACGCGCACGGCACCTTGAACCGCCGGCAACGCTGCCGCAGGTAATCCAGGTCGAACTTAAAGAGGTTGTGGCCCTCGATGACATCGGGGTCGGACTCAGCCAGTGCGGCATTGAGCGACTCAAGCAACTTCTTCTCCGCCGCATCCGTCATGGCCGCGAGCAGCAACAGCCGGTTCTTCCCACCCTGACGCAGCCCGATGGCCAGGACCCGGTCGCCCGGCTTGCTGGCGTCACTGAAACTGCCGTCCTCCGAACCGGTCTCGATATCCAGCTGGCAGCGGCGCAACTGGCCGAAACTCAGGTCGCGATACAACCGCTGTTTGTGCTGCAGCAGAAACTGGCTCTCGAGCGGTCGGATGGAGTCCACGCCCACCGTCTTCGCCTGCTTCAGGAAGTCGTCGTAAATCCCCACGCTGTCCGCGTGCACCAGCCGGTCGTAAGGCCCGTCTCCCTGCAGTTTCTCCAGGTGGACGCCATGGAGATTTGCCTCCGCCGGCGTATCGTTGAGCCAGGCAAAAGGCCGGAAGGACTCGACCTTTTCCACTCGCCCGCCGTCCGGCGTGGCGAGCGAAACGTGCACGGCGCCGTCATCGGCGACCCACAGCCCGCAAAGTGTGTCGGCCATGGGCCCGCCGGGTTAGATCGGCTTGGCGTAAACCATCACCAAAGCGATGAGCAGCGCGGTGAAGCCCAGCAGCGCCAGCTTGCTCCGCAGGTGCGGGCGGCGGTACGCCAACCCGACCAGCGCGGAAAACACCAGCCAGCAGACCATCTTCACGATGACCCAGCCGTAGAAATGGTTGTCGTACAGCTTGTGGAGCAGACCGAAGCCGCTGACGAACATCAGCAGCGCCGCGACGCCGGTGACCATCAGGGTCCGTTTCCAGGTTTCCGGCACGGGATTGGCAAAGGCGGCGAACGTCCAGGCGGTCAGAACGAGCAGCGAAAAAACGTGGAGAATTTTATAGTAGACTGGATCCATGGTAGAAAAGTTGACGCCCCACGTGTGCCGTATCCCCAAAGGCTCAAGACCTTTTTAATGTAAGGTGGGCGCCTCCTCCGCAGCGTCTGCTTTCCGGTTTACGGCCTAGCATCTTCCACGGCGGGTTCAGCTCCCGTAATAATTTCAAGGCAAAGAGCAGTTATTGAAAGGACCTCGAACACTGCAGGGTGTCGGGGAGAAAGGTAGGTCCCCACCCCGCGCCGTCAAACGCCAATCACCCTTAGTTCGGAAGGATCGCGGAAACGCGGAGGAGCGGAAATACCGAGATTGGAAAGCTGGTTGGTCATTTCCCTGCTTTTCCGCTCGTCCGCGTTTCCGCGATAAATACGGTCACGAGTCCAGCATGCTCGAATCGAGGTGCTGGATGATCAGTTCCTGGATCGTGGCCAGAAACAAGTAGCACATGAACGCCTTCCGCAACGGTTCATCGAGCCGTTCCAGCTCCACATTCCCGCTCTCCAGCGTCTCGTCGCCCAGGGGCTTCAGGTAATGCTCCCGCAGGCGCAGCCGGACCGCCGCCGTCGCACGCACGATCTGCTCGGCATTGTCCTCGTCGAACGCAATCACGCCTTCGGCAAAAAACTCGTCGTTGAACATCGCCAGCAGCGCCGCGACATCGGCGTTCTGCGCCTCCAGCAACTCCCCCGCCCAGGCCGCGCTGAAATCCGCATCGAGATCCATCGGACCGAGCGGCGCGGCCAGGTTCGAGCGCAAACCGTCGGCCATGCCCTTGATCACATCAAGCAGCGGAGCGACGACGGGCAGCGCGAGTTTGACCTCGATGCGTTTCATCGGACGTCGTCCTGCTCCAGCACCGTCGTGAGGTGCCACTGTTGCAGCGTGAAGGCGTAGGCCTCGGCCTTTTCCCGCATCCCGCTCCAGACGACCGAGCGGCCCTGCTCATGCACTTCGAGCATGTGCTTCCGCGCCGTGGTTTCGTCGAAACCGAAGACCTTTTTGAAGACCAGGACGACGTAGGACATCAGGTTGACGGGGTCATTCAGCACGACCACGCGCCACAACCCCTCGTACTCCAGTTCCGTCGCGCTTTGCGCGGCGGGTGTGCCCTGGGTCTTGGACTGGGAAACGGTCATGCCTTCGCCTGGGCCTCGCGGACCGCCGTGGCGATCCTCGCCTCGGCCTCGGCCAGGGGAACCTTTGCGACGTCCTTCGACGTGCGCCATTTCAACTCGAAGATGCCTTCCTTGAGGCCCTTGCCGCCGATGGTGAGCCGCAGCGGGATGCCGATCAGGTCAGCATCCTTGAACTTCACCCCCGGCCGCTCGTTGCGGTCGTCAATGAGCACGTCCGCCCCGGCCGACTCAGCCGCAGCGCCCAGTTTCTTGGCGAGATCCATCGCCTCGGGCAGTTGCGGGTCCAGGACGCAGATGAGCACGTGGAACGGCGCCGCATTCCACGGCCAGACCACACCGTCGGCGTCGTGGCCCTGCTCGATGATCGCCTGCAGCGTCCGGCTAATGCCGATGCCGTAGCAGCCCATCACCATCGGATGGTTCTGCTTCTGGTCGTCGGTGTAGACCGCGCCGTACTTGTCCGAGTATTTGGTACCCAGGATGAAGATGTGACCGACCTCGATGCCGCGACGCAGCATGAGCGGCTGGCCGGAGATTGAATCCGGCTCACCTGCCTGCACCCGGCGAAAATCACCGAAGCGCGTGACGGCGAGATCGCGCTGCACATTGACGTTCCGCAGGTGGAATCCGTCCTTGTTCGCGCCAGTCACGCCATTGCCCACCAGCCGGATGGCTTGGTCGGCGAAGATGCCCGCCAGGGCATCGGGATTCTTGATTGTGCCCTTGACGGTGCCGAGGCTGCCGGGTTTCGCACCCATCACCGGCTCGATTTCCTCCGGCGTGGCCGGGCGGAAGACCCCGAAGCCCAGCGAACCCAGCTTCGCCTCCTCGAGTTCATCACAGCCGCGCAGCACGACGAGGAAGGGTTTGCCGTCGCCGATGTAGACGAGGGTCTTGAACTGCTTGTCGCCCGGCACCGAATAGGGCGCCGACGCGAGCGCGGCGATGGTGACGATGCCCGGGGTCGCGAATTCCTCCACCGCACCGGCGGGCTCCGCCGCCGGCAGGTCAGCCGGCACGAGCGCGCTGGTCGCTTTTTCCCGATTGGCCGCGTAACCGCTGGCCTCGCTATAGAGGATGTCGTCGTCGCCGATCTCGGCGGGGATCATGAACTCGTGCGAGAAGCTGCCGCCCATCACGCCGGTGTCCGCCTCGACCGCGATGGCCTGGGCGCCAATCCGGCGGAAAAAGTTCTCATAGGCGGTCTTCATCGCCTGGTAGCTCTTGATGGCGCCCTGGTCGGTCGTGTCGAACGAGTAGGCGTCCATCATCACGAACTCGCGCGCGCGCATCAGGCCGAAGCGCGGCCGGATTTCGTTGCGGAACTTGGTCGCAATCTGGAAGAAATTCTTGGGCAGGTCGCGGTAGCTCGTGATCTCGGCGCGAATCAGCGGCGTGATGACCTCCTCGTGCGTCGGCCCGAGCACGTACTCCGGCTCGCGCGGCCCGCGCTTGCCGTCGCCGGCGCTGTCCACGCGGAACATGATTTCACGGGCGGCCGCCCAGCGGGGACCCTGCTGCCAGTTTTCGGCCGGGTGCACGTGCGGCATCTGGAGTTCGATGCCGCCGCCGCGCTCGATTTCCTCGCGGCAGATCTGCGTCAGCTTCTGCATCACCCGCAGGCCGAGCGGCAGGAAGGTGTAAAGGCCTCCGCCCAGCTTGCGCACCAGGCCGGCCCGGATGAGCAGCTTGTGCGAGGGAATCTCGGCGTCGGCCGGGCTTTCTTTGAGCGTGGGGATAAAATACTGGGACCAGAACTTCATGGAGTCCGGCAACGAAACACCGCCCGCCCGCCGGCGCAAATTTATTTGCGACCCGGCCCCGGCCCGGAGTTACTCGCTTCCCGTCCATGCCTGCCCCGTCCCGCACCCGCCAGCCCTGGCCCATGAAATGGGTGGTCCTCGCGATCATCCTCTCCATCGGCGTGTACACCTTCCTGACCCTGAAGTACCGCCGGCCGGACCGGGCCTTCCGTCCGTACCAGGACCTGCGGGACCGCGCCAACATCCACCGCTTGCTCGACGCCGGCTTCCAGCGCATTGCACTTGAGGCCGACCTGCCGGCGGACCCGCTCTCGTTTAACTCGAACGTTCGCGCCACGGCCGCCGCCGCCGGGCTGCCGCCCGGGCTGCGCGAAACCCTCGTCGAACCGCCGCGGCTTCCCGCGGAAATTCTTGGCGTCTCCGCCACCCCGGCGGTCAACTCCATGTTCGCCTACCCCATCGGCGTGAAGTGCTCCCTGCCGGACAACAAGCAGCAGCTCGCGGGCGCGGAGCTGTACGTGCGCGGCAACGAGCTCGTCATCACCCCGGAATTTGAACACCTGTCCGGCGGACTCCTCGCCCGTAACCGTGAGCGGTTCATCCGGCTCACCGTTCCCGCCGGCACCCTGAAGCCCGGCAGCTATCACGTCACCCTCGTTGGCTCGCGGAGTTCCCGGACCTGGACGCTGCAAGTGCATTGACGCGCCGCGCTGCATCGTCGAGAACTGCGCCCACTTTAATTAATGAGCACTGGCAACGGCACCCCCCCGTCTCTTCCTGCGGCCACCGCGCAGGGCACCACGATCAAGCCCACGGACCTCCGCGGGATCCTGAAATACGTGCCCCGTTTCCAGGGCCAGATCTTCGTCCTCGCCCTCGACGGCGCCATCGTGGCGGATGAGAATCTCAGCAACCTCCTCGTCGACATCGCCGTGCTCCGCAGCCTGGGCATCAAGGTCGTCCTGATCCACGGCATCGGCCAGCAGCTCGTGGAACTCGCCGCCCTACGCAACGTCGCCATCTCCGACGCCTACGGCACCGGCGTGACCGACGCCGCCACCCTCGACCTCGCCATCCGTGCCTCCTCGCGCGTATCGCACGTCATCCTCGAGGGCCTGACGCAAAACAGCCTGAAGTGCGCCATCACCAATTCCATCCGCGCCCTGCCGATCGGCATCATCAAGGGTGTGGACCAGCAGTTCACCGGCCGCGTCGAGCGCATCGACAAGGAATTCATCAGCGAGCTGATCGACCGCTCCGTTGTGCCCGTCGTCCCGCCGCTGGCCTTCGGCCCCGATGGCAAGTCGCTGCGCATCAACTCCGACGCACTCGCGGCCGAACTCGCCGAGGCGCTGCACGCCACGAAGATCATCTACCTGACCCCGCACGGCGGCCTGGAAATTGACGGCGAGATCCGCCGGGAAATCTCCGTGGACGCCCTCCGCGCCATCATCAAGGACAAGCCCGAGCAGATCGCCGAGACCTCGCGCAGCAAGGCGACGCATGCCGTCAAGGCCATCGAAACCGGCACCCCGCGCGTGCACATCGTGGATGGCCGCATCTTCGACGGCCTGATCAATGAAATCTTCTCCAGCGAGGGCGTGGGTTCACTTGTCTACGGCAACGACTACCAGCAGATCCGCAAGGCCCGCCGCAGCGATGTGCGCTTCATCTACAGCCTCACCCGCAACGCCGTCCGCCGTGAGGAGCTGATCCACCGGACCCAGCAGGCCATCGAGAAAAACATCGACCAGTTCTTCGTCTACGAGATCGACGAGAACATCATCGCCTGCGTCACGCTGTATTTCTACCCCGACATGCCCGAGCTCGCCGAGGTCGGTTCGCTCTACGTCCTACCCTTCTACCACCACCGCGGCATCGGCAAGAAGATGGTCGAGTATGCCTGCTTGATGGCCAAGGAGCGCGGCACCAAGCGCGTCATCGCCCTTTCCACCCAGAGCTTCGGTTTCTTCACCGCCGTCTGCGGCTTCGAGGAGACCACCAAGGAAGCCCTGCCCGAGGCGCGGCTGAAGTTGTACGACGACAGCGGCCGCAACGCCAAGGTACTGGTCAAGCAGCTGACTTGATAGCTGGCAGCGATCAGCTTTCAACTAGGCCGTCTTCGCCTGCCGCAGCCGGTCGAGGAACACCGCGGCGATGATGACCACGCCGATGATGATTTCCTGAAAGTAAGTCGGCCAGCCCATCTGCTGCGAGCCGTTGCGCAGCACCGCCATGATCAGCGCGCCGATCATCGAGCCCAGCACCGTGCCCACTCCGCCGCTCAAACTCGCGCCGCCGATGATCACCGCTGCAATGATGTCGAGTTCCAGCCCGACCGCCACCGTCGGATCGCCCTGCCGCAGGCGCGAGAGCTGCATCAGGCCCGCCAGGCCAAAGAACGCACCGGCCAGCGCATAGATCATGATTTTCGTCCGTACCGTGGGCACACCACAGAGCCGGGCCGTCGCTTCGTTCGAGCCAATCGCGAAAATATGCCGGCCAAACACCGTCTGCCGCAGCATCACCGCCGTCCCGATCGCCGCGGCCAGCGCCACCCACGCGCCAGCGGGCAATGACCAGCCAAACGGGTCCGACGTCGTCATCCAACTGTTGATGGGCGACGCGTCGTAATTGACCGTCTCATTGTTCGCGAGCCACTTGGACGCTCCCCGCACCACGCCGAGCGTCCCGAGCGTGATGATAAATGGCGTCATCCGCAGGCCGGCAATCGCCACCCCGTTGAGCAAGCCGATCCCGCCACCCGCCGCGACCACCGCCAGCACCACCGCGGCGGCCGACCAGCCGCGTTGGATCAGCAGCGCCCCGACCACGCTCGTGAACGCGATCGCCGAGCCGACGCTCAAATCGATCCCGCCCGCGATGATGATCAGCGTCATGCCGAGCGCGCCGATCGCCACGATCACCGTTTGTGTGAGGATGATCTTGAAGTTCGGGTACGTCAGGAAATACCCGCGCACCTCAGTCGAAATCGAGAAGAGCCCGATCACCAGCAGCAGCCCCAGGAAGGGCCCGAGTTTCGCGAGGAGACTTTTGGTGTTCATGGGGAAGTCAGGTTCACGCCGCGGCGCCGACGGCGGCGGCCATCAAGGTGGGTTCGGTCCAATCGGCGCGGGCCCGGCACTCGACGAGTTCGCCCCGCCGCATCACCGCGATGCGGTCGCACATGCCGAACAGCTCCGGCAGGTAGGAACTCACCAGCACGACCGCCCGGCCCTCGCGTGCCAGGCCGGCGATCAGCTCGTAAATCTGCGCCTTGCTCCCGACGTCGATGCCGCGCGTGGGCTCATCGAGCAGGAAGATCCGCGCCGGATGCTCCAGCAACCGGGCCAGCGCAACCTTCTGCTGATTCCCGCCGGAGAGCTGGCCCACCGGCTGATCCGGCCCGCTCGCCTTTACGCCGAGCCGCCCGATCCATGCCGCGCCCGCCGCATCGATATCGCGGCGCCGCAGCCAGCCCAGCCGGCCGAAACCTCCGAGCTTCGTGAGCACCGTGTTCTCCGCCACGGAGAGCGGCAGCATCAGGCCCTCCTCCTTGCGGTTCTCACTCAGGAAACCAAGCCCCGCCCGCCAACTGGCTCCTGGCTCCCGCCGGGAAAACTCCCGGCCGTCGAGTGCCACCACTCCCCGGTCGCTGGCATCCAAGCCAAACACCGCCCGCACCAATTCCGTCCGCCCCGCCCCGATGAGCCCGGCCACCCCTAAAATCTCCCCAGCCGCGAGAGTGAGATCCGCCCCGGTCAGGCGCCGCCCAGCGGCCAGGTTCCGGACTTCCAGCACGGTGGCCCCCGCGTTGGCCGTCCGCGCCGGGTAAAGTTCGGTCACATCCCGGCCGACCATCAGCCGCACCAGCTGTGCCGGGGCCGTTCCGGCCATCGACCCTGTGCCCACGCTCTGTCCGTCCTTCAGCACCGTGTAGCGGTCCGCCAGGCGTTCCACTTCCTCGAGAAAATGACTGATATAAATGACGCTCACGCCACGGTCGCGCAGTTGGCGGATCACGGTGAACAGTCGTTCCGTGTCGGCCTGCGCCAGGCTGCTCGTCGGTTCGTCCATGACCAGCACCCGCGGCTCCGTTCGCAGCGCGCGGGCGATCTCGATGATCTGCTGTTCCGCGATGGGAAACTTTCCCGCCGCCCGTTCGAGGTCGAGGTGCCCGTGACCCAGGCGCTCCAGCGCCGCCCTCGCCTGCGCCTTGGCTTCGCCGCGGCGCAGCCAGCCGCCGTGCGACGGCTCGGCGCCGAGCATGATGTTTTCCCACGCGCTCAAATGGGGCGCGAGGCTCAGCTCCTGGTGAATCATCGCCACCCCGCGATGGCGCGCGTCGAGGGTGTCGCGCGGGGCGTACGGCGTCCCGTCGAGTTCCATCGCACCCTCATCTGCCGGCAGCGCGCCGCTGAGGATGTTCATCAGCGTGCTCTTGCCCGCACCGTTTTCGCCGACCAGCGCATGGACCTCGCCTGGCGCCACCTCGAGCGACACGCCCCGCAGCGCCAGGGTGGCGCCGAAGGACTTGCGAATGCCCGTGAGGCGGAGGCGCGGCGGCATGGCCGTTATTTCAGGTACTTTTCCAAGGGCGGGTAAAGCAGGTCGACCATCGCCGGCTCGGCCATGTTTTCCCGCGTGACCAGCGCGCAGCCCGTATCAATCACGAGCTCCACCTTCTGCCCGCGCAGGCTGGCCACCAGAGTCTTCACGCCGAGGTAGCCCATCCGGAAGGGATTCTGCACAACGAGGCCCTGCAGATCCCCGGACTTGAGCGCCGCCACCGTCTGCGCGCCGGTATCAAAGCCCACCAGCTTCACCTTCCCGCCGGCCAAACCCGCGTCCTTCATCGCCAGCAGCATGCCGGTGGCCGAGGACTCGTTCGGCGCAAAGATGCCGGTGACGTCGCGGCCGAAACGGTTAAGAAGATTCTGCGAGGTGCGGTAGGCCGTGTCACGCGTCGCGCCGGCGTGCTGGTCGCTCGAGAGAATCTGGAGCCCGGGAAACTCCTTTGCCAGCGTGTCGAGAAAACCCGCCTCGCGCTGTTCCGTGCTGGTCGAGCCGGCCAGCACGCGCAGCAGGATGACCTTGCCCTTGCCGCCGAGCAGTTCGCCCAGGCGCCGGGCCCCGAGTACGCCGCCCTTGTAATTGTCCGTCGAGACGGTGCTGACCGGTGCGGTGGACTTGAGTCCGGAATCAATGATGACGACCGGGATGCCCGCCCGCACCGCTTCCTCCGTCGGCGCCACCAGGGCCCGCGCATCGAGCGGCGCGAGCACGAGGCCGCTCACCCGGCGGCCGGTAAAATTTTCCACGACCTGCACCTGCTGTTCGCGGTCGTCCTCGCGCAGGGGGCCCTTCCAGATCACATTGACCGTGATGCCCTCGGCCTTGAGCTCGCCCGCGGCCGCGAGGGCGCCGGCATGGATGGATTTCCAAAACTCATGCGTCGTCCCCTTGGGAATGACCGCGACTTCATAGGTCTGCGCCGAAACGAAGGGAGCGAAAACAAGCACTCCGAGGAGCGCGGTGAGTCTGTTCATGGGATAATGGGGGTTGGGGTAACGAAAGCGGACCGGACCTAGGCCTTTAGCTCAACCACGACCTGCACCTCGGTCGTCGAGCCCTTGGGCAGGCCGTTGACGGCCACGGCGGCACGGGCGTGCTTGCCGGCGTCACCGAAGACCTTGAGGAAAAGATCGCTGGCACCGTTGATCACGGCCGGGCTATCGACAAAGCCGTCCACGGCGTTGACGAAGCCGCTGACGAACACGATGCGGACGACCTGGTCCAGCGAGCCGACGGCGGCCTTGATGTTGGCGAGCGTGTTGAGAGCACAGATTTCCGCCGACTTGTTGGCGGTCTGCACCGTCTGCTCCTTGCCCACCTGGCCGGTGTGCGTCATCTGCCCGGCGACCATGCAGATCGTGCCGGCGCAATACAGCAGGTTGCCCGTACGCACGGTGGGCACGTAGCTGCCGGCGGCTGCAGGCGGATTGGGGAGCGTGAGGCCGAGGGCGGCGAGGTTGGCTTCGGGATTCATGGGATTAGGTTGAGGGGAATTCCGGTCGTGACAAAGACTATCAGCGCGCCGAGGTGGGCAGGAACGCCCGGGACGCTACGCCTGCGGCGGTCACCGGCACCTCGAGGATCTTGAACTCCGTCAGCACGTCGATCTGCTGCTGCATGCGCTTGAGGGAGATACGGCCGATGTGCTCACCCCGCGCCGGATCCCCGGTCACCAGCGCATGCGCGATGAGCGCCCGCCGGGAAAACTCCAGCTGGCCCGCCGTCATCTGGGTGTTGCGCTTCATGATCAAGGCGTGGGCTTCGGCCGGGTTGCCCTCGAGGTAATCATGCCAGCCGCGGATCGACGCCGCCACAAAGGCCTTCACCAACTCGGGATTGGTCCGGATCAGCGCCCGGCGGCAGATGAGGGTGTGGTACGGGTCGTAACCCGAGTCCGAGAGCGGGATCGCGCGCACCTTGGCGCCATGCTGCTCCGCGAAGTACGGTTCGCTCGTCAGCATGCATTGCTGGATGGCCGTGGGATCACCGAGGAAGGCCGCCATGCCATAGGTCAGGGGCCGCAGGTCGAACTTCACGCCATACTTCTGCTTCACGTACGGAATCCAGGACATGCTCGGCGGCGCAATCACGCTGCGGCCTTCCAGATCGGCGAGCGTCTTGACCGGGCTCGCGGCATGCACCAGCAGCGCCTCGGGATCATGCTGCAGCACCGCCGCCACAATCACCAGTGGCAGCCCGCGACTGGCCGCCACAATCACGTCGTCGCTGCGATACATCCCGAAATCCGCCGTGCCCTTCGCCACGCTCAACTTGATGGCCGCGCCCGGGCCACCCGGCAGGATCTCCACGTCGAGGCCCACCTCGCGGTAATAACCCTTCGCCAGCGCCTGGTAAAATCCACCATGCTCCGCCTGCGGAAACCAGTCGCTCTGGAAAACCACCTTGCGCAATACCCCCGGCGGCTTGATCTCGGCCGCCTGGCGCGCACAGCCGCCCGCCAGAGCAGTCACGACCAGCATCCAAGCTGCACTACGGAGAAAACGCATCCGGTCATTGGACGCTGCGTCCCGCTCAGGGCGAGCCCCAAGTGCGCGGAGTTGCAACCAGCCCGCCGAACGGTGAATTTTCGCACATGACTTTTAGCGACTGGCAGCAGCTCTCCCCGGCCGGGGCCGCCCGCGAGCTGCTGCAGCGGGTGCGCACCCGGCTGACTGCGGGCCAGCAGCGGGCCGTCCTCGCCGCACTCGGCGGTGAAAGCGGCCTGGCGGAACATTTTTCCACCGCCCCGAGGGGCACTCCGCTCAGTGGTGTGCCGTATTTCCTCAAGGATCTCTTTCCCGTGTCCGGCCATCCGATGTGGGCCGGCTCCACCTTCCTGCCCGAGGTCCGACCCGCCGCCACACAGGACTCCGCCATCGTCCAAAAACTCTCCGCGATGGGCGCCGTCCTCGCCGGCCGCACCCACCTGCAGGAATTCGCCTACGGCATCACCGGCGAGAACCCGCATTACGGCGATTGCACGCATCCCCGGTTTCCCCACCGCCTGACCGGCGGTTCCAGCAGTGGATCAGCGGCCGTCGTCGCCGCCGGCATTGTGCCCCTGGCCGTCGGGACCGACACGGGCGGTTCGGTCCGCCTGCCGGCGGCTTTTTGCGGATTATTTGGCTTTCGCCTGACCCCGCGCGATCCGTTCATCGCCGACGCGTTTCCCCTGGCGCCGAGCTACGACACCGCGGGCTGGTTCACCGCGACGGCCGGCGACATGACCACGGCGATTAATTGCCTGATTGGATCCACCCCGGCGCCGCGCGAACCGCGGGGCTGTTACGTCGAACTGCCCGGCCTCGATGCCGAGGTCGCCCTCGCCTGCGGCCAGGCGGCCGACCACTTCGCCGTCCGCGAAACCGCCACCTCCACCGCCGTACGGGCGGCCTTGCGCGATAGCGTGGACACCTACAACACCGTGGTCGCGGATGAGGCGTGGGCCGTTCACCGTCCCTGGGCCGAGCGCTTCAAGGACCGCTACGATCCGGCGGTCTGGCAGCGGCTCAACCGGGTTCACTCCACCGCGGAGAAACAGCGGGAGTCGGCGCGCCAGTCCACCGACGCCATCAAGCGCATGTGGCACGACTGCTTCCGCGAATACGATTTTGTAGTCCTGCCCGCCTCGCCCTTTGCAGCACTAACGAAGGCCGATTGCACGCCCGAGAACCGGTTTCGCATCCTCACCCTGACCGCCCCCGCCAGCATCGGGGGTTGTCCTGTGTTGACCATCCCGGTCACGCTGCCATCCGGCTTGAGCACAGGCCTGCAGGTGGTGGTGCGAAGCGTCGACAGCCCGGTCATTGGCTGGGTGCTAAACCAATTTCCCGGGCGCTAGCCGCGCCTGCGAGCTTGCTACCGGACAAACCGAGTCGAGGTGCCAGACGCGGCGCGCACCACCAGAATCGGAATCACCGTGTTGTGCCGCACCTTGTCGATCGTGCTGCCGAGGAAAAAATCCCCGAGCAGTTTGTGGCCGTGGGAAGCCATCGCGATGAGGTCGCAGTTCCGCGCGGCCGCAGTCTTCACGATCTCGGTGGGCGGATTGCCCAGCACGAGTTCCACGCCCACCCTCAGACCGCTGCCGCGCAACCGCGCCGCGACCCCCTCGAGATAGGCGCGGTCCTCCTTCATCTCGGTGGATTCAGCCAGCTTGAGCTGGTCAAAGTTGCGTGCCGCCCAGCCGTCCGCGACATGCACGAGCAACAGCTCCGAGCCGAGGCGGCGCGCCAGGTCAGCGATGTGCGGCACCATCGTTTCGTCCGCACGGGTGTTCTCAAGGGCAACGAGGATTTTCTGGTACATCGGCGAAAGGGCGGGCTCAGGCGGAGGGGTGGAGCCCGAGGCGGCCGTAGAACCACTGGGTCCACGGCGCGGGCAGCAGGATGTCGAACAGCAGCTTCACGTTGAGCGCGATAATGACAAGGGTGATGCTCCAGCCGAGCAGCTTGATCCACCACGGATTCACAAACTCGCCCATCTTGGCCCGGTCGCCGGTGAAGCGCATGAGCGGCCAGCAGGCAAAGCCCAGCTGCATGCTCAGGCACACCTGGCTCGCGACCAGCAGCTGCGTGCTCTTGCTTTCGCCAAAGATGCCGATCACCAGCACCGCCGGCACGATGGCGATGGCCCGGGTGATGAGCCGCCGCAGCCACGGCCGCAGCCGGATGTTAAGGAAACCCTCCATCACGATCTGCCCGGCGAGCGTGCCGGTCAGGGTGGAATTCTGCCCGGACGCCAGCAGCGCCAGCGCAAAAAGCGTGCTGGCAAACGTTACGCCCAGCACTCCGTCCAGCAAGTGGTAGGCCTCCTGGATCTCGCCGACCTGCTGGTGGCCGCTCCCGTGAAAGGCCGCGGCGGCGAGGATCAGGATGGCGGCATTGATGAAGAGCGCGAACATCAGCGCAAAGGTGGAATCAATCGTGCCGAACTTGATCGCCTCGGCCTTCCCGGCGGAATTTTGCACAAACTTCCGCGTCTGGATGATCGACGAGTGCAGGTACAGGTTGTGCGGCATCACCGTCGCGCCGAGGATGCCAATCGCGACGTAGAGCATCTCGGAATTTTTCAGGATCTCGAGCCGGGGAATGAAGCCGGCGAAGACGCCGCCCAGGTCGGGCTTCGCCACAACGAGTTCCACGGCAAAGCACCCGCCAATGGTCAGGATCAGCGTGATGACCAGCGCCTCGATGTACCGGAAGCCGCGGTGCTGGAGCAGCAGCACGATCATCACGTCAAACGCCGTGATGACGCAGCCCCACACCAGCGGAATTCCAAACAGCAGCTGCAGGCCGATCGCCGAGCCCACCACCTCCGCCAGGTCGCAGGCCGCGATGGCCAGCTCGCACAGGATCCAGAGGAAGTAGACCGTCGGTCGCGAGTAGTGGTCGCGGCAGGCCTGCGCGAGATCCCGCCCGGTGGCGACGCCCAGCTTGATGCACAGGTGCTGCAGCAGGATCGCCATCAGGTTGGAGATCATGATGACGGACAGCAGCGTGTAGCCGAACTTCGCCCCGCCCGCCAAGTCCGTGGCCCAGTTGCCCGGGTCCATGTAGCCGACTGCCACCAGGAAACCCGGGCCGGAGAACGCCAGGACCTTGCGCCAGAACGAAGCCCCGGCCGGCACGGCGATGGTGCGGTGCACCTCCGGCAGGCTTTCGCCCCCTCGCGCCTGGGACCAGCCGGACTCGGCCGGCACGGGGGCGGGAGGTGAAGTCGGCTCGTCCATGTTGCGGTGGCAGTTTACGGCCCGCCATTTTGAGTAGTCAAAATAATTTCTTGTTCTACTCAAATATCCTGCTTCCCTCAGGCGCTATGCCCAGTGTTACGGTGGAAAACTACCTCAAGCACCTCCTGCTGCTCGCGGAGGAGACCGACGGGCTCGTCCCGATGGGCGCGCTCTCCGCGGCGCTGGCCGTCGTGCCCGGCACCGTCACGACCATGGTCAAGTCCCTCGCCGCCGACGGTCTCGTCGTCCACCGGCCGCGGCAGGGCGTGAAACTGACCGCCGCCGGACGCCGGCTCGCCCTCGGCGTCCTGCGCAAGCACCGGCTGGTGGAGACCTTTCTCGTCCAGGTCCTCAAGATGCACTGGAGCGCCGTCAACGCCGAGGCCGAGCAGCTCGAGCATGCCATCTCCGACACCGTGCTCGACCGGCTCGATGCCCTGCTTGGCCACCCCTCGACCGATCCCCACGGCGACCCAATCCCGAGCCGGCTGGGCAAGCTCCACTCGCAGGTCTACGCGACCCTGGCCACCTGCCCGCTCGCCCGCCCCGTGCGTCTGGTCCGGATCACCGAGCAGTCGGCGGAATTCCTCCAGTTTGCCGAGCAGCACGGCCTGCTGCCGGGCGCGTCCGCCCGGGTCACCGACCGCAACCTCGCCGCTGGCCTGGTCACCGTGCAGCGCCCCCGCGGCCGGCCGCTCGCCCTGAGTCTCGCCGCCGCCGGCCGGATCCTCGTCGAGCCGGCGCGCTGACCGGCCGCCAGCCACTTCCGCCTTGCCGCGCGCGACGCGGCGCAACCACACTGCGCGCCGATGTCGAAATCGTTTGCGCGCGCCGTCTTCATCCTCACCGCCGCCTTTTTTGCGGTGTTTTTCCTGTGGCCAATCGCGCAGATCCTGAAGGGCGGTTTCGTCGATGCCGACGGGAAGTTCACCCTGGCATACCTCACCACGCTGCTCGCCGATCCCGCCTATCTCGCCGGCCTGCGCAACTCCTTCCTGCTCGCGTGCTGCACCACCACGCTCGCACTCCTCATCGCCCTGCCGCTGGCCTTCATCAGCGACCGCTTCATCTACCCGGGCAAGGGCCTGCTCGGGTCGCTGGTGCTGATCCCGATGATCCTGCCGCCGTTTGTCGGCGCCATCGGCATCAAGCAGATTTTCGGGCAGTACGGCGCGCTCAACGCCCTCATCATCCAGCTCGGATTCCGCCCGCACGGCTGGACCTTCGACTGGTTCGCCGCAAACCAGTTCTGGGGCATCGTCGTCGTCGAGGCGCTGTCCCTCTACCCGATCATCTACCTCAACGCTGTCGCCGCCCTCGCCAACATCGATCCCGCGATGGAGGAAGCCGCGCAAAACCTGGGCTGCACCGGCTTCCGGCGCTTCTGGAAAATCACCCTGCCGCTCATCCATCCCGGCCTGTTCGCCGGCGGCACCATCGTCTTCATCTGGTCGTTCACGGAACTCGGCACGCCGCTCATCTTTGACTACGCCCGGGTCACCAGCGTGCAGATTTACTATGGGCTGCGGGACATCGGCGGGAACCCGTTCCCCTACGCGCTCGTCGCCATCATGCTCGCGAGCTCGCTCGCCATCTATGCCGTCGGCCGCGGCCTGTTCGGCCGGGGCGGCCATGCCATGATGGCCAAGTCTACCAGTTCCGGCGGCCCGCGCGCCCTGTCCCGCGGCGCCGCCCTCGCCTGCACCGCCGCGTTTGCCGGCGTGATCCTCATCGCCGTGCTGCCGCACCTGGGCGTCATCCTCGTCGCCTTCTCCCGCGAATGGTACGGCACCGTGGTCCCCCATGCCTACACCCTGGACAACTTCCGCCTCGCGCTGGGCCACGATCTGACGGTTCCGGCCATCGCCAACAGCCTGAAATTTTCCAGCATCTCCGCGTTCATCGATGTCATTCTCGGCATCGCCATCGCCTATGTCGTCGTCCGCTCCAAAATCGCGGGGCGCCAGATCCTGGACTTCCTCTCCATGCTGCCGCTCGCGGTGCCGGGGCTGGTGCTCGCCTTCGGCTACCTCGCCATGGCACAGGAGGGCCGGTTCTTCTCCTTCCTCAATCCCGTGCGCGACCCGACGATCCTCCTCATCATCGCGTACTCCGTCCGCCGCCTGCCCTATGTCGTGCGCTCGGCCGCCGCGGGTTTCCAGCAGACCAGCGAGACGCTCGAGGAGGCCGCGCAAAGCCTCGGCTGCCCGCCGCTCAAGGCCACGATCCGCATCACCCTCCCGCTCATCATGGCCAATCTCATCGCCGGCGGCCTCCTCGCCTTCGCCTTCGCAATGCTGGAGGTCAGCGACTCGCTCGTCCTCGCGCAAAAGGCGCGGTTTTATCCGATCACCAAGGCCATCATGGAACTCTTCCAGTTGCTCGGTGACGGCAAGTTCATCGCCAGCGCCCTCGGGGTCTGGGCCATGGTCTTCCTCGGCGTGACCATCGCCGGTCTGGGCCTCCTGCTTGGCAAAAAACTCGGGGCGTTATTCCGGGTTTAGGCGCCGCACCCGTCGCTCCGATTCAAGTGCTGCGTCCCGCCGCCGTCAGCCACCCGCTGATCAGCAGCACGCCGAGACCCAGCGCCGCGGAAAAGAGGAAATAATTTCCTCCGGTGTGCAGCCCCAGCGCCGTGATCAGGACCGGGGAAAACCCCGCGAAGATCCGCCCGAGATTGTACGCCGCGCCGGACAGCATCGTGCGATAGCTCGCGAAGACCTCGTTGAAATACGCGCCCATCAGGCCGAACGGAATGCCATTGAGCACCGGCAGCGTCAGCGCAAAGGCCAGCTTGCGTCCTTCCCAGTGGCTGCCCCACGCGAAGAGCGAAAGCCCGATCAGCGCCACCGCATAACCCGCCAGGGCGCGGCGCACACCGCCCCGCCGCACGACCCACACCCCCAGCAACATCCCCGGCACCAGGTTGACCCAGAAGAGCACGATGAACAGCGGCGCCTGCGGCAGTTCCTTCACAAAGAAAACATTCACGAGCCCGCTCGCAATCGTCAGGCTGGCGAGCGCGAAGCACAGCAGGAACGGCCGCCAGTTCGACGAGAGCGCCGGCCCCAGCTCGCCGGCCCCCGACTCGATTTTCCCTTCACCCATCACCTCACACCCATTACCCGCCGCACCAGCGGCCAGCATCCGCCATCGCGCCGCCGACAGGAGCGCCACCGGCACGAGCGAGGCCGCGAACAGCCAGCGCCAGCCCCAAACGGGCAGCAAGTAACGGTTCGCCAACGCCGCGAGCAGTCCTCCCAGGATGGCCAGCTGCAGCAAGGCGGCGAAACGGTAACTGCGTTCGCGCCCGACCTGCTCGTTTAAAAACGTGTGGCTGATGCCCCATTCCGCGCCGAGCGCGAGCGACGCGATCAGCCGGAAGCCGAGCAGACTGGGGTAATTCCAGGCCAGACTCAGCCCCGCGACGCCCACCAGGTATACGCCGAACACCGCCAGCATGATCCGCCCGCGGCCCAGACGGTCGGCGAGATAACCGAACCCCAGCGCGCCCAGTCCGACCCCGGCGAGCCCGGTGAATTGCAGGGCATTGCTCCCCGTCGCACTCAGCCCGAACTGCGCCGCCAGCACCTTCTCAAGGTAGATGAACAGAAAGAGATCGTAGTAGTCGAAAAACAGCCCGATGAACGCCGTCCAGTAAATGCGTGCAGCCGGAAGTTTTGGACTGGCCATCGGCCGAGTTGAACTTTCGCACCCCGCCGCCTCAATCGCAAAACTCCTCCGCTCCGCCGCCTTCTCATGCTCGACAATCGGCCCGACCCCTGACTGATAGGCTTCCGGCCACCCCCGTCTTCCGCCATGCCGACCGCTGCGATAATGCTCAAATTTGCCCGTGACTTCCATGCGGGTACCCGGGAACCCGCCGCCGCCTGATGCGCTTCCCCGACATCTTTACCGGAAGAGTCCAGCACGCCGGCTGGAGCACCATTCAGGCCGGAACTCTGATCGACGAGGCCAAGGCCCGGCATAGCAGCTCACTTCTCCTCTACGCCTCACTCGAACTCCGGCTGGCGATCGAGCAACTGCTGTTCACCATCATTGTCGTCGCGAAGGGCAAGGCCGACGAGGCCACGCTCCGCGCCTGCCAGCGCCCGGGCGGGCTCTTCCGCCTGCTCGCGGAGGTCGCACCGCGGTACGCCCTGAAGGGCAGGTTCGCCCGCGAACTCGAGGCGTTTTATCCCGAGATTCCCCAGGGGGCGGACTGGGAGGTGAAAACCCTGCTGCGCCATCATACTTTCCTATCCGGGGTCTGCCATGCGCCGCGGGTGATCCGCGGGATGGGCGCGCCGGTGGAACCATGGGACGAACGACTTGCGCAATTGCAGGAGATCCAAGCCTTTCTCGCGGCCGGCATGAAAAAGGACACGGCGGTGCTCTCCTTCAAGGGCGCGACCCCGCAGGCCCTGTCCCTTTGGCGGCAATACTCGACGGGGAAGATCACCCTGACGGAACTTCGCCGGCGTTTTTCCAAGGCCAAAACACCCCTCGTGAGCCGCCAGCCCTCGCCGCGGCCCTATCCGCAGCGGGGCCCCGCCTTGCCCCTGTAGTTTCACGCCAGTCTCGTCCGGCGACGTTCGGAGTAAGTGGTAATATTCCGACTTCTCATGGGGTAAATACCTGATTGTGTTGCGGCTTCTTCGAAGTCCCATGCCCGCTTATCTGAACCTGCGCCGGACCGGTCTCCTTGGACTGACCCTGGTTTTTCTGACCGCGCTTTCCGGACTGGAGTTGCGAGGCCAGACCATCCTCTCCGGCACCTACAGCGGCGGTCCCGGGAGCATCGGCGGGGACGTGAGCATTAATCCGAGCGGGACGGCGACCTTCACCAGCGGCACCACGTTCACCGGCGCCAATGCCACGCTCGGCAATTATTCCACGTTCAACTGGAACCAGAACGCCACGCTGGCGGGCAAGACGGTCACGTTCGGCTCCGCCAGCAACTACGCCTACCTCGTGGTTGGCGCCGGCAACACGCTCACCCTCGACAGCGCGACGACGCTCACCGGCGACCTCTATCTCTACAACGGCAACAACGGCGGCACGATCCTCAACCAAGGCACGATCAACCAGACCTCCGGCACCGGCTATATTTACGCGCCCACTTTCACCAACTCCGGGGCTCTCACGGTCAGCGGCGGCGCCGGGTTGACTCTCGGCTACTACGCCACCGACGCGACCACCAACGCCGCCGGCGGCACCATCACCGCGACCGGGACGGGCTCCAACATCTACCTGACGAATATCGTCAACCTGGGCACGCTCAGTGCCCTCCTCAACGGCACGCTGAATTTCTCGGGGACCACCAATACCACGGCCAATCTCGGCAGCGTCTCCCTCGCCAGCGGCGGCCGGGCCATGCTCAGCGGCACCCTCAACAATACCAGCGCGACCCTGAATGCGCCCACCGGCGGGAGTTTTCAACTCTTCGGCGGCACGCTCAACAACGGTACCATCGCCGCCGGCGCGCTCACCTTCACGGGTTCCGGTGGCACGTTGAGCAATGTCAGTTTCACCGGCGATTTAACCCTGCCGGCCAGTGCCGCGGTCACCTTCACCAATGGGACCGGCTTCACCGGGGCCAATGCCACGCTCGGCAACTATTCCACACTGAACTGGAACCAAAACGGCACCCTTGCCGGCAAGACCTTCACCTTCGGCTCCGCGGGCAACTACGCTTACCTCAATCTCGGCACCAACAATTCCCTCACCCTCGACAGCGCCACCACGTTCAACGGCGACATCTATCTCTATAACGGCAACAACGGCGGCACGATCCTCAACCAGGGCTCGATCAACCAGACCTCCGGCACCGGTTATATTTACGCGCCCACCCTCACCAACTCCGGCGCCATCACCGGGAGCGGCGGCAGTTCACTGTATCTCGGCTACTACGCCACCGACGCGACCACCAACGCCGCCGGCGGCACCATCACCGCGACCGGGACGGGATCCAACAACTACCTGACGAATATCGTCAACCTCGGCACACTCTACGCCCAGCTCAGCGGCGTGCTGAATTTCCAGGGGACCAGCAACA
>CAIMAQ010000064.1 GCA_903839035.1 uncultured Opitutia bacterium
CGGAAGCGCGCCCAGCGGTCGCGCCCTACCTCAATCCGGCCGGCTGGCCGGACGCGTCGCCTGGATCAGCGGCGCCACCTCCGGCATCGGCGAGGCCGCGGCGGAATTGTTTGCCCGCGAGGGCGCGAAGGTGGCGATCGTCGGCCGCCGGCGCGAACTCGGGCAGGCCATTGCCCGCCGCATCAACCGCTTGGCGCCCGGCGCCGCGATCGCGCTGGCCTGCGACGTGAGCCGGGAGAGCGACGTGAAGGCCTCCATCGCCGCGACGGTGAAGCGCTTTGGCCGGCTCGATATCCTGGTCAACAACGCCGGCATGGTGGAGATCGGCGACCTGCACACGTACACCGAGTCCCAGTGGGACCGCGTGATGGGCGTGAACGTCAAATCGATGTTTTTCGCCTTCAAGCACGCGTTCCCGCACCTGCGGAAATCGAAGCGCGGCTACGTCGTCAATGTCGGCTCGATCAGCAGCTTTGTTGGCCAGGCGCGCACCCCGGTCTACACGACGACGAAGCACGCCATCCTCGGCCTCACCCGCTCGATTGCCCTCGATTACGCGGCGCACGGCGTCCGCTGCAACTGCGTGTGCCCGGGCATCACGGAAACGCCCATGTTGTGGGAGCATCTCAACGTCCGCCCCGATCCCAAGGCGGCGCTGGCCGAGCGCCTGCAGCGCGTGCCGATGGGCGTCTCGCTCTCGCCGCTCGATGTGGCGAAATCCATCCTCTATTTCAGCTGCGAGGATTCCGCCGGCATCACGGGCACGTCGCTCACGATTGACTGCGGCTACCTCACGGCGGCCGAGTGGCAGTGCACCGGCCCGACTCTGTTCCAGGAAAACGTCTAAACCCCATGAAAGCAAAATTCGCCTGCGCCGACTTCACCTTTCCGCTGCTGAGCCATCCGCACGCGCTGGACCTGATCGCCAACCTCGGCTTCACCGGCGTCGACATCGGCCTCTTCGACCAGCGTTCACATCTCTGGCCTTCCAAGGAGTTCAAGAACGTCAAGGCCAGCGCGCGGAAGCTGAAGCGCGCCCTGGATGACCGCGGCCTCGTCGCTGCCGATGTGTTCCTGCAGATGATGCCGGACTTTACGCCCTACGCGATCAACCAGCCCAGCGCCGCCCGGCGCCGGAAGGCGCGGGATTGGTTCTCGCGCACGCTGGAGTACGCCGACGCCGTGGGGTGCGAGCACGTGACCACGCTGCCGGGCGTGGTGTTTGCGGAGGAGGGGAGGGATGCCTCGCTGGCGCGCGCCGCCGACGAACTCGGCTGGCGCGTCGAGGAAAGCCGCGCGGCCGGCCTGATCTTCGGCACGGAGGCGCACGTCGGCTCCATCGTCACGACCCCCGAGGAAACCGCGGACCTGGTCCGGCGCGTGCCCGGTCTGACGCTGACACTCGACTACACGCATTTCACGCGCGCCGGCATCTCCGACCGCAGCATCGAGCCCCTCGTGCCGCATGCCAGCCACTTCCACATGCGCGGCGCCTGCCGCGGCCGGCTGCAGTGTAACCTGAAGCAGAATACCATTGATTACCCCCGCATGCTCGCGGCGATGGCCAAGGCCGGCTACAAGCGCTGGATTGGCGTGGAGTACATCTGGATCGACTGGGAGCACTGCAACGAGAGCGACACGATTTCCGAAACCATCCAGCTCCGGGACCTGATCCGCCAGACGGCGGCGAAGCTCTGACCATGCCCGATGTCCGCCCCGACGCTCAGACCCCCCGCACTCGCGCTCCTCGAGGTTTACTCGCTCGGGGCCGCGCTGGTGGTGCTCGACCGGATCGAGAAGGCCGCGCTGGTGCGCGTGCTGCAGGCGGAGCTGAACGATTACTACGGCCTGTTTCTCAAGCTCTCGGGCGACTCCGCCTCGGTGCGGATCGCGATCGAGACGGCGCGGGCCATCACCACGGAAATGAAGGTCGCGCTCACCGCCAAGGCGCTCGACGCGCCGGATGCGGAGGCATGGTCCGTGATCGAGAGTCCGCCGGAGTACCAGCCGCTGCTGGAGCAGGAAGTCGTTTTCATCCCCCAACCCACGAAAATTTCCATGAGTGATAAATCCAAAGTTCCCGAGGCCATCGGCCTGCTTGAAACGCAGGGCTTCACCGCCGTCACCGCTGCCACCGACGCCGCCTGCAAGGCCGCCGGCGTGCGCGTCATCGCCAAGGAAAAGCTCGGCGGTGGCTACGTCACCGTGATCATCGAGGGCGACGTCGCCGCGGTCACCGCCGCCGTCTCCGCCGGGCGCGCTGCCGCCGAGGCCGTCGGCAAGCTCATCTCCGCCCATGTCATTCCGCGCCCCAGCGAGGGCGTCGGCCAGATCCTGACCCGCCTCTGAGTCCCTTTACCCAGCATCAATCAACCCATCATCATCATGAACGAATCCATCGGAATGGTAGAAACCCGCGGCTACGTCGGCAGTATCGAGGCAACCGACGCCATGGTTAAGGCCGCCAACGTCACCCTCAGCCGGCAGATCCAGATCGGCGGCGGCTTTGTCACCGTCGTCGTCAAGGGCGACGTCGGCAGCGTCAAGGCCGCGGTCGACGCCGGCGCCGACGCCGCCAAGCGCGTCGGCGAGCTCGTCTGCTCCCATGTCATCGCCCGCCCGCACCCCGAGCTCCTGAAGCAGGTCGGGCTGTAATCCCCTCACCCATCGCCCATCACCTCTTACCCATTACACCAATGTCCCACGAAGCACTCGGCATGATTGAAACGAAGGGCCTCTGTGCCCTTCTCGAAGCGACCGACGCCGCCCTCAAGGCCGCCAGCGTCACCATGACCGGCTGGGAGCCGATCGGCGCGGGCTACGTCACCGCGTTTTTCCGCGGCGATGTCGCCGCCGTGAAGGCCGCGATCGACGCCGGCGCCGAGGCCGCCGCCAAGGTCGGCGAAGTCATCAGCGTCCAGGTCATCCCGCGCCCGCACGAGGAACTCATCGGCCTCGGCAAATGGATCGGCACTCCGGTCTAGAACCTATCACCCATCGCCCATAACCCATCGCCTTTATTCCCATGTCCCAAAAAGCCATCGGTCTGCTCGAAACCCGGGGCCTCGCGGCCCTCGTCGCCGGCACGGACGCCATGCTGAAGTCAGCCAACGTCACCCTCGCCGGTCCCATGAAACAGGTCGGCCATGGCCTCGTCTCCGCCGTCGTGGTGGGTGACGTCGCCGCGGTCAAGGCCGCCACCGACGCCGGCGCTCAGGCGGCCCGCGCCGTCGGCGAGGTCGTCAGCGTGCAGGTGATCCCGCGCCCCCACGACGAGGTCGCGTCCATCCTGCCGAAACCCGGCAAGGCCAAATAACCCCATGCTCCTCGCACGCGTTATCGGCACCGTCGTCTCGACCCAGAAGGACGAAGCCCTGCAGGGGCGGAAGCTCCTGCTGCTCCGCCCGCTCCTGGTGGACGAGGCCGGCCAGTTACGTCCGGGTCCGTCCACCATCGTCGCCGTCGACTCGCTCGGCGCCGGCCAGGGTGAGACGGTCCTGTTCTGCCAAGGCAGCTCCGCCCGCCAGGCCGCCGGCATGGCCACGGTGCCCGTCGACGCCGTCGTCACCGGCATCGTGGACAACGTGGACGTGAACCACCGCACGATCTATCCCGAACCCAAGGCGGCGAAATAACCTCCCATGATCCTCGCCCGCGTTGATGGAGTGATGGTCTCGACGGTCTGCCACCCGAGTTTGCGGGGCTGCCGGACCGTCATCTGCCAGCCGCTCAACGAGCACGGCGCCGCCGAGGGCACGCCGGTGCTCGCGCTCGATGCCCACGGCGCCGGCCAGCACCAGCGCGTGCTGGTCTCCACCGACGGGGCGGCGGCCCGGGCCCAGGTTGGCGACCCGAAATCGCCCCTCCGCAACACCATCATCGCGATCCTCGACGCCTCCTCCTAACATGCGCCTCGGCCACGTCATCGGCAAAGTCACCCTCAGCCGGCAGGATCCGTCCTACTCGGGCGGCCGCTTCCTGCTGGTGCGCCCGTGGGCCGCCCAGAACCAAACCGCGGGCCCGACGCTCGTGGTCTACGACAACCTCGGCGCCGGGCTCGGCCACCTGATCGGTTTCACCGAGGGCTCCGAGGCCTCCAAGCCGTTCGCCGAGGCCACGCCAGTGGACGCGTACAATGCCGCCATCGCCGACGAGATTTTCCACCAGCCACCCCAATAAATTTATGCGCAAGGTCATCACCGCTGCCGATGTCGAACGGATGCTCCGTGCGGGCGAGAGCTTCGACACGATTCCAGCCGACGCCATCGTCACCCCGTCCGCCCGCGATCTCATGCGCAGCCGCAGGCTGCCCGCCCAGCCTTCCTCCGCCGAGCCGCCGGCGGGCAGGTCCGCGAATTCCGCCGCCACCGCCGTCCCGCCCGCCTGCGACTGCAGTAAGTCGATCGACCTGAAGAATCCGGCCGCGATCCAGAAATTTTTCACCTCCCCCGCGGTCGAGGCGATCAAGGCCCAGATGTGCGACATCGGCCGGCGGATGTGGGAGAAGGACTACGTGGACGGCAACGGCGGCAACATCACCGTACGCGTCGCCGAAAACCTCGTGCTCTGCACGCCGACCCTGATCTCGAAGGGCTTCATGAAGCCCTGTGACATGTGCCTGATCGACCTGGACGGCAACCAGGTGGCCGGCACGAAGAAGCGCACGAGCGAGGCGCTGACCCATCTCGGTATCATGAAACGCCAGCCGAAGGCCCGCGCGTGTGTCCATGCGCACCCCGTCCATGCGACGGCGTTCGCGGTGGCGTCGGTCATCCCGCCCTCCTGCCTCATTCCCGAGGCGGAGGTGTTCTTGGGCGAGATTGGCATGGCGGAGTACCAAACCCCGGGCACGCCGGCCAACGGCCGGGCGGTCGGTGAAGTGGGCGTGAACCACCAGGTGGTCCTCATGCAGAATCACGGCGTCATCACGTGGGGCGACAACGTCGAGGACGCGCACTGGAAGATGGAGAACATCGATGCCTACTGCCGCACCGTCTGGATCGCCTCGCAACTGGGCAGCCCGTTGCATTCGTTTGGCGCGGACAAGCTGAAGGAGCTGATCGCCATCCGGCAGAAGCTGGGAATGTCCGACCAGCGGCTCGGCACCAAGGATTGCAAGCTCTGCGACCCGGGTGATTTCCGCGCCGCACCGGTGAACCAGCCGCCGAAGACGTAACGGTCGGGCCGTCCCGTCCGGACTCGAATCACTCCCATGAAATCCCCGATCAAACTGCAGGCCGGCCAGCCCGGCTGGAGTTTTTCCAGCAATCGCGTGCGGGGCTTCCTCACTCGCACGGGCGGCCATCTTGCGCCGGTGGTGTTCAAGCTGGGCCGCAAGTCGGTGCAGCCATTTTCCATCACGCCCTGGGCGAAGGAATCGCTGCCGGCCGAAATCCCGACCATGCTGCGGGTGGCCCGCGGGGACTTTTTCTGCGCGCCCTTCGGCGGCAATGCCGCGCTGTACCGCGGGGAGCAGCACCCGGCGCACGGAGAAACCGCCAACCGGGACTGGACCTTTGAGTCGCTGGAGCGCGCCGAGGGCACCACGACCCTGCATACCTCGATGAATACCCGCGTGAGGCGTGGGCGCGTGGACAAGCGGCTGATCCTGCGCGACGGCCATGCCGCGGTGTATTCCGAGCACGTGCTTTCCGGCATGACGGGACCGATGTCGATCGGGACGCACCCGATGCTGCTGTTTCCTGACCGGCCCGGTTCCGGGACGCTCACGATGAGTGCCTTCAAAAAGGGCTTTGTGGTGCCGGGCAGCTGGGAAACGCCGGCGGCCAAGGGCTACTCGCTGCTCAAGCTCGGCGCGCCGTTCTCCTCGCTGGAGCGCGTGCCGGCGGCCGCGGGCGGCACGGTTGACCTCACGCGCTATCCGGCCCGCCGCGGGTTCGAGGAGCTGGTCGAGGTGATCAGCGACGCGCGCCTGCCGTTTGCGTGGAACGCCGTGACGTTCCCAGGCGAGGGACAGGTGTTTTTCACGCTGAAGAATCCGCGCGTGCTGCGCGAGACGGTGCTGTGGTTCTCGAATGGCGGCCGGCATTACCCGCCGTGGAACGGGCGGCACCTCAATGTCGTCGGCGTCGAGGACGTGACGGCCTATTTCCACCTCGGCCTCGCGGAGTCCGCAATACCCAACCTGCTCACCCGTGCCGGCGCGCCGACCGCGGTGCAGCTCCGGCCCGACCGGCCGCTGCGGGTGGCGCACATCATGGCGATGGCGGCGATCCCACGCGGCTTCGATGCGGTGAAGAGCATGGTCCCGGCCAAGGGCGGGGTAATGCTCACCGCGCGCAGCGGACGGAAGGTCTTCGCTCCGCTGGACCTGGATTTTGTGCAGTAACGCCGGCGTCGCCTGCGCTCCCCGTCACTTTACCCGCGGTGGCACCACTTCCGGCGTGCCGACGTTCACGTGGCCTTCGGGGAGGGGCTTGTAGAAGTCGATTTCGGGTTTCTTCAGCGCCTTGTCGAAGTACGGCGCCCCGGCTTCAAGCATCTGGGGCGCGATGACGTTCAGGTCGCGGTGATCCGGGTCGTCGGCGACGATGATGGTTTTCCAGAGCATCTTGGCCTTCGCCGTCTTGTCCAGCGGCAGGGCCCACGCCGTCACGCGGATGAAGAGTTTTTCGAAACTGGCCTTCTGCAGGTTCGCTTCATAACCGGGGGTTTTCTCGTCCATGAGCTGCTGCGCGAACGCACCGTTGATGCTGACCGTCGGGGTGCCGTCCATCGTCGGCGTTTCACCCTGGTCGCGGATGTAGGGATTTTTCATGTCGCCCCGCCCGTAGCTCACGGTGAGGAGGATGTCGGGCTTCGCGCCTTTCGCGTACGCGTGAAACCCGTTGGCCTCCAGTTGGCGGAACAGCTGGCGCAGGATCGCCTCCTCGTCCACTGGCTTCACGAGCTTTTGGTCGGACTTGATCAGGTCGATCTTGAGAATGGCGAACGATTTGCCGTGTCCGCCGTCTTCCGGCGACCCGGTTTGGTGGGCCCATTGGAGCGACTTGTCCACGACGGTGGACCTCACCCCGATGTCGATCTCCTCGGCGCGGGCGGCGGGCGCCAGCAGGGCCAGGACTGCCGCCGCGAGGAACCAGATCTGCACCGCAGCGGGACGCAGGGCGGACGACACAAGGCGGGAGAGAAGGGATTTCATGGGGGAAAGTCGGCCCGGGATGCCGGGGTGGGGCAATGGGCGGGCAGGGGAATGACGGCCGCGCCGCTCAGGGTTTTTTGGCCGGCACCACTTCGGGTGCGCCGACGTTCACGTGGCCCTCGGGCAGCGCCTCGTAGACGTCCACTTCCGGTTCCGTGATGTCGTGGTCGAAATACGCCACGCCGGCCTTGAGCATTTTTTCCATGACGCCGTTCAGGTCGCGGTGGTCGGGATCATCCACGACCATGGTCGTGTTCCAGAGCTGCCGGGCCCGTTCCTTGGGTTTGGACGGGTAGGCCCACGCGGCGACGCGGATGTAGAGTTTTTCGAAGCCGGCCTTCTGCAACTTGGCTTCGTAGCCGTTGCCCTTTTCCTTGAAAAGCTGGGTGGGGATGCCGGTGATGGCGATAGAGGGGGCGCCCAGCGTCTGGCCGCCGCTGGAGGTGACCGAGGAGGAGAGCGCGTTGGTCTCCGTGCGGCCGCCCTCGATCTGGTACGGATTGCTCAGGAAACCGCGGCCGTAATAAACCGTGAGCACGATCTCGGGGTTCTGGCCGGGCGCCACCAGCGTGTAGCCGTGGGTGTTGAGCTCGGTGCTGAGCAGCTGGAGAATGGCGGATTCATCCACCGGCTTCACCAGCTTGTCCTGCGACTTGACCTGCTTCACGAGCACGATGCCGTAGATTTTTCCGTGGGGCTTGGCGGCCTGCAGCTGCGACTTCACCCGGCCGAAAGGCTTGTCCACCACCGTGGAGCGCACGCCGACATCCAGTTGTTCCTGGGCGCGCGCGGCGGGGCCGGCGCCGGCGAGGGCGGCGATGGTCAGGAGCAAGCGGCTGAGGAGCAGGATCGGGTTTGGATTCAGTGGCTTCATTTTTGTTCGATGATCCGCGGGGCCATGGGACGGCTGGCGCCCGGTTGGGGTTCCGGGCGGATCATGGGCGGAAAGGAGGGGCAAAAGGAGCTCAGGCCTTCGCCAGCACGAGAGTGATGGCGGTGGTGAGTCGTGCCCAATGATCGGTCTCGGCGGCCAGCTGTTTGCGGCCCGCGGCGGCCAGCTTGTAGAAGCGCGCCTTGCGATTGTTCTCCGAGACGCCCCAATCGGCGGTGATCCCGCCCTTCGCCTCGAGGCGGTACAGGGCCGGGTAGAGGGAGCCCTGTTCGACGCGCAGCACCCCGTCGGACATCTGTTGGATCCGGTTGGCGATGCCCAAGCCGTGCATGGGCTCATGCTGGAGCGACTTCAAAATCAGCATGTCGAGCGTGCCGTAGATCAGGTTGGTTTTTTCTTTGGCCATGATGCGAGCCTCCCGCCGGGCGGGAGTTGCGTGCAGCCAATTCGTTTCCCCTAGACTGTCAAATGAAGAAGCGGCCGGCGGGGTCGCCGCGTCTCCATAATACAGGCGCGTTAGGGACAACGCGCTCCACCTCTAGCCCATCGCCAATCACCTATCACCTCCCGGGCTGAAGCCCGGGATCTACGTACGACCCGTAGGTATTTCCCCGGCGTGACCTGGGGCAACCGAGGCGTCAATTTGGAGTCAGTTACCCCGCCGATGAAGACCCCGTCCAAAGTCCAGCTGCTCGTGGTGATCAGCGTGATCACGGCGAAGTGCGTCAGCCTGCAGCAGCAGTTCAGTGCGGACGGGGCGGTCGCGGTGATCCTTTTCGGGGGCGTCGCGCTCCTCGCCACGGCAGCACTGCTGCGCCGTTCCACCGGCCTGGCTTTCGTCGTGGCGATGGGCGCGACTTTCTCCGCCTTCGGCCTGGCCCGGGAGTTTATCTTCGCGGAGAGCCATTCGCTCGTCACCGGCCTGCTCTTTGCCCGCGAGGAAACCATGTACCTGGTTCTCGCCTACTGCCTGTTCAACCTCTGGGCGGAGTGGCGGAAAGCGGAAGCTCTGGCCGCGGAAGCGGTCTGAGCGGGTGATGGGTGAACGGTTTTGGGCTCTGGCGGGGCGGAAGCACTGCCTCCGGCACAACCCATCACCCATGACCAATCACCCCTGACCTTGCGCTCGGACTCACTTCTTTGCGCCTGACTCCGCCAGCGCCTTCAGATTGGCGAGGCCGCGGTCGAAATCGCCGCCGATCATCTTGTCCATGCTCACGAACATGCACATGACCTTGGCCATGTAGTTTTTCTTGCCGTACATGGCCCACGTGACGGTGGTACCGGCGCCCGCGGGCTTGAGCAGGAACTCGGCATTGGCGGTGTCCTCCATCGGTTTGAGGAACTCCAGCTTCAGCCGGACGAGTTCGTTCGGCGTGCTGGCGACGATGGTCTGGCGGCCCTCGCCGACCTTGTCGTTGCCGACCCATGCGTTGCTGGCGCCGACGCCGCTGGCCGGGCCGTCGAAGGTGATCTTCGCGGCGGGGTCGAGCTGCAGCCACGGTGACCAGGCCTGAGTCTGATGGAGATTGTTGAGCTGCGGAAACACGTCCGCGGCGGGCGCGGCGATGGTAACGGTGCGCTCGACGCGGTAGGTATCGGTCTGAAACGCGCCCGCGATGAGAATCACGGCGACGACGGCCACGAGGACCAGGAGGATTTTCTTGATCATGGGAGGCGGGGGTTGGGGGAGGGGCTCGGGCAGCTTCAGGCCAAGCCCCCGGGAGCGTCAATTCCCCGCTGACGAGGCAATCTATCCGGTGCAGTTTTATCGCAAAAGCGCGGAGAGACGAAACCGCGGAAACGGAATCAGAGCTCGGCAGGGCTCATCCCCAATTCTGCTCTTCCGCGCTTTTGCGATAAAATCCGGTTCCGTGTCGTCCGTGTGTTCCGTGGGCCATCCTCTGTCACCTCATGGCTTGAGGCCCATCCTCCTTCCGGATTCGCTCCCTCTGCTCCCATCCTACATGCCCCTGCATCGCAAAAAAATCTTCCGCCTCCCGGCTCCGGCTCCGACCACGATCTACGTGCGGCCGGGGTACAACCGCGTGCTGGCGGAGGAGTTCGAGGCGCTGAAGCGCAAGCGCGTGGACCTGGTGAAGGACAAGGTGGAGGCGCACAGCCAGGGCGACCTGCGCGAGAACTTCGGGTTCAAGGCGGCGAAGGACGCCATCCGCGCGGTGGA
>CAIMAQ010000065.1 GCA_903839035.1 uncultured Opitutia bacterium
AAGGACTGGCAGCAGCTGCAACTGGTGCAGGGCATGGTGAAGGCGTTATTCCTGCCGGTGGAAATTGTGCCGTGTGCGACGGTGCGCGATGCGGACGGGCTGGCGCTCAGTTCGCGCAACCGCCGGCTTTCCGCGGCGGGCCGGGCCCGGGCGGCGGACTTTCCCGCGATTTTGCGCCGGTCACCCGATGCGACGACGGCGGTCGAGCAGCTCCGCGGGGCGGGGTTTGAGGTGGACTACGTGGAGGATCACAACGGCGTGCGGCTGGGCGCGGTGCGGCTGGAAGGAGTCCGCCTGATCGACAATGTCCGGCGCTAATATCCTCTTCATCCTGACGGGTTCCATCGCCGGCTACAAAGCCTGCGAGGCGATCTCGCAGCTGGTGCAACACGGGCACCGGGTACGGCCGGTGGCGACCGCGTCGGCGCAACGCTTCGTCGGGCTGGCCACGTTGGAAGGGCTGACCGGCGAGCCCGTGCGGACCGACCTCTTTGCGCCGGGCGCGGCGCTGGAGCACATTGAGCTCACGCGGTGGGCCGATCTCGTCATCGTCTGCCCGGCCACGGCCAATACCCTCAACCGGTTGGCGGCGGGGTTGGCCGACGATCTCCCCGGTGCGCTCTTCCTGGCGCACGACCGGAGGAAGCCTTTCCTGGTCGCGCCGGCGATGAACCCGGCGATGTGGGTGCATCCCGCAACGGTGGCCGCGGTGAAGCGGCTGAGCGACTGGGGTGTGGAATTTCTGCCGGTAGGGTCGGGACGGACCGCGTGCGGGGAATGGGGTGAAGGGCGCCTGGCCGAACCGTTCGGGATTGTGGCGGCCATCGAAGCCCGGCTGGCCCGGCCGCAACGCCGGCTGCGCGTGCTCGTGACGAGCGGGGCAACGGCCGAACCCATTGACGGCGTGCGCGTGCTGACCAACCGCAGCACGGGCCGCACCGGGGCGGGGATCGCGGCGCATTTTTTCCGGGCTGGGCACGAGGTGGTTCTGCTGCGCGCCAGCAACTCCGCCGCGCCGGACGCGCCTTGTCGCGTCGAGGAATTTGGGTCTTTTGCCGAGCTCGACGCGGCGTTGGGGCACCTCCTGCAGTCGGAAGCGTTTGACGTTGTGATCCACGCGGCGGCCGTCGGGGATTTTGGCATCGAGTCCGTGGTGGTGATGGGAGTGGAACAGCCCGTCAATGGGACGAAACTGGATTCGTCGGCCCTCCCGACCCTGCGGCTGCGACCCCAGCCCAAGCTCGTCGACGGCCTGCGCGCCCGCAGCGGCAACCGCGCGTTGCAAATCGTCGCCTTCAAGCTGACCCAGGGGGCCCCGGCGGCCGTGGCGCGGCGCGCGGTGACGGATTTGCTGGCGCATGCCGGCGCGGATCTGGTGGTGCACAACGATCTCGCGGCCCGCACCGGGTGGGAGACCTTTCCGGCGGACATCTACCGGCGCGATGGAGGGCTCGCGGCACATTGCGCCACCCGCGCCGAGATCGGACCCGCACTCGAAGTCTTGGTGAGCGCGATGCCGACGCCGGAAACCATTTCAACCCCCCACTGCCATGCTGCTCTGTCTTGATATCGGAAACACCCAAATCCACGGCGGCGTCTTCGACGGCGACGTCCTGCGCTGCCAGTTTCGCAAGTCGACCCAGCCGCTGGGTACGACGGACGAATTAGGCATTTTTTTCACCGCCGTGCTGCGCGAAAACGGTCTGGACCCCAAGACCGTGACCGCCGTCGCCATCTGCTCGGTGGTCCCCGCGATGCTCTACGGCCTCCGCGGTGCGGCCGAGAAATATTTCCACTGCGAGCCCTTCGTCCTGCAGGCCGGGGTGAAAACCGGCCTCAAGGTGAAGTTTCGCAACCCGCTCGAGGTGGGCGCCGACCGCATCGCCGGAGCCATCGCGGCGGCGCACCGCCGGCCAGGACGGGACCTGATCGTGGTGGATTGCGGCACGGCGACGACCTTTGATGCCGTCACCGCCACCGGCGATTATCTTGGCGGGATAATTCTGCCCGGGGTGGGAGTCTCGGCCGAGGCCCTGGCCAGCCACACGGCCAAGCTGCCCCGCGTGGAAATCGCCCAACCCCCGGCCGCGCTCGGCCGGACCACGACCGAGAGCATTCAGTCCGGGCTGTTTTTCGGCCACGTCGGCGCGATCCAGTATCTTCTGGTCAAACTGAAGCTGGAGGTATTCCCCAACTCGCAGCCCTGCATCATCGGCACCGGCGGTTTTGCGCGGATGTTCGAACACGAAAGCCTGTTTGATGAAATCGTCCCGGAGCTGGTGCTGACGGGCCTGCGGCAGGCGGAGGCCCTGAATCGCGAAAGCCCTCCGGGCAAGAAATAGCCCCACGCCGATGCGCCGTACTTTCCTCAGGGCCAAACTGCACCGCGCGACCGTCACCGCCGCCGATGTTGACTACGAGGGGTCGATCTCCCTCGACCGCGCGCTGTGTCGCGCGGCCGGACTGCTCGAGTATGAGCAGGTGGACGTCTACGACATTACCAACGGCGCCCGCTTCACCACCTATGTGATCTACGGTGAACCCGGCCAGGTGCAGATCAACGGCGCCGCGGCCCGGCTCGCCCGGCCCGGCGACCGGGTGATCGTGGCGGCGTATGCTGATCTGGATCCCGGCGAGATCGCGTCGCATGCACCGCGGATCGTGCTGCTCGGCGACAACAACCGCGTCAACTCCACGCATGACGGCGGCGTGACCCAGCCATGACGTTGCTCGAAGCGGAAATCGAAACCGAGGCGGAGCGGCTGCTCCGGGCGCTGCTGCACGTTGACTGCGAGCCCGGCCGGACGTGGGACTATGCGGCTTGCCGCCGGATCGCGCCGCTCACGCTTGAAATCAACCGGCTGAAGCGGGAGCGCGAGGCGATCATCCTGGCGCATTCGTATGTCGAGCCGGAGCTGATCTACGGTGTGGCCGACTTCAAGGGCGACTCGTATTTCCTCAGCCTCCAGGCGAAAAAGGCGCAGGCGAAGGTCATCGTGTTTGCCGGCGTCGTCTTCATGGCCGAGACGGCGAAGATCCTGTCGCCGCAGGCCACGGTCGTGGTGCCGGACCGCGGGTCGGGCTGTTCCCTGGCCGATTCGCTGGACGGCGCGGAACTCCGCCGGCTCAAGGCGCTGTATCCCGACGCGGCGGTGGTGTGCTACATCAACAGCACGGCGGAGGTGAAGGCCGAGTCGGATGTGTGCGTCACCTCGGGAAATGTCTACGACATCATCCAGCAGCTGCCCGAGCGCCGCATTCTCTTCGTCCCCGACCGGCTGATGGCGGAGAACATCCGGGGCGAACTGAAGCGGCGGGCGGTGGACAAGGAGATCATCTCGTCGGACGGCACCTGCATCGTCCACGACGCTTTTGATGCGGCCGAAATCGCCGCCGCGCGGGGGCGCTTTCCCGGACTCAAGGTGGTGGCGCATCCGGAGTGCCCGCCGGAGGTCGCGGCCGCCGCGGATTTCGTGGGCAGCACCGGGGCGATGATGCGGTACGTGAAAACCACGCCCGCGCCGTATTTCCTGATGCTGACGGAGTGCGGGCTGGTCGGGCGCCTGCAGGTGGAAGCCCCGAAAAAACACTTCATCGGCGGCTGCCGGCTCTGCCCGTACATGAAACTCAACTCCCTGGAAAAAGTGCGGGATGCGCTGCTCGCGCCGCGCCCCGACCAGATCATCACGCTCGACGAAACCCTGCGAGTTCGGGCGAGCCGCGCGATTGAAAGGATGTTCGAACTGGCCCCGACCGACTGACCCTCCCCCTGGAGTAATCCGGGCCACTCAAATTTTTCCCCACTTCATGATCACACCGCGCACCCACCATCTGATTGACCTCGCCTTGGAGGAAGACGCCGGCCTCGGCGACCTCACCAGCCGCGCGATCTTTCCCGCAGCGCACCGCAGCCGCGCCGTGATTGAGGCGGACGAAGACCTGGTGCTGTGCGGGCTCGAAGTTGCGGCGCACGTGTTTGCGCGCGTGGATCCGGCGCTGAAAGTCACCGCGTTGGCGCACGACGGCGAGCGCGTGCGGCGGGGCCGCGCGGTGCTGCGGATTGCCGGGCCGACCCTCGCGCTGCTCACGGCGGAGCGCACCGCGCTGAATTTCCTCCAGCGGCTGAGCGGCATCGCCACGCAGGCGCGCCGGTTTGCGGAGGCCGCGCGGTTGACCGGGGTGCGGCTCGTGGACACTCGCAAGACCACGCCCGGGTTTCGCGAACTGGAGAAATACGCCGTGCGCTGCGGCGGCTGTCACAATCACCGCAGTTCCCTCGGCGAGCACGTGCTCATCAAGGACAACCACATTGCCGCAGCCGGCTCGCTGGGCCGGGCGGTTCGCCTGGCCCGGGAGGCGGCCCCGCATACCGCCAAAATCGAAGTCGAGGCGGAGACCCTCTTCCAAGTGCGCGAGGCCTGCCGGGCGCGGGCCGAGGTGATCCTGCTGGACAACATGACCCCGACGCAAATCCGCGCGGCGGTGGCCGTCATCGCCGGCCGCGCGACGGTCGAGGTGTCCGGCGGCGTGCGGTTCGAAACGCTGGCGGATTACACGCTGCCGGGGGTGGACGTGATCAGTCTTGGGGCGCTGACGCATTCGGCGCGGTCCGCCGACCTGAGCCTGACGGTCACGCCGATTCGCCGCCGCTGAGTCCATGAAGATCATTGAAACCGACTGTTTGGTGATCGGCGCGGGCCTCGCTGGCTCGGCCTATGCGTTGCACGTAGTCCGTGCGGGCTTCCGCGCGGAACTCCTCTCGATGGGTGCGCCGCTGGA
The DNA here is from genome assembly GCA_903839035.1 of uncultured Opitutia bacterium. GTDB lineage: Bacteria > Verrucomicrobiota > Verrucomicrobiia > Opitutales > Opitutaceae > Opi-474. Next base: position 4,780 of record CAIMAQ010000065.1, read on the forward strand.
GGCCAACAGTGACTGGGCGCAGGGCGGCATCATTTACGACACCACCGCCGACCCGCAGGCGCTGGCCCGGGACATTTTCGTCGCGAGCGACCACACCTCGAACCCCGCGGCCGTCGAGCAACTCGTGCGCGAGGGGCCCGAGGCGTTGAAGGAGCTGTTGCTGGATGATCTGGCGGTGGGTTTTGACCGCGATGCGGCGGGCGGACTGGATTTTACCCGGGAAGGCGGCCACAGCGTGCGCCGGATCATCCACGCCAAGGACACGACCGGCCACGCGATCCTGACGGCGGTGGCGGCGCGGGTGGATGCGACGCCCGGGATCACGCGGCGCAGCGGCTGGATGGCGGTGGACCTGCTGACCCTGTCGCACAATTCGGATCAACCGCGGGACCGCTACCAACCGCTGACCTGCTTTGGCTGCTACGCGCTGGAGACTGCGACCGGCGAGGTGGCTGCGGTTGTGGCGAAGAAGACGATCCTCGCGACCGGCGGGCTGGGGGGCATTTTCCTGCACAGCACGAACCAGCCCGGCAGCGTGGGCCACGGCGTGGCGATGGCATGGCGGGTGGGGGCGCGCCTGATTGACCTCGAATACGTGCAGTTTCACCCGACGGTGTTTTTCAAGAAAAACGCGCCGCGATTCCTCATCACGGAGGCGCTGCGGGGCGAAGGCGCGGTGCTGGTGGATGCCCACGGGCGGCGCTTCATGGATGCGGTGGATCCCCGGGGCTCGCTGGCTCCGCGCGACGTGGTCACCCGCGCGATCCAGCATCACCTGGCCACGACGGGCGAAGCCTGCGTGTGGCTGGACGTATCGGCGCTGAAGCCCGATTTCATCCGGGAGCGGTTTCCCGGCATCTGCGAGCGGGCGCTGGCCCACGGCGTTGACATCACGCGCGAACCCATCCCGGTCGTGCCAGCGGCGCATTATTCCTGCGGGGGCGTGCATGCCGACCTGCACGGTCGCACGAATGTCCGGCACTTGAACGCCATCGGGGAAACGGCCTGCACCGGCCTGCACGGCGCCAACCGGCTGGCCAGCACGTCACTGCTGGAGAATCTGGTCGGCGCCCGGGCCGCGGCGCGGGCTGACCTGGCGGAATTGCGCGAAGGGGCTTTCCCCCAGGCCCGGCCGCGGGCGTGGCAGAGCCCGGCGAAAAAGGCCGACCCGCTCCTCGTCCGGCAGGACCTGCTGCTCGTGCAGCAAACGATGTGGAACTACGCGGGCATCGTCCGTTCGCCGCGCCGGCTGGCCCGCGCCCGCCGGATTCTCCTCGAGTTGCGCGAGGACATCCAAGCCTTCTATCGCGACTGCCGGCCGGCGCGCGAGCTGGTCGAGCTGCGCAACGCCGTCCAGTCCGCCCTCCTCGTGGTGCATGCGGCCAACCTCAATCCCGAGAGTCGCGGCTGCCATTTCATCCAGCCCGACGATACCGCCGAATCATGAAGCCCGCCGTAGAAACCGACCTGCCCGCCGGAGCGGAGGACCGCGCCAGCCTGATTGCCCGCCACTGGGCGGCCCAAGGTACGCCGTTTTTTGCGGCCAAGGTGGCGCTCACCCTTGACGGCCGCACGGCCACCCGCACCGGCGATTCCCAATGGATTACGGGCGAAGGTGCGCGGGCCGACGTGATGCGGTGGCGGCGGGCTTTTCCCGCGATCGCGGTCGGTGCCGGTACGGTGCTGGCCGACAACCCCCGGCTGACCGCGCGAATTGCGCCGCAACCCGACTGGTGCCCCCTGCGTTTTGTCTTTGATGGCCGGCTCCGCACCGGGGCGGGACCCGTGCTGCCGCACGTCTATGCCGATGAGTTTCGCGCGCGCACGATTGTGGTCACGACCGCGCAGGCGGATCGCGCAGCCCGCCGCCGGCTGGAGAAGCAAGGCGTGCAACTCTGGATCTTCGATACCGCCACGCCGCGGGTACCGGTGGCGGACTTCCGCCAGCGATGCGCCGAGGAGCGCATCAGCGGAGTCTACCTCGAGGGCGGACGGGAGTTGGTGAGCCAGTTCCTGGGGGACCGCCAACTTGACTACCTGTTTATTTATCGCGGGTCCCTGCTGCTCGCCGATGACGGCGCGACGCCGGGTTTCTCCGGCTTGCGGACGGATACACTTGCGGGCGCGCTTCGGCTGACGGGCGCGCAGCACGAAGCGTTTGAAGGCGACCTGCTCACGCGCGGGTACCTCGCCTATCCAGAGCGCCTCGTGCGCGAGGAAATTTCCCCGAGCCTGGGTTCCCCACTTTCCCGCACAGGCGGATAACCACCATGTTCACCGGCATCATCACCCACCTCGGCACGATTCTCCGCAAAACCTCCACCGGCCTCGAGATCAGCGCCCCGCGCGGCTTCCTGGCGCGGGTCACCCGGGGCGCGAGCATCGCCGTCGATGGCACCTGCCTGACCGTGGAGCGGCGCCGGGCGCACTCCTTCACGGTGGCGGTCATTCCCGAAACCTTCCGGCGCACCCAGCTCGGGTCGGTGCTCGCGGGCAGCCGCGTCAACCTCGAGCGGCCGATGACCGCGCAGTCGTTCCTCTCCGGGCACCTGGTGCAGGGCCACGTGGACGGCACCGCGCGGCTGCGCCAGGTCACCCGGACGGGCAACAGCTGGGTGCTGACCTTTGCGCTCGCGCCCGGGCTGGCGCGCTACGTCGTGGGAAAAGGCTCAATCGCGGTGAGTGGCATCTCGCTCACGGTGATGTCGGTCACGCGGCGGGAGTTCACGGTGGGCATCATCCCGCACACTTGGGAGCACACGACCCTGCATACGCTGCAGGTGGGCGACCGGGTGAACATCGAGACCGACATCTACGCGAAGTATGTCGCGAAACTTTGCCGCAAAATTTAATCATGAAAAAACCGCATTCCCTGAGAATCGCCATCATCAGCAGCTCCTTCCGCCCGGAAGTGGCCGACGCCCTCGAGCGCCATTGTCTCGTGACGCTTCAACGTCACGGCGTCGGCCGGAAGCGCGTCGACGTTTACCGGGTGCCCGGCTCCATGGAAATCCCCCTCGTCGCCAAGAAGGTGGCAAAGCTCGACCGCCATGACGCGATCATCACCTTCGGGGCGATCGTCAAGGGTAAGACCTACCACTTCGAGCAGATCGCCAACGAATGCGCCCGCGGCTGCATGAACGTGTCGTGGGACTACGAGATTCCCGTCATCTTTGAAGTGCTGGCCGTGTACGACCTGGCCGACGCCGTGGACCGCGCGAAGCGCAAGATCGAAAACAAGGGCGTGGAGGCCGCGTTGACCGCGCTCGAGATGATCAAATTGCTCGCCCGGCTATGAAACGGCCCTTCGCCACCATCCCGGAAGCGCTCGAGGAAATCCGCCGCGGCCGGCTGCTGATCGTCGTGGACGGCACCCGGCGCGAGAACGAGGGGGATTTCTTCCTCCCGGCGGACCGCGTGAAGCCCCGGCATCTCCTCACCATGATCCAGCACGGGGGCGGGATCCTGTGCACCGCCATCACCCGGGCCCAGGCCGCCCGCCTCGACCTGCCGCTCATGGTGGAGTCCGGGCGCAACACGGAAAAAACCGGGGTGAATTTCACGGTCTCGGTCAACGCCAGCCACGGCACCTCCTCGGGAGTGTCCGCCTTTGACCGCGCGAAAACCATCCGGATTCTCGCCGACCCGGCGGCCAAGCCCTCCGACCTCACCCGGCCCGGGCATGTGTTTGGGCTGGTGGCCCGGCCGGGCGGGGTGCTGGTGCGGGAGGGTCACACGGAAGCGGCCGTCGATCTGGCCCGGCTGGCCGGTTCAGAGCCCGCGGGGGTTTTGTGCGAAATCGTGGGGACCGGCGGACGCATGGCCCGGCGGGACGAACTCGCCCGGCTGGCGCGCAAGCTCGGCATCCGCCGGGTGACCATCGACGACCTTGTGGCGTATTTGAGGAATCAGCCTTTGTCGCCGCTGCCCCGTCCCGCCCTCGTGACCAAGGTCGCCACGACCACGCTGCCGACCGTATTCGGCCCGTTTCAACTCTCCGTTTATCGCTCCCACCCGGACGGCCGGGAACACACGGTGCTGGTCAAGGGCAAGTTGCGGGCTCCCGTCATTACGCGCCTGCATTCCCAGTGCCTGACCGGTGACACGCTGCTCTCGCTGCGCTGCGACTGCCGGCAGCAGTTGCACCAGAGCATGAAGGCGATTCAGGCCGCGGGTAGCGGCGTCATCCTTTATCTCAACCAGGAAGGCCGCGGCATCGGGCTGACCAACAAGATCCGGGCCTATGGTCTCCAGGACCAGGGCCACGACGTCAACCCGTGCAACAGCAAGTGAGTTTCTTTTTCTCAAAAGGTGGAAGAGAGGGACGAGAAAGAGAGAAAGAGAGA
>CAIMAQ010000066.1 GCA_903839035.1 uncultured Opitutia bacterium
CGGCCTTTCTCGCGGTCCGGTTTGGCAACGTCCTCGGCTCGAGCGGCAGCGTCATCCCGACCTTCAAGCGCCAGATCGCGGCCGGCGGCCCGGTGACGGTGACGCATCCGGACATGACGCGTTATTTCATGACCATTCCCGAGGCGGTGGGCCTGGTGCTGCAAACGGCCACGCTCGGCCGAGGCGGGGAAATCTTTATTCTCGATATGGGCCAGCCGGTAAAGATCCTCGATATGGCGCGGCAGATGATCGAGCTCAGCGGGTATAGGCCCGGGGAGGACATCGAGATCAAGCTGACCGGGCTGCGCCCGGGCGAAAAGCTCTTCGAGGAACTCCGCCACAATACCGAGACGCACGAGCCGACGGAGCACCCGCGCATTTTCCGGCTCCGGAACGGTGAGGAACCGGAGGATGCCGAGGCCTGGCTGGCCGAGTTGCGGGCGGCGGCGGCGACGAGCCATCCGCCGGCCATCAAGCAACTTCTGCAGCGGCTGGTACCCGAGTACACGCCCTTTGCGGAATGAAGCGCGGCGACCAGATCCTAGTCAGCCGGGGGCGCCGTGGGGCGTGGGGACGGGAGGGTCACGCGGGGGCCGGACCGGTCGAGGACCGCCCAGCGGCCCGCGCCGACGAACAGCACTCCCCAAGTCAGCATAACGGCCGGGCACTGAAAAACGAAATCCACCCCCGCGTGCAGCAGGACGAGTGCGCAGCCGAGTACGGCACAGAGCGCCACGACGTTGCGCCAGAATCGGCGGCGGACGAGTTGCCACGAGCCGTAACCGAGCAGGCCCGCCAGCGGCAGCAGTCCGAGCGCCCCGAGTTCAATGGGAAACTCCAGCAGGTCGTTGTGCGCGTGCTCCCAGTACATCGTGGCGCCGCTCTGGGAGCGGTGGATTTCCGGGTAGTCCCGGGTGTAATGGGTGAAGCCATAGCGGAAGCAGCCGGCGCCCCAGCCGAGCAGCCAGCGGTCGCGCCACATGTCCGCGGCGGCCTCGCGGGCGAGGGTGCGGCCCCGCACCGCGGCGGCGGGATCGCTCATCAGGCCGGCGAAACGCGACCACACCTTGTCCGTGCGCAACACCACGCCGCCGAAGCCGAGCAGGGCGACGAGAACCAGCACGAGGGGAAAAAACTCCGGGCGGCGCCAGACCGGCCCGCCCGACCGGGCCAGCCGGAACGCGAGGACGGCCCCCGCCAGTGCGGTGAACGCCAGCAGCAGGATGATCGAGGTGCGCGAGTACGAGAAGATCACCATCAGGCCGAGGCCGACGGCGGCCAGGGCGAAACCCGCCGCCGGGCCCGGCTTTTCCAGTCGCTGGTGGGCCCGCCCGTGGTGCCACCCCGCCAGCCCCACGGCGAGCGCCACCATGAGGTTCAGATAGGCGCCGGCATGGTTGGGATAGATGAAACTGGCGCTGAACGAGCCGTTGCTCGGCGCGTAGAACCAGAAGATATTTTTCGTCGCAGTCAGCTGTTGCAGCGCACCGAGCAGGGCGAGCAGGCCGGCATCGGCGACCAGCAGCGTGAACAGCACGCGGTAACTCCGCCGGCGCAGAAATCCGGCCCACACCGAGCAGACGAGCAGCCAGAGCGAGCCGAACACGATCAGGCTGCGGCCCGGGCCCGGCTGCGGCCACGGCACACCGACACCCGAGGGCAGCCAGGAAACATGCGGCACCGGTTCCAGCCACCAGGTGGCGGCATCGCTCATGAAACGCCACGCCGGATTGCAACCCTGCACCGCGATGTAGCCCAGCAACGCGAGGCCGCACCAGCCAACCGGCCAGCGCCCCAGCCGCGCCACGGGCCAGCGGACATCGCCGGTCGGAGCGCCGATTTCTCTGGGCCGGGCGAAGCGCGGCAGCGCCGCGAGCATGAAACCGACGGCGGCCAGGCCGAGGCTGGTGAGCTGGCTCCAGGGGTGCATGGCACCCAAGGCCCAGGGCAGAAAGCCCAGATGCAGTGCGGTCACGCCCACCAGCGCCGCTTCCAGCGGATGGAGCGGGGTGTTCACCGAGACCGAGCCGTGGGATCGCGCGGGATTTGTCACGCGGTGATAAGAACCGCTGGCCCCGACTGGGGTCGAGGGAGATTTGTCGCCGTGCGGTTCACCGCCTTGCCGGTGGGACCGGTCCCGCCCATGCTTTACCCGCCCCATACCTTATGCGAAAACCATTGAGCTGGCTCGGACCGGAAGTGCCGGAACGTTTTCTCGCCGCGCTCGCGCTCGCGCTGGCGTTTGTGGTTTTCCTGACGGTGGACCAGATGCACTGGTGGCAGCTCAAGCCGGACTATGCGTTCGGCTGGCTGGTGCCCGTCTTCGTCGTTTACGTCGTGGTGGAGCGCTGGCCCAGCCTGCGGGAGATTTTTGCCGCGGCGGGTCCGAGCCCACTGCCCCGCAGGCTGAACTGGTTCTTCGCCGGGGCCGCTGGTTTCAGCTTGGGGCTGGGCCTGCTGTTTTTCCTGGTGGGCGCGGTCTATCGCGCGGGGTCCGGGGCCACGCAGCCGGGCTCGCTGGCGCTCGCGCTCGGGTTTTCCGGGATGCTGCTCGGCATGATTTATTTCAACGTGCCCGCCGGCCGCGTCGGGCCGCCGGCGACGGGCTGGGGGGGCCTGCGGTCCGACGCCCGGCTGCGGGCGGTGGCCTTGTTTCTGTTTCCCGCCCTGATCTGGATTCTCAGCGCCCCGCTGGTGACCGCCGTGGATAACGCCATCAGCCTCTTTCTCCTGCGGAAGGTGACCACGGTCGTGTTCACCGTTTTCAGCCTGCTGGGCTATCCGCTGGTGCAGGAGGGCAACGTGCTGCTGCTGCCTCGCGGACAGGTGGGCGTGGCGGAGGCGTGCTCGGGCATCCGTTCACTCACGGGCTGCCTGTTTGCGGGGTCGTTCCTCGCCGCGGTGTTTCTGGACCGGTTCTGGAAAAAAATCCTGTTGGTGGCGGCGGCGATGGGCTTTGCCTTCCTGACCAACCTGCTGCGCAGCCTTTTCCTCACCGCCTGGGCTTATGCCTACGGCAGCGATGCGATCGCCGGGAAGATCCATGACACCACCGGCTTTGCCGTGCTCGGGTTGACCTGCGTCGGCCTGTTTTGCCTGCTGCCGTTGTTTCGCGCGGCCAACTGGCAGCGCTGGTTGGGGTTGGCGAAGCCGGTGGGGGCGAGCCGGTAGGTCGGGCTTAACGCCCGACCGGTTTTTTCCGGAGGCCGGATTGCGAATTTTGCCCGGGGATTACGCGGATTAGACCTTGTCGGGCGGGTTCGGATTCAACCCGAATTAGCCCAGAAGGTTGCGGAGGCCGCGAAGTGACTCCGGTGGGCCTGCGCCTTCGTTCCCTCCTGTAAAAGTCTGGATCAGAATGCCGGATTTGTGTTTCCGGGTGTCATCCGGGGTTAAAAAATCCGGAAAAATCCGGTTTCGCCCGGGCCGCAGGTTGGGGGTGGATTTCCGGAATGTTGGGCGTCCCGCCGTGGCCAAGGCGATGGCGGACAAAAAAGCCCGACCCACGTTACCCGCCCGAGCCCGCTCAGCCGTAGAGGCGCGCGGAGAAATCCACGAGGCCGGCCCGCAGACCCGACTTGTCCTCCGGTTTATCATCCACGGCCGCCGTCCACACCGTCAGGCTCGATAAAGTCGACGGAAGGTTGCCCGGCCCGGTAGGGCAGAGCAGGAAGGTGAGCAGCGTGATGTCGGTTGCACCCGAGCGGCGGAGCAGGTTGATCGCCACTTCCAGCGCGTGATTGTTGGCCACGATCGGATCGAACAGGATGATCCGGGCGTCCCTCAGGGCCGGCGCGTTGACGAGATGCAGCCGCGGCTTCGCCGGCTGCTGGTCCTTGCTGGGCTCGAGCGTGACCGTTCCGACCAGCAGGTCGGGAAAAAACTCCACCATGTCGTGTGAGAGCCCGAGCCCATGGCGGGTGAGCGAAAGGAAAACCACCGTCTTGGTCAGGGTCCGGCCGGGCTGGTCGCCCGCCGCAGTCTCCACCGTTTCCTCGTGCGTGGGCAGCGAACGGGTGGCTTCCAGCATGAGCAGCGTGAGTAAATGGGTGCTGGCCACGCGGAATGGGTGCGGCAGCGTGTGCTTGTTGCGCAGCACCGTCAGGGCGTGCTGGGCGAGGGGATGTTCGCTCACGTGGATTGTCCTGGCTGGCGCCGGCGGCGCGCCCAGCAGCGGTCCGCTCATGGGCGCAACCACCGGACTGCGGACCGGAGCGCTCGCGGAACTTTGAATGGGAACACTCAACGGGCCGTTGGTGCTGCCGTGGACCGGACTGACCAGCGGTCCGCTGATGGGCGCAGTCGTTGGCCCAAGACTCGGACGCTCAGTCGACTCCGACCGCTTCAACCGGGCTGTTCTGGAGTTAAAGATCTTCACTGGGAAAAATGGAAAGGACCGGCGGACCGAAGTCGGCCGCAGAAACAGGCCCGGGGAATACTCTGACGCGGTGCGCGCATGGATAATTAATATTTTCACGGTGCGGCGCGACAAGGGTCAGTCAAGGCGGACTTCCTTCCGCGGCCACTTGTCACCTATCTGTCACGAAAAACCGCCGCCTCGACGGAGGCCGCAGCCCGGCGGCCCGGCCCCAGCCGCGTTACAGCCGAGTGACGGAATCGTGTCGCGCGGGTGAATTCGGATTCACCCGCCCTCGGCCCTCTTGACCGAGAAAATCTTCGGCCCGTTATGAGCAAACGCCTTCCGGTATATGCGCTTCAAATTTTACGCGGTTATTCTCCTGGGTCCGGTTGTGGTGGGTGGCGCATGGGCGGCCGACCACGGTGGGACGGGCACGGCCAAACCCCTGTTTGTGTCGCCGGTGGAGGCGTCGGCTCCGGCCGGCCCGGCTTTCAGCGTCGCACAACTCGCCCAGGTCCAGGCATGGATCAGCCGGAAGGTGCCGGAATGCCCGGCCGGTGTGGCGGCGGCCGCGGCGGATAAATTCCTCGGCGAACTGGCCGTGAGCCATCCGCAGGAGCTGGATCGCCTGACGTCCTCAAATTTTCCCGCCCGTGATTTTGAATCGGCGCTGCTGCGTGCGGTGAGCGCCCAGCTGACCGGGGAGTCCCGCGCCCAGCTGCGCGCCGACGTGGCGCAGCGCCGGGTGGCGGCGCTGCTGGCGACGGAAGGGCCGGAGGCGGCGGCCGGAGCCCCGAACGCCGCGGCGCTGGTGGGAAAAATTCGGGACCTCTCAGACACCCAGTACCGCCGGCTGCTCGAGGGGCGGATGGATGACGATGACTTGGAAATCGTGCTCCGGAAAGTCCGCCAACCGGCTGGCGCGGCGGTGCGGGCGGAAATTGCGAAACCCAAGGAGTGGACCGCGGCGGACATCGTCGCCGAGTTTGGGCGCCACAACCAGGAGGGCTCGGCCCTGTCGCGCCTGCAAGCCTACACGATCGAGGCGGAGTTGACCACGACCACCGGGCAGAAGCAGCGGCTGCTGCTGTTCAAGATGCGCCCGGACCGATTCCGGCTGGTGGTGCTCCAGACGGGCCGCACCCAGTTTATCCTCGGGGCCGAGGGCGACCGTTTTTGGCAACAGGGCCCGGGCGCAGCGCCCGCGCTCTCGTCCGCAACGGCAATGGGCGCGCGGCGCTACATGGCCGAATTCATTGACCCCCTGTTCACCGGCGAGGGTTACAGCTTCACCCGGCTCGCCGATGGCCTGGTGGTGGGGAAAAAAACCTACCGGCTCGCCGTGCTGCGGTCCGACGGTTCAAAGTACGTGGCGAATATCGACGCCGAAAACTTCCGCGAGATCGCGCGCGAGTCTGAGGACAAGGCGGTCACCCGCTACGCGGATTTCCGGGTGGTGGCGGGTGTGACCATGGCCTTCCGGGAGGAGATCACGGATGCCGCGGGCCGGCGGGGGGTGCTCGAGCTGACCCGGATCACGCCTAATCCGGGCCTGATCCAGGCGTTTTTTGAACCGTCGCAACCGCACGCGCTGGACTATTTCGAGGTCGAGCGCCTGCTGACCCCGGCGCTGACCGCCGGCCGGGAGCAACCATGAAGACCCGCGCCCCCGCTTCCGCCCTGGGCGGCTGTTTCCGCAAGCTACTGTTGATCGGCGGGCTCGCCCTGCTGGGCCTTTACGCCCTCGGCGTCGCGGCCGGCTACATCTGGCTGCACCACGTCCGCCACAACGTCCGCATCACGGTCGCGGATGTGGCGCTGTTGCGCGTGGCGGCGGTCCGGCGGGGCATCGCCGCGGAGCAATTTGTACAGGCCCGGAAGGAATGGGACGCAAATAATTACCAGGCGGCGTTTCTCAACTACACCTCGGCGGTGCGGAACGATCCGGACGACATTGCCGGCCGGCTCGATGCGGTGAAATTCCTGACCGCGGCAGGCGCGACGAACCAGGCGATCGGCCTGCTGGATGACGGACTCGCCCGCACGCGAAGCGACCGGCGGCTGCTCACGCAGACCTTCGACCTGCTCACCGCCTCCGGGCGCGACGCGCATGCGCTGGAACTGCTGTCGGGCGTTCTCTCCGGGGAACTGGACGGCCCGAACGGACCGATGCTGCAATCCTATCAGCTGCTCGCGACGCTGAACTCGGCCGGGGCGCCGGCGGCCAGGAAATTGCTGGACCAGCGGCCCGAGCTGCCGAACCACCGCCCGGCGGTGCCCGTGGTGGCCCGCGTGCTCTGGGAGTCCGCCGAGCGCCTCAGGGCCATCGGACTGCTCGCGAAGTACGTCAACGCCGAGCCCGGCGCCTATGCTCCCTACGCCCAGCTGGCTGGGTGGCAGAAAGAAGGAGGGCTCACCGCCGACGCGATGCACACGGCCGAGCGGGCCTGCGCGCAATTTCCGACGGAACCGGCGCCACGCATCCTGCTGATCGAGGCGCAGGCCGCCTCGATCGCCACCCAGTCCGCCACGCTGTCCATCACCGCGTATCTGCGCGACTTTTCCAGCCGGCCGGAGGCGCTCCTGCTGCTCGCCGAAGCCGCCGGGCGCAACGGTTGGCTGGACCTGGCCCGCTCCCTCTACGCAGTCGGCGCGAACCGCCAGCCGGAGCTCACCCTGTTCGCCTTGTGTTATGGCGACGCCCTGGCGCGCAACTCCCGGTTCGCGGAGTTCCAGCAGTTGCTCGCGCAGGTTGAGGCGCAGGCGCCGGAAAAAAACACCGCGCTGCTGATCCAGCTGCGCCAGCGCCAGGTGATCGCGGCGGCGGCGCTGAACGATCCCGACAATGTGCGCGAGTTTGCGCGGCGGCTCGCCGCGGCCCTGCGCAGCAACCCGGAGGCTCTCGAGCAGGCGCGCCGTAATTTTTCGAAGATGGGCATCACCGGCGCCGTGACCGAGCTCGCGGGCCGGCCCGCGGCGAAGCGTCCGTAGGAAATATCCGCTGTATCCGAAATTCAAGGATACACGTTGGATTGTGGGAGTGGAGTCGCGCCGCACGAAAGCGTGGAGCGCACTGATTCTGGGGATGTGGCGCCCCCGCCGCCGCTTGATTTCCATCCGCGGCGGGGGCGCCGCGGCTCCAACTTTCGGACTACGCAATTTCCCCGGCTTTTTACGCGTTTTTCACTGTGTAAATCCGGGGAAAACCCAGCGTTTGTCACCACCTTGTAACGCGCCCCGTCACCCAACGTTCACGGAACAGTCACGCACGGATGGGCGGAAAGTCATATTCGGAGCGCATCTTGCTGGCGTACGCAAAACCACCCGTCGCCGCTCCTTTGACTCCCTGACTCGTCCTTGCCGGTTTTGCGCTCCTAACCCCCCGTCAATTGCTCCCGACAAAATTCAGTCTAAAATGAAACTCTTCAAAACACTCGCGGTCGGCCTCGTTGCCGTCGCCGCCATCAACGTGGCCTCGGCCTCCGTTCTTCGCATCACCGGCTCGACCGCCTTCCGCAAGGCGATGTATGCCGGCATCGTGGCCCAGATGGGCTCCGGCGTCGTCAAGGCCGCTTACGTCGGCACCGGTGGCTCGGCCTTCAACGGCTCGAACCAGACGGTCTTCGTCAATGCCTCGGACACGGTTTACTGCTGCATGGCGGGCTCGACCGGCGGCATCAACTGGAACTCCAACGGCCTGACGGTTTCGACCGACAAGGATCGCACGCTGATGACCTCGGCCTGGCTCAATCCCTCACTGGCAGTCGACACCGTCACCCTCGGCGGCGCCACCGGTTATGCGATCACTGGCGGTACGGAGATCGTGAACCCGACGGCGGCTGATCCCGCGGTCTACGAGGCGGCGAATACGGCCAACATCAACATGGCGGACACCGCGCAGAACGCGACGGCTTACAGCACCTTCCTCGGCAACCCCGGCCTCACGCCGGTCGGTGCCGCGCTGGGCGTGCAGCAGTACGTTTTCGCGAAGGGCAAAGAGTATGCCAATGTGACCGCCTTCAATGCCGCTTCCTACGCGCGCTTCACCAACGTGACGCCCCTGGCCTTCCAGTATCTGGCCGCGGCCGGCACGGCCCCGCTCTCGCTCTTCACCGGCAATTCCGCCGATCACGGCATTGACGTGAGCCTCGTGGGCCGCGACAACGATTCCGGCACCCGCGCGGTTACGTTCTACGAAACCGGCACCGGCAATGACACGACGACCGCCGTGCAGTACCAGGCCTTCAAGGCCGATGGCACCACGAATGTCGGCACGACCAACTCGGGCCCGATCGACCAGCTCATTGATTCCGACACCGTCACCGTCACGAACCCCGGCCTCAACGGCTACTCGAGCGGCGGCTTTGTCAAGAATGTGCTGAATGCCTCCGGCACGGCGGTCACCGGCGTGTCGTCGGTGAACGGCAATCCCACCATCCTCCTCGCCTACATCGGCACGGGCGATACTCCGTCGACCATCTCCCAGGTCTTGGGCTATAACGGCGTGCAGCTCTATTCGGGCCCCGTCGCCAGTGGGCAGGCCACCCAGGTTCCCGCGCTCTCGCAGTACGGCCAGTACTCGTTCTGGAACCCCGAGATCATGTACCAGAAGGGCCTCACCGGCACGTCTGGCAACGTGGCTACGCAGCTCGGGCTCGCGACGGCGATCGCCAACAACATCCGGACCACGCACATCACGGCGTCCGGCGGCATCAAGACCACCGACATGCAGAGCTCGCGTCCCGGCGAAGGCCAGGCGATCTCCCCGAACTGATTCATTCCTGGAATCAATTCCGCAATCCCAGCCAGTTAATAACTTAAGAAAATGAACATGAAACTTAAGCTCCTCTCAGGCCTCGCGGTGTTCGCCGCTGCGGCCTTTTCCCTCCAAGCGCAGACGCTCAGTCTGAACGACATCTCGGTCGGCTTTTCGACCGGGACTTCGACCAACAGCCTCCAGGCCAAGGCCGGCAGCGTCAGCACGCTCGCCACGTACACCACCCAGACGCTGATCGGCAGCTTCAACTCCTCGTTGAATGCCGTTGACGCAACCTGGGCCACGGACGGCCTGCTGTTCTGGGGCGCCCAAGGCACGGCCTCGAGCACCAAGGTGTTTGGCGGTTCCGTTTGGGACACCAGCACCGCGGGGACCCTAGGAACCGCGAATTCGACCGCCTGGTCTTTCGGCAGCGTTGCCTTGGGCAACACGAAGATCGGTGGCATGAACACCACGTTCGGTTCGGTTGGCGTCGCGACCGGCGACGGCA
>CAIMAQ010000067.1 GCA_903839035.1 uncultured Opitutia bacterium
ATTATGGTTTCACTCCTTAAATGGGTGGCTAACGGATTTTCCGGCCCACTCGTTCGAGCTCTGCATTATAGGCGTCAATTTCCCGGTCGAATGCCGCCAGATTAGCCCTTAGCTGGTCATTATATCTGTTCCATGCCTCTACGTTATTATTAAACGAATCTACGGAATAACTGTTCGATCCATCAACGCTGGCCCGTTGATTTTCCAACTGAGTGTGGCGTGTATTAACATCATCTATACTGGCCTTCAGTCCTGGTTGCCTGGACTCGAGATTGTCAAAAATCGGCTTCAGCCGACGATAGTCAGACATCGACACACGGTAAGTATGCCCATCTTGCCCGGTCATATCTACATACTGCTCAGCTGGTGGCGCACTGGTCACGGCGGGTGCCGATGATCTGGCATAACTCGAGGCTAACTGTGGTTGTCGTTTGGTCTCTTCCGAAGAATTGAAAATCGCTGCCCAGAAAACTGCTGGGACCGCCAGCCCAGCGAGAGCATATCGTGCCGGCACCGGCCAACCGGCCCAGCGAGAGCGCAGCCGCACTCGTTTGCTTGTCGACTGGTTCAGAATATATCGCGCAACTTCAGCACCTGACTTACCTAAGGCGTAATCCGAATCTCCTGTCCCCGCCTTCTTAAAAAACTCCAGGGACTCATTCGCGAGTGCATAACCTAGATCCGCCTTACCCTGCTGCATAAAGTAGGCCGCTTGTTTGCCTAGCAGAAAGGCGTTCACGCCCGGCGACTTGGTCCCGCCGCTGACGTTTCTGATGATGGCTGCAATACTCCAAAAGATCCCCCAAAAACCGAGCCACCCTACTGCCCCGGTAATGAGCGTGTTGATGAAAAGCCGCTTGGATGCGCAGGTTGGGCAAAATACCCCTGCGGGCCGTATCTTGTAAGATGCGACAATAATACTGATGACCCGGTCATACTGAACGAAACGTGGCTGTGCCGAAATACAGTGACAACCATCGCAGGGGACTGGATCAAATTCGGCTTCGGTGGCCTGAGTGGCGGGATCGACCGCTGCCGCATAATTGCCCTGATCATAGAGGAGCCTCCGTTCCGGGCTTCCCAAAATGGAAAACGCCTCCTGCAGTTGCTGGAATCTTGCAGTGGCATTCTCAGCACGATTCTTATCGGGGTGCAGCTCTTTGGCGCGCGTGCGATAGGCGGCCTTAATTTCTTCAGGCGTTGATGTCCGGGGCACCCCAAGCACGGAGTAGTAGTCTACTTTGTTGCGATCGGCCATGGTGCAGGGGTCAGGTTGAGTTTGAACGAAACGGTATTTGCCAATAGGCCGCAAGCATAGGCCGCACCCTTATATTGCGTTGTCCCTATGCTATACGGAGAAAGCTGACTTATTGGCCAACCCGACGAACGAATCACGTCAGGGGTTCCTTTGGAAGTAAGCAGCACCTCGATGCTGGTTCCGGGAACCACGTAGTCACTGGACCGGAGCTTTTCAACAAAGCCATCGGTTATGATGAGTGCCTTTGCCGGCCGGGTGCGCCGCAGATGATTGAGGACGCAGGCAACTGATGTTCCTCCGGTGGAGCGAGTGACCAACTGGCCGCCCCTCAGGTGAGCCGGCTCAACTGTGTTCGCAAAAGCCCAGAATGGACGCCTGAGATGGCGCTCAAAGCGGTGGAGGAGCGCCACCAGTGACTTAAGTTCACCCGACATCGAACCGCTTACATCGAGATATACTGCCACACTGCCGCGGGGTTGAGAGCGATGCGTGGGCCAGGTGATCTCGCTCACAAGGGGGTTCCATAGACTTCGCAGCAATCCCCGGCGGTCTCCCTCATTCAACACCGGTAGATGAGCCCACGCGGGCTGGAACTCTCGCGTGCCACCCCGGCGGTCAGGAACAACCAGTCTTCGCAGCAATTGGAGCGTCAATTTTTCCCATGCAGCTATGGCGGGGACCTGCGCAAGAGGCACCGACATGTCGCCAGGCTTATGCGCCGCGTGACCCGGAAGAATGCCCTGTCCCGCCAGTTCCTTGGCCGATGTCCTTAGTTTGGAGGCCAATTCGCCTGGAATATCGTCCGGATCAAATGCGTCATCTCCGGCATGGTTGCCGAGGAATACGGGAGAGCCATTGGCCAGCATGGTTTGCCACTGCTCGATACGTTTGGCTTTCATGAACTCCAGCACATCCTCGTGGAGGGCTTTCCCCTTGTAGATTGAACTCCAGAGCTGAATGCCCTCCACCCCGAGCCACTTGATAGTGGCAAGCCGCGCAGGATCAGGCCGGAAATTCGCGCCGGGCTGTTCTCCGCGAAAAAGCATGCAGTGCTCATTGTCCACGGCATCGCTGTTGCGCAGCAGCACCAATGGCCCTTGCGCCGTGGCGTAATACGAGCTCATGAAGCTGCTGAAGTCCGCCCCGAGCTTCCGGTGAATGATGGCGTTGATGATCGCATCCAGCGCGATGTTGATTGCTGGGGTCATGTGCCGAATCTCGAGGGTATGCCGAAGAAGAATATGAAGGAACTCATGCACCAGGAGAGCCTTTACGTGCGACTCACGCTGGCAGTGCTTCCGGACGAAATCGAGATTCACGCGGAGGACCGGCCGGGCCTCCAGTGACACCGCCGCCGTGGGGACCGAGTCCGTGAATTCCAGCCGTGAAATCCCCAGCAGGCCACGGCAGGCGAGCGTATTCTCCTGCGTCAACTCCTCAAGGAGCGCATGAAATCCAGTCTCGTCGATCATCATGGGGATTCGTCGTAGAAGTTTGCCGCCTGATACAACACGAGGCGCCGACCGAGGCGGGCTTCGCTCCAGATCAGGGGACGGTCAGCCGCGTAGTAGGAAGGTCCGCAGAGACCAAGGATGAGAGCACAAAGCAAGGGAGTCAGGGCGGTGGGACGAAAGCCTTCATCGTTCGTAAACACCATGCCGCCCATGATACCCAGTTCCTCATCCGTCGTATTATCGTAGACCTGACCGTCCGTGTAGGGTCGGCAAAGCCAGCGACCGGCAGGAAGGTGAAAGCGCTCCCGCGCCGCCGCGACATCGGGCAGACCCTCACGGGCGAGCAGGGACCGGGCGCGTTCCACCCGCGACGGTGCCTCCTCAAGTCCGAAGGCCAGCACGAGGCCCTGCCGGAAGAATTGCTCGCCTTCGGACGGCTTCAGCAGCGAGCTGCGCAGGCGATGCACGCAGTTATACGAGGGCGGGCCCATAGGATTTGATCTGTTCGGTATTACGGATGTGCCCCGCCGTGGTGACGCAGCGCTCGAAGTCCCGCAGTAAGTCGCCCCAGTTTTCCGGGACTTTCCTGCTTTTGGCTACTAGGTGATCGAGATAATGGATTGCCCGCAGCTGGCGCTTCTTGGGCCAATCCTCCATAGCTTTCACGGCCAACTCATGCCCGGGGACGGCCGCATCCCATTTCCCTCCCCCGGGAGGACTCATGGGGTTGCGATTCGGATCCCGCCATTCCAGGTCGGCTTTCACCTCGCTGGCCTCGGACAGGATGCGCCCCAGATCATTCAGACCATCGGCTCCGACCGGGGAGTTGGCGCACTCCATCAGATGCGGTTGGACGGCCAAGGCGAATGCGACCACCCGCTCGGGTGCCTCACCGGCCAGCAGCTGTGAGACTGCCACGCTGCCGGTGTCAGGATCGGGACAACCGGTGAGCAGCAGCTCGGCTTTCTTGGCAAGGTCGGTCTCGAGGGCAAACTCATGAAGCCATTTTTCGCGACCCGTCAGCGCCACAGTATCCCACGCCACGCTATGCGCGGCATCAATCGTCTCCCGGGGCGCCGCCTCGCCCGTGGCCACTTGGGGCACACTTGCCCGCAGGACCAGCCGGAAAAGCCGTTCGTGGGGAAGATCGGAGACACAGACGGCAGCAAGTAGATTGCGCGCCAGCTGACGCGTGCGCCGGGGCGAGAGCCGGAGACCGGCCTGGCCGAGCGTCGTCGACACCGTCGAGGCATAGCCGAGCACATGGGCGGGAGGCGACTGCAGCAGACTTTGGAACCGCACGAGCCGCTCGCCGAGGAATTGCCGGAGCTGTCCGCCGTCGCGGGAAATCGCCCCGTCGCCCCGCGGATCCGTGACGGCAGCCTTCTCGCCCGCCGTAAGATCCGCCCAGTCTGCCACGGTCACGATGAAGGCAAATCTATCGGCAAGTGCAGGATCGAGCGGCTCGGCGCCAAGGTAGCCGTTCTCTTCGCCCGCCGGATTCATCGCTGCCCACCGGTAGCGCAGCTTGGTCAGCGGCATGCCCTGGACCCGGCGCTCATGCACCAAGGAGAAGAATCGGTTCTGATGCTCGGGCTTGCAGCGATTCAGCTCATCCACGAGCACGGATTCAGCGCCCCAGATCGTGGCTGGAGTCTCGATAAACCGGATCGAGAGCCCGTCCTTGTCCGGATAGGGAAACCCGACCAAATCATCAAACGAGACAAGGCTGGCATTGTAATGCCGGTGCTCCAGCGCCAGAGCCTCCGAGAGCGAGTTAAGGAGGTAGGTCTTGCCCGTGCCGTGCCGGCCGATGAGGAGCAACGGATCCTCGGAAAGAAGGGCCGCAAGGACGATTGGCTCGACCTGGTCGTAGCCGTAAACGCCGATTTGGCGCAGGAAGTGGGTGCGAGCACACATGATGGTATTTGGTCAGGGGTGTCGAACGCTCAGGCTTCCCAGGGCAGATCGTGTTTGCCGAAGTGGCCGTAATTCACCGTGGCCGAGTAGATGGGCCGCAGCAGATCGAGCTGCTCAATGATGGCACCCGGCCGGAAGTCGAACTGGGCGGCATACTGCGCGGCCAGGACATCGTCACCGGTGCCACGCGTATCGACCGTGATGGACACCGGCTGCGCGACGCCGATGGCATACGACACCTGAATCTCAGCGCAGCGGGCCAGACCTCGCAGGACGATTTGCCTCGCCACGTAGCGGGCGTAGTAGGCGGCAGAACGATCGACCTTGGAGGGATCCTTGCCGGAAAAGGCGCCGCCGCCGTGCCGGGCAAAGCCACCGTAGGTATCGACGATGATCTTGCGGCCAGTGACCCCGCAATCACCCTCGGGACCACCCGTGTCAAACACCCCGGTTGGGTTGATGTAGGACTTGATGCCGGCGTGGTGCCATTGGCCCAGGGCGCGAGGGAGCAGCACATTGCCGACCCACGCTTTGATTGCCGTCTGGTCCTGGCCGCCCACGTGCTGGGTGGAGACCACCACATCGGTCACCTCCACCGGCCGATGCTTTTCGTAGCGCACTGTCACCTGGGACTTCGCATCAGGTCGGAGCCAGGCCACCTCGCCGGACTTTCTGGCCTGCGCCAGCTTCCGAGTGAGCGCATGCGCGAGCGAGATGGGCAGTGGAAGCTGCTCCGGGGTCTCATCCGTCGCAAAGCCAAACATGAGCCCTTGGTCGCCGGCCCCCTGCTCCTTGCCGTAGCCCACCCCTTGGGCGATGGCCCGGGACTGCTGGCCGATCGCATTGGTGATCACGACGTGATCCGCACTGAACTTTTCACTTGGTTCCGTGTAGCCGATGTCCCGGATCGTCCGGCGAACCACCTGGTCGATTTCAGCCGATGCGAGCGGAGCCTCGGTGGCGACCTCTCCTGCGATAACGACGAGCCCGTCCTTGCAGAGGGTTTCGATGGCTACGCGTGCCTTGGGGTCCCGCGCAAGATAGGCATCGAGCAGGGCATCCGAAATGCCGTCCGCGACCTTGTCGGGATGCCCTTCGGATACGGATTCTGAGGTGAAGAGGAAATTGCCGGTGCTCATCAGGCGGCCCTCCCTTCTGACCAGGCGAAGCTGAGTCGCTGATCCAAATCCGCGTGGAGCTTAAGGTGCGCGAAGAATGTATCGCGCCGCTCGCGGGCGACGTTCAGGTCCTTGGTGGCCAGGGAGGCGACCAGCCGGCGGTCAGCCTTGAACCAGGCCGCTTCGCGGACACTGAAACGGACAAACCAGGTGCCGTTATTGTTGAACAGGTGGTGGCGGTCGCCACCCCGGAATCGCAGGGCGAGTTTAGTCTCTTGTTTCATGATGCGGTGAGCTGGAAAGCTGCATTCGCATCATGGGGAATTTATTTAGGGAATAGTCCCCACATCCTTGGCGACGACTTGTCGCCAAGAGGCCACCGTAGCTCTTCCCAAGCTCGGTTGGCAGGTTCGCGCCCCGGCGTGATGCCGGTTTGTCGAACCATTCATGATGCGTTTGCATAGTTAGTAATTTGTGGACCTCGCGCTGATACACAAGCGTCAGCGCCTTCGAGTAATGGCATAAACAAGCGAAGAGACATCATCCGGGACAATCAGGATGCCGGCACGTCGCTCGGTTGTTTCTTTCATCAGGCCGCCTCCTCCCGCGGGATCGGCAGGGCGGAAACAATTCCCATCCATAACGAAAAATCGAAAGCCAGCCGGGCCATTTTCCGGGGCTGATCCCCGCTGCAATGCTCGACCGCGCACCGCCCGCCTTCACTTCTGGCGAAAAACGCCAGGGTCGCCTGTTCAATGTCGACCCGCCCGTTCGCTTCCGCGGGCTTGATGACCAGTTCCTGATAAAGTTTCAGTGTAAAGGCCCGGTTCTCCGCCGAGGCTTCCTCAAGCAAGCGTCGAACTACATCCGGGTGCTGCTCGGCGAGATGGCGGCCGCGGGCCCAGCCCTGCTCCGCCCAGAAGGCGACCCGCCACGGGTTGGGCAGGTGCGCCGCACACGCCTGTGTCTCACCCGCTTCCTGGAGCATGACGCGCCGCTCGACCGGCCGACCACCGTAATAGTAGCTGACGAATTCGAGGAAGGGAGAGCTGAACGGCCGAAATTGGTTGTCCGACCAATAGTTCAGCCGGCAGGCGATAAACCGATTCTCTACATTCATCAGCAAGACGCGTTTCACAAGCAGGGCCGCAAAATCCGCCTCGTGGGTGCCTACCGCGAGGCCGACAGAGAGGCTGAAGACGATTTGGGCATTCAGCGAATTGGGCCCCTTGGGCGCCGGCGTTTGCGCCCAATGGGCCGGCAGGCTCCGCCAGAGGTTGGTCACCCATTCGTCATCGTCCGGCACTTCCGTCACCAATTCGGCCGCGATGATACGGGCCAGCTCCTGGACGGCAGCCGGCAGTTCGAGCGCTTGAATCAGGTTGGCCGCGTCCGTGGGATATTCCTTGGCCAGAATTAAGGCATTGGTGAAGGCGAGCACCGAGGCACGGCCGGCAAAGCGCGCATCGCACTCGAAGCCAAATTCCTGAAAGAAATGCAGCAGGTTGGAGACGATCTCGTGAGGCAAAACAGCCGATTGGGATTGCTCCGTGGAGAGAGAGGCAAGGCGATTGTTTTTCATGGGACGGATAGCTGCTCCTGCGGGTGCGCATCGAGACAAAAACTCTCAAGCTGGGCTTGAGGATTTTTAGAGGCACAGCCTCTCACATCAATGGACCACCGTGACCCGCATTTATCCGCTAGGCGGAAAACAAAGGCTCGGTTGGCGGGCGATCTCCAACAAGGAGGAAGCCACTCTAACGATGCGCAATAGAAGGAACGGCGCTCATTATACCACACCTGTCAAATGAGGGACGCAGGTCAGTTCATGTAGCCACCCCATGCGCCATCTACATTGAAAAAATTGTAGCCCTTGCCCGAATTGGAAACCAGATAGCCTATCCAGTTGCCCTGCAGGTCAAACTGGTTGAACCCACCAGCGCCATTGGCGATAATATAGCCGGCCCATTTACCATTGGCCATGAAAGACAGAAGCATTCCCGCCTTTGCCCACACCGCCAGGCCCTGAAGTTCACCATCGAGATTGAACACATAGAAACCGGACCATGGTGAGCGAGTCGGGTTTATCGCCGAATTCAGCGTGGGGTTGATCGCTGAGTTTAGTTGCGGGTTGAGGCTCGAATTCAATTGCGGGTTGATCGCCGAATTCAGCTGCGGGTTGATCGATGAGTTTAGGCTGGGATTTAGAGCCGAATTCAGCTGCGGGTTGCTGGCGGAAAGATGCACCCTGCGGAAAGAGACTTGGCCTATTTGAGACGACGCCTTCTGGAGGGTTCACCAGCCAAAATAGCTAGAGCCATCGAACTTCTCGGCAAATACCAGGCGCTATTGCCAAGCGAACTTCATGAATTGACGCGTACGCCAACGATGCGCCGCCTCCTCGCGAGTTACGTTAAGGCGAATCCTCAATCGCCCGGCGGGGTGAGACCGCCCAACCGATCCGAATCTAATGTAATACCTGCAGCGACTGGCCGCGGCTATTGGAAGCGCCACTGGTCCCAGCACTGACCTGAAGCGGATAATACGTCTTCATCGCGCGAGAACTCCTTGCGCGCGGGCGCGCGCGAGGCGACACACAGGAATTGAGCCATAATTCTGGATTGGCTGGCCTATGTCGAGACCTTCAGAACAGCTAGGTTTTGCGACAGTGGGGGTTGTTTTGGGCGTTTACACAGCTCTTGGAATAGTCGCTCAGAGTCCTTGCGGGACGGGAAATACCAGCCCGTCGACCCAAAGTCTTGGTTACTCGGGTAAACCTCCCGGTCGGGAAAGAATTCACCCATGAAAGTACAAGCTGGTGCTATCTTGAGCATGACCACCTCGAAGCCATAGATCTTCCCGGCTTTGCTCTGGACGGAATAAACGGCAACTTGGCCAGCGCGTGTTACTTGGCGGTATTTGAGGCCATTGGCCCCGAACTCGACTGGAACAGTCCTTATCATGTGTCGGGCTCATAGATCGGCTCGACGGCGAGTAAGACGCCATTTCGCCGGATCCAAGGACCGGCTGGATCGGCGTGATATAGATCGAGACGGCTCGGCCACTCAGTCCCATCTGCAAGTTGGTACCGTCCACCATCAACGAAAGGTAAGTCCAGGGGCACGAATGGAAACAATGCGTGCTTCTGGACAGTAAAGCCAAGCCCGGTGGAAATCAGTTTCGGACGGCTAGGACGAGTGTTTGTTACTCCCTCACATACTGTCTCCATCACTTTTCTCACCTCACGCGGAGGAATTGGAGTTAGCCGTCCGAAGCGTCCGTGATATTGCGACGTAGGCCGTCGACACCCACGCCAGATCATTTCGCGGACGGTTCGGACGGGTGCATCAGAGGCTGTTCCATTTCCGGCGAGCCTCCAGATTAAGCGCCGGTGATCGGAATCACCCGGGAATGCGACGCAACCATAACGCCCATCTGGGTAAAGTATGAGGTGTTCACCGCGCCTATCCTGGCCAGAAGCGGCACAGGCGGGGCAGCGTGCGATGATCTTCGCCCCACGATCACGGACGCCCTCCAGCTTCTCCAGGATCAAGCTCATTGTGCGCGGTCTCCTTTAACCAGCTGCACGCCTTTGAAACCCCGTTGGGAGCGACCCAAACGTTTGATGTCATGGCTGCGGGAGATGCCAAATAGGTCCAACATTACGTCTGTCAGTTGACGTTGGACAATGTGCTCAGGCAGCGGCGACCAACCCATTATATTGCAGAACTCGACGTACGCTTCAATGATTTCGGAAACCGTAACGTCCGTTTCCGTATTGGTGGAAAGGCTTTTCTCAGCGAATTGCCGGATAGAATCGCTCTCTGAGAGCAAAGCATCAACGCGCTTTAGTTGTGCCGGGGTAAGCTGGAAGTCACCATGCTCCTCGAGCTCCTTCAGGTGAAGTGATGCGCCATCGACGGCCCAACGCATGATTCCAGGTCCCTCCGCGTCCAGGAGTAGGCGGGCAAAGTTTACGATCCTGTGCGTTGGCTTCGGCATCAAGTAGTTGATGCAGATGAGGCGGCGCCTCCATGCACCGGCATCGCCCTGTAAACGGACTCGGAGTCTGCTGTTTGCGACGACAGCGACCCCAAAGTCTCCGCAAAAATTTTCCGCGCCATTGCCACCCTTGCGCTCGGCAGTGAGCAGGTCATGCCCGACGATGGCCTTGAGGACATGCGCTCCTTTCTCTTGGAGAAAGTCAGCGTCGACATCCTTCCCGCAGAGAAGGGTTCGGCCGACAATTCGTCCCAATTCGAAACGTTCGGCAAGAAGTTCGGTGCGGAGTTGCGCAACATTCTCCCGCCCTACGACCTGTTCGATAATCTCCATGAGGGTGCCTTTTCCTCCGCCTGCAGTGCCGGTCAGAAGCATGATTCGCTGGGCACGGTTCCCGCCGAGCAGGACCGAACCAACCCAGCGCTGGAGCAGAGCGATATCGTCCCCATCAAGAGCGCTCCCGAGAAGCTCCCCCAAGAACCGGGGGCAATCGGCGTTTGGGAGCCACACGTACGGTGTCTGATTTCGAGAGAAATAGCCGCGATCGAATGGTCGGAGGACCGGGGGCGTCGCGATAATGTCCACCATCCCGTTTGCCGCATGAATGAGTGTTCTCGGATGTGAGAACACTCCTTTGGCCTCCGCCGCGCCCTCGGCTTGACGCAAAATGCTGCTTAACAAACCATCGGTCAGTCTACGGAGGACGGGCGTTTCGACGTCGTTCTCGACACCCCACTGACGCAGGTCGGCAGCCAGGTCGACCTTCAGCGTGGCGCGTGTCGTTGGAACCCATAGCCCACGGTCGGGCACATAGCTATAGAATTGGGATTCGCTGGGCTCGAATAAGCAGTCGTGCGTCAGCATCAACCGAGCTGCCCAATGCTGTTGATTGAGCATGCCCAGCCTAATCTGGCCGGTTTTTTTATCTATGTATGTTTCCCCGGGTTCACCCCATTTCTCTACGAGATGGTCAAATTCGGTCTTTATGCATGAACCTGTCCAATCGCTGGGCCAGACAATTTGTCCAAAGGCAATTTTCAAGGGTTTATCCCTGAGTAACCATTGATACGGCTGACCGGTCTCGGGGTGGACTCCGGCAATCTTCGTAGCGTTGCCGTCGGCTCGCCACTCGCCTACTATCTTCCCGGCCAAAGAAACTTGGCACGACTTGGGGATATCGCCCGTAATGCGGAGCCAAAAGTTGCACCCTCGCGCACCGCGCGTGCGAAGAGTATTTTCTAACCAAGGGTTTTGACGAAGCACTGCGTCCGCAGCATCATCATCATCACAATCTAGCGTACAAATACCGTTCCCTTGAGTGCCTAATAGAACTGCGACATCACAAGACTCGAGTTCGGCTTGGTATTGCGGCGTCTTGGTTTCGGCCACGGTGAACTGCGGCCAACCTTTCTTGAGGCAGCCCTTCTCTCCAACTGGCAGGGGAAGCAAGACAGCATCGTCCCCGAGAACCTCGTAGATCTCAAGTGGACGCGGCTGGCACGAGGCACCATTTGAGTCACAGATGTTCATTTTCAGTTGCGGGTAAACGCGCTTCCATGCGGAAGAGGGCTTGCCGGTCACGTTCGATCCGAGTGCGGATGCGATCCATTTTCGACTCTGCTGCTGTGATGTCCTCCCGGATCCTGCGGATGCGTTCACAGACAAGAGCGGCGCTTGTGCCGACTGATGGATTTCTCGAGGAGATCGCGTGCATCGTGTTCATCGGGATTATGTCGCAGTCGACTCCAAATATTTCTCGAAACTAGATCTCCGAATTCTTGTGATGCGTGAACTTAGACGCAGCGCCTTTAACCGGCCGCGCGCTATCTCCTTTTGCCAAAAGCGGGTGCTGGTGCCGGTTTCGACAGCGAGCTCATGAAGCGAAATGAACTCGCGGCGCGACGAAGCAGAGCTCGTCGCGTCCATCAGTGCTAGGTTGCCATTGGAGCGCATGCGACGCGCCAATGAAGCCGTTGATTTTTTGATTTCGTCAACAGCTACAAGAGTTACAACATCTTATCCTGACGACACTAGCGAAATTAGGGTGCTAAGATTTAAATGCGAGCGCAGCACTTTGAACAAAAGTCAGGACGTTTTCTGCAGTCTTTTTGGGAAGCACGGAAAACCACGCCTCCGCCTCGTACTTGGTCACAAGCTCACGGTAGTGCTGTTTCATGATTTGCACACTGTGACCACACTCCTCTGCAACTTGGGCGGCATTGGCGACGAGTGCCATGCGATAGGAAGCGAACGAGTGTCGAAGAGCGTTGTGGGGCCATTCCTTGAGGTTAGGAGCGACTTCACCTGCCTCAGTGAGTTTCTTCAACGCCGCCTCTCGGGCAGCGCGGTAAAGGGGGTAGCTGATTCTCGGCGACGGACGAATATTTCCGGCCTTCTGCGCGTAAGGCGCCAGCCAAGTACGTAGATTGTCAGCAATCGGAACCAAACGCCGACTCGAAGTTTTCGCTATCGCGGCATCCACTTTTACGTGGCCACCGGCAAGGTCGATTCGATCCCAAGTCATCCGCCCGACTTCAGCATCGCGGAGTCCAGCGAAGGCTGAAAGGGCGATCGCCGGTAGGATCTTTGGGTCAGACTCCGCTAGGAGTGCGCCAATCTCTTTAGGCGTCAATATTCCTGGTGCAGCTTGGATGGCTTTGACCTCAGCTGTTCTGACCACCGGATTGTCACGTGCATATCCCCGGGAGACAGCAAATTCGAATGCCGTCCGCAGAACTTTCCGAAAGTTCACCCGGCTTGTTGGCGCTAGTTCAAGCGCACGGAGCCAATCATCAAGTTCGCGGGTTTCGATGGCGGCGACAAGCCGGTCGTCAAACACGTCACCAGCCCTACTTAGACGATGGTTCAGATCAGATAGGTAACGCTTGGAATTGCCGTCCGCGCGCTTGGCTTTGAGCAACTCAGTACGTAGGGCGGCAAACGTAACGGTTCGCGAAAGAAGCTTTGCGCGCTCAGCAAACACCTCTGCCGCCGATGTGAGTGTCGCACCGTGAGGCGCCAAAATCGCGAGCGCACGCACGGCGTCGACCCTCTGCCCATCGGTCAGGGCCATCGAAGCTCGCCCTTGGTTGCGCAGCTCCGGTCGGCGTTCTGCCAGCCATTCGTTCGCGGCATCCCGGGAAGCAAAAAACCGTCGAATCCGTCTGCCGTTTTCCTCACGAAGGCCGTCAACGACCCACTGCGATTTCGGCCCACCCCACTTCCAACGCTTCACATTCGGCTTCGTGGTTCGCATGCCACATAGTGCAAAACCCGACTGTATCTGTCAATGCGATTGTCAATGACCTAGTTGCCGGTAACTGATAAGTTTTGTAAGTTGTTATGATGCCCAGGACAGGACTCGAACCTGCAAGCCTTGCGGCAACGGCTTCTAAGACCGTCGTGTCTGCCAATTCCACCACCCGGGCGTAGGATTTTCTAATTTCGATTTTCTAATTTCGAATCCCCGCACGCAAGCGGGGATTCTGGGCCGGCCGGAGGGGCGTCCGTGCCTTCTTCCGCAATCGAAAGTTGAAAATTAGGCGCAGCCCAGCCGGTCGCCCATGCGGGCGTAGGTCTCGCGGAATTGGGCGCTTTGCGCAACCAGATCGGCATCGAAGCGGATGCGCCCGGCCTGGAACACCGTGATCACACACGAGCCGCCGAAGGCAAACAGGCCCTTCTCCGCTCCCTTCACCGCCGGCCGGCCCGGTACGTGGGTTTGCCGGATGGCGCCGACATTCGTCGCGCCCACCTCGATCATCAGCACCGCGCCGAACTGCGCGCTGGCGATCTGGGTAATCTCGCGCTTGTTCTCGACCAGGTAACGCAGGTTGCGCCGGAGCGCGACCGGACTGACCGAGTAGAGCCAGCCGTTGATCAGCCGCGGCTCACCCGGAACCCCGTCCACGGAAAAGTGAAAGCGGTGGTAATCCACCGGGCACAGCCGCGAGATCAGCATTGAGCCGCCGGCAAACTGCCCTGCCAGGTCCGCATCGCCGAGCAATTCCGCGAGGGTGAACGTCGCCCCCTTCACGTAAAAGCCGGCCGCCGTATCCACGTTCGGAAACACCAGATGGCGCCCATCCGCCGGAAACGCCGCCACGGACTCGCCCGGGGTGATCGGGCGCGCCTCGGGCTTCAGCGTGCGGTAGAAAAACTCATTGAACGTCTGGTAGTCGAAGGCCGACTTGGCGAACTCATCCACGTCCACGTTGTACTGCGCGATGAACGGGATGATCCGCAGCGCGCTCACGCGCTGGTTCATCTTCCAGCCGTACCACTTGGAAAACCAGATCCGCCGCGCGGCCAGCCAGACCGCAAACCGGCCGGTGGTTGTCTCATACGCCCACCGCAGCCATTTCTCGCCGTAGATCTCCTCGGTTTCGACGGATTTCCTGTAGCGATCGTAGTAACGGATGGGTTCGGCGGACATGCGACGGGAAGGCTCGCGCAATGACGCCGGGGCGCAAAGCAGAAAATCCCGGATCCAGACTCATCGCGGAATCGCGGAGGGGCGGAAATACGTGGAAACCCTCTGCAGGTTCCGCGTTTTCGCTCCTCCGTGTTTCCGTGATAAATCTTCGCTGCCGCGATTACTTCATTACCAACGCATCGTCCTTGACGGTGAACTTCACCTCGCTGCCCTCGGCGACCTGGCCGCCGATGAGCGCGCGCGCGAGTTTCGTCTCAATGTTGCGCTGCAGGAAGCGCTTGAGCGGCCGCGCCCCGAAGACCGGGTCATAACCCTTCTCCGCCGCCCACTCCTTCGCCTTGGGATCGAGCCCCACGGTCACCCGGCGGTCGGCCAGGCGCTTGTTCAGGTCCGCCAGCAGCAGGTCCACGATGCTCGTGATTTCCTCCAGCGTCAGCGGCTTGAACAGGATGGTCTCGTCAATGCGGTTGAGGAACTCCGGCCGGAACGCCTTGCGCAGCTCCGCCATCACGCTTTCGCGGACGCTCTCGGAGATCGTGTCGCCCGTCACGCCTTCCAGCAGGAAGCGGGAGCCGAGGTTCGAGGTCATGATGATGACCGTGTTCTTGAAATCCACGGTGCGGCCCTGCGCGTCCGTGATGCGGCCGTCATCCAGGACCTGCAGCAGCACGTTGAACACATCCGGGTGCGCCTTCTCGATCTCGTCAAAGAGGATCACGGCGTAGGGCTTGCGCCGCACCGCCTCGGTCAGCTGCCCGCCCTCGTCGTAGCCGACGTAGCCCGGGGGCGCGCCGATCATCCGCGCGACACTGTGCTTCTCCATGTACTCGGACATGTCGATGCGCACCAGCGCGGCCTCCGCATCAAACAGGGTTTCGGCCAGCGCCTTCGCCAGTTCGGTCTTGCCCACGCCGGTGGGCCCGAGGAACAGGAAACTGCCGACCGGGCGGCGCGGGTCCTTGATGCCACTGCGGGCGCGCAGGATGGCCTCGGTCACCAGCGTGACGGCCTCGTCCTGGCCAATGACGCGCTCGTGCAGGACTTCCTCGAGGCGCAGGAGCTTTTCCTTCTCGCCCTCGACCAGCCGCGTGACGGGCACGCCGCTCCACTTGGACACCACCTCGGCAATCTCCTCCTCGGAAACCTCCTCCTTAAAAAGCGTCGTGGTGTTGCCGGCCTTCTCGAGCTTCTTCAACTCGGCCTCCATTTGGGGCAGCTTGCCGTGGCGGATCTCGGCGACCTTGTTGAGGTCGTAGGCGCGCTCGGCTTTTTCCATCTCCAGGCGCAGCTGCTCGACGGACTCGCGGAGT
Organism: uncultured Opitutia bacterium; assembly: GCA_903839035.1. Lineage (GTDB taxonomy): Bacteria > Verrucomicrobiota > Verrucomicrobiia > Opitutales > Opitutaceae > Opi-474. The sequence goes on from CAIMAQ010000067.1 coordinate 15,498, forward strand.
TTGCGGGTCTTGTCCACGGAGCCCTTTTCCTTCTCCCAGTGCAGCTTGATGCCCTTGGCCTTCTCGCGGGCCTCGGCGAGTTCCTTGCGCAGGGATTCAAGGCGGCGCTTGCTGGCGTCGTCCTTCTCCTTCGCGAGCGCCGTTTCCTCAATCTCGAGGCGGAGCACCTTGCGGGTGAGTTCGTCGAGCTCCTGCGGCATCGAGTCCATCTCGGTGCGGATCATCGCGCAGGCCTCGTCAATCAGGTCGATCGCCTTGTCGGGCAGGAAGCGGTCGGAAATGTAGCGGTTGGACAGCACGACGGCGCTAACGAGCGCGTTGTCCTGGATGCGCACGCCGTGGTGCAGCTCGAAGCGCTCCTTCAGGCCGCGCAGGATCGAGATCGCGTCCTCGACGGACGGCTGGTCCACCAGGACCGGCTGGAAGCGGCGCTCGAGCGCGGCGTCCTTCTCGATGTACTTGCGGTACTCGTCGAGCGTGGTGGCGCCGATGCAGTGCAGCTCGCCCCGGGCCAGCATGGGCTTGAGCAAATTGCCCGCGTCCATTGCGCCGTCGGTCTTGCCGGCGCCGACGATGTTGTGCAGCTCGTCAATGAACAGGATGATGCGGCCCTCGGCCTGCTTCACCTCGTTGAGGACAGCCTTCAGCCGCTCCTCGAACTCGCCGCGGTACTTCGCGCCGGCGACCAGCGCACCCATATCGAGCGAGAAGATGATCTTGTCCTTCAACCCCTCCGGCACGTCGCCGCGCAGGATGCGCTGGGCGAGGCCCTCGACGATGGCGGTCTTGCCGACGCCGGGTTCGCCGATGAGCACGGGGTTGTTCTTCGTCTTGCGGGAAAGGATGCGGATGGTCCGGCGGATCTCCTCATCCCGGCCGATGACCGGGTCCATTTTCCCCTTCCGGGCAAGCGCCACGAGGTCGATGCCGTACTTCTCGAGCGCGGCGTAGGTCGCCTCGGGATTGTCGGTCGTTACGCGCTGGCTGCCGCGCATGTCCTTCAGCGCCTTGAGCAGCTTGCCGCGGTCGAGCCCGAAGCTCTTGAACAGTTTCTTCAGCGCGTCCGGCTTGCCGACCTCGAGCAGCCCGAGGAACAGGTGCTCCACGGAGACGTACTCGTCCTTCAGCGACTGCGCCTCGTCCTCGGCCTTGGTTAGCACCTCGTTCATCGCGGAGGTGACATACACCTTGGACGTGTCCACGTTGCCGGAAACCTTCGGCCGGCGCTCCAGTTCGCGGTCCACAGCCAGTGCCATCGCGCTGGGCGTGATGCTCATCTTATCGAGCAGGCCAGGCACGATGCCGTTTTCCTGACCCAGCAGCGCCGACAGCAAATGCTCCGTATCCACCTCATTGTGCTGGAGACGGCGGGCGAGAGCCTGCGCGTCGGTGACGGCCTGGCGTGACATCTGGGTGAGTTTGTTGGAATCCATGGCGGTAATTACCTCGCATAAGCCACGCCAGCCGACGCCCCGGATTTAGCCCGGGCCGCAGGCCGAACCGGGGCCATTCTGCGCCAATGCTGGCGCGCATTGTCACAGTCCCGCGCCAATGCGCCCGGTTCCATCCCCATGGCCTCGGGGTCACCCAATCAGGTCGCGGAAGCGCGGAGGAGCGGAAAAGGCCGGGAATGGGATCGTTCCGCGCTTCCGTTCCTCCGCGCTTCCGCGATAAAATTGACCGATGTTTGCCGATTTGACCCCGGCCAACCTGCGACCCAGCCTGCTCGGGTGAAGATTGTCGAAATCGAAACCCGCGTCTGCAACGCCCGGATGCGCAACTGGATCTTTGTGAAGGTCATCACCGACCAGCCCGGCCTCATCGGTTGGGGCGAAGCCACCCTCGAGTGGCACACCCGCTCGGTCATCGGCGCCATCCAGGACCTGCGCGAGCTGCTGATCGGCGAGGATCCGACCCGGATCGAGCACCTCTGGCAGATGATGTACCGCCAGCACTTCTGGCACAGCAACGGTATCGTCCGCGGCACCGCCATGGCCGGCATCGACCTCGCGCTGTGGGATATTTTAGGCAAAAGTCTCAACGTTCCCTGCCACCAGCTCTGGGGTGGACGTGTCCGCGACTACATCCGGCTCTACTGCCATCTCGGCGGCGGCAAGATGGAGGATTTCTATTCGACGCCGGTGGAGGAGGCGAAGCGCTTCGGCGACCTCGCGCGCCAAGCCGTCGCGGATGGCTTCACCGCCTTCAAATCCATGGCCGTACCCGAGCAGGTGATGATCGAGGGCGTGCAACCCGTGAAGAACGCGGTGGCCTGCGTCGCCGCGATGCGCGAGGCGGTCGGCGATGAAATTGACATCATGGTGGATTGCCACGCGCGGCCCTCGCCACGGATGGGCCTGCAGTTCGCCAAGGCGCTTGAGCCCTACAATCTCTACTTCTTCGAGGAGCCCTGCTGGCCCGAACACCTGGAGGGCATGGCCGAAATCCAGCGCGCGGTGAAAACCCCGATCGCCACCGGTGAGCGCCTGACCTCGCTGCACGCCTTCAAGGAACTCTTCGAGCGCCGCGCCGCCAGCATCGTGCAGCCCGACATCACGCACTGCGGCGGTCTCAGCGAGGCGCGCCGCATCGCCACCATGGCCCACGCCCACGGCGTGGCCATCGCGCCGCACAATCCGCAGGGCCCGGTCAGCACCGCCGCCTCGATCGAATTCGGCCTCGCCACGCCCAACTATCTCATTTGCGAGGCCGTTCACCAGGACGTCCCGTGGCGCGACGAGATCGTCAGCTGGGGCTTCCGCGTCGAGAAAAAGGGCCGCCTCGTCTATCCTGGCAGCCGTCCCGGGCTCGGGGTCGAGATCAACGAGGCCGCCATCGCCAAGCATCCCTTCGCCCAGGAACTCCCGCGCCGCAGCTTCGCCCGCGATGGCGCCGTCATCGATTGGTAACCATGGCCACCCCGCTTAAATCCACCCCCGCCACCCTCCTGTCCCTGCCCGATCTGGCGGGCAAGGTCGTCCTCGTCACCGGCGCCTCCGCCGGCATCGGCCGGGCCACGGCCGAATCCCTGCTGGCCAGCGGCGCCACCGTCCTGGGCATCGCGCGCTCAGCCCTGCCTTATCGCCATAAAAACCTGCATTCGCTCCGCTGCGACCTGGCCCGCGCCCCGGCAATCACCGCGCTCTTCAAAAAAATCGCGAAGCTGACCCCACACCTCGACGGCATCGTCAACGTCGCCGGCATCGATCCCAAGATCGCGCTCGCCGACGGCGACGAGTACAAGTGGCGGGAGGTCGTGGACCTCAACCTGCGCGCCTACTACCTCGTGATCCGGGCTGGCGCCCCGTTCCTGCGTCGCGGACGCGGCCGCGCCATCGTCAACGTTTCCTCGATCAATTACCGCCTCGGCGTGCCCAAGCGCTCGATCTACTCGGCGACCAAGGCCGGCATCCTCGGCTTGACCACCGGCCTGGCCCGCGAACTCGGCGCCGAGGGCATCCGCCTCAACACCGTCACCCCGGGCTGGATCTTCACCGAGCGCCAAGTGGGCGAATATTTTGTCGGCCCCAAGGCGAAAAAACACCTCGCCTACCTCGCCGGCGTGCAGTCACTGCCGCTGAAGATCACCGCGGGCGATGTCGCGAATCACATTCTGTTTTACCTGAGTGAAGCCAGCCGCGCCTCCACCGGGCACAACTGCGTCGTGGACGGCGGCTGGCTGCTGGAATGATATGAGCAAGCTGAACGTATCAAGGTGGTCGCCGGTTTCCACACCGGCGAATTTCCCACCCCTTTCGTCGCATTCCCCAATCGCCGATGGAGACATCGGCGACCACCTTTCAGAATAAGACCTCACCATGCCCGACGTCACCCTGCTCATTCCCTCCCGTTGCGGCCTCGGCGAGAATCCGCTGTGGGACGAAAAAAAACACGTTTTCTATTGGGCCGACATCGATGCCGGTGAGGTTCACGCGTGGTCCGAGGCGACCGGCCAGGCCACCCGGATTTACTCGGGGCCGAAGGTCGGCGGCTTCACCCTTGAGGCCGACGGCGCCCTCGCGCTTTTCCGCGTCAACGACATCGCGCGCCTCGGCGACGACGGTCGTTGTACGCGGCTCATCCCGTTTGCCGACGAGGGCTCCGAGCGGTTCAACGACGTCACCGCTGATCCCTCCGGCCGTGTGTTCGCCGGCACGATCGGGCGGAGTGTAACCTCCGGCGGTGTTTTCCTCCACGAACCCGATGGCCGCAGCCGGCTGCTCTTCCGCGGCACCGGTGTCTCGAATGGCATGGGGTTCTCGCCTGACCTGAAGACGTTCTATTGGACGTGCTCCACCACCAGCCGGATCTTCGCGTTCGATTACCACGCGGACTCTGGGGAGGTTTCCCGCCAGCGCGTCATTCATGAAGCCCCGGCCGCGTCCGGCATTCCCGACGGACTGGCCATGGAAAGCGCCGGCAGCTTCTGGTCCGCGCGCTGGGACGGCAGCCGGCTCGTGCATCACCGGCCGGACGGCACCGTGGACCACGAGATCGCCATCCCCACGCTCCGGCCGACGTCGTGCTGCTTCGGCGGCGCGAATTTCGACCAGCTCTTCGTCACCAGCGCGCGCGGCAGCGATGAACCCTCCGAAAGTTCCGCGGGCGGCGTCTGGCGCGTGACCGGCGCCGGCCAGGGTCGCGCGGTGTTTCGTTCGCGTCTCTTCTGCTAACCCCGCCTTCATGGAAGCCATCACGCCCGCCGCGCTCGTCTACACGCCGCATGCGCCGCGCGCCGTCACGCAGTCCAGCGGGGTGAGCCAACCCTCGGCCTGCCTCGCTGGCGGCGAAACCCTGTTCACGCCCGCCGCGCAGCCTGCCAGTCTCGTGCTCGATTTCGGCGAGGAGTTGGTCGGCGTTTTGGAACTCACCGTCGAGGCCGAGGGCGCGACCACGGTGGAGCTCATCGAGGGCGAGGATCTCGAGGAAGCCCTGCTGGTGAAGGACCCGTTTCCGCCCGAACACTGGTATCACCAACCGCGCGATGTGCTGTCGCTGCCAGCGGGCGCCCAGACCGTGCGCAACCAGGGCCGGCGGGCGTTTCGGTTCGTCAATATTCTCGTGCATGGACCCGGCCGCCTCCGGCTGCGCCGCGCGCAGCTGACGCTCGAGCACACGCCCGTCACTGACCTCGGCTCGTTCACCTGCTCCGATGCGCTGCTCAACGACGCTTGGGCGATCAGCCGGCGCACGATCCGGCTGTGCATGCAGGGTTTCTACGAGGACGGCATCAAGCGCGACGGCATGCTCTGGATCGGCGACTACCGCGTGGAGTTTCTCTGCGCGCACTACCTCTTCGGGGACGCCGCCCTCGCCCGCCGCAGTCTGGAAATGTTCGCCCAGTGCCGGCACGAGAACGGCAGTCTCTCGGCCGTGGCGCTGCTGGCCGGCGGGCACATGTACCCGCGCATCAGTTATCTCGGTGATCTGTCCCAGCCCGGCGGGCTGCACCAGTGGGTACTGGACAACTACTGCGCGGATTTCGTCTGCAGCGTCTGGGAATATGTGCTGCATACCGGTGACACCGCGCTCGCCACCCAGCTCGGCCCGGTGGTGCACGGGGTGCTCGGATTTCTGGACCAGGTGGACCTTGCGGTGACGAAGGGCGGGAAAACATTCATCACGGACAACCAGCCCGACGACAAGGACTGGTGGGGCAGCCGCTCCGCCCTCGCCTACCAGATCGCCGCCGCCTTCGGCGACGGCGCCAAGCTCGCCGATCTCCTCGGTGAGACCGCCCGGGCCGAAGCCTACCGCCAACAGCACCGCGCCCGCCTGCCGCTGGCCGCCGCTACGTTCGGCGATCCCGCGCACGCCCTGTGCCGCGACGATTTCCCCGCCACGGCTACGCGCAGCTGGCACGCGCACGCCGCGGCGTTGCTCGCCGGCGCCGTCAGGCCCGCCGAGTTGCGGGCAATTTATCCGCTGCTGCAGGCTGACGCCACGGTTCGCCGCCCCATGGCCGGCTTCATGGAATTCTATCTGCTCCAGGCGTGGCTTGATGCCGGGCTGACCCGCGAGGCGCTCGACGAAATGCGGTCGTACTACGGCCAGATGCTCCGCAGCGGGGCGACCACAACCTGGGAAATCGTGGACCGTCGCGAGCCCGGCATTGACCACATCGTCGCCGCCGGCCGCAGCCATTGCCACGGCTGGTCCGCCGGCCCCGCATATCTGCTCCCCGCCAAGATCCTCGGCGTCACGCCCACCGCACCCGGGTATCGCGAGGTCGCGATCCGCCCCGCGCTCGGCGACCTAGCCTGGGCCGAGGGAGAGATTCCCACACCGCATGGCCTCATTCGCGTGAAGCTGACCGGCCCCACCACGGGCGAAGTCACCCTCCCCGTCGGCATCACCGGCACGCTGCAGTTGGACGGTCGTCCGCCCATCGCCTTGGCCGCGGGCCAGACTCACGTACTTCGCTAACCGCGTTTTATTCCGTCTTCCGCGGCCGGGCAAAGCGGGCCGACCGGGAAAACTCGTGGCATGGTCGCTCGATGAGCAGGTAGAAAGCCCAGGCCGTCGCGATGGTTGTCACCGTCACCAGCAACAGCAGCAAGACGCGCAGCGCGGGGCTGTCCGGCAGCCGTCGCGCCAGGTTGATGAGTTTGCCGCCGAAGGGCACGTGGATGAGATAAAGCGAATAGGAAATGGTCCCGAGAAATAGCAGCGGTCGCGCCGTGATCGGTGGCAGCAGGAGGATGGCCAGCGCGGTCACCAGCCCGGCGCCGGAGCTCAGCCAGTCGCTCCGCACCCCGTGCACCACCGCCGCCACCATCAGCAAGCCGGCGCACGTGCGCATCGTGATCAGCCGGTTCGCCTGCATGAAGGCAAACACGCCCATGCCAAACAGCGCCGCGTAGGTCCAGACCGTGGCCGGCAGCGGACCAAGCCACGGCGCGAGCAGCCAGAGCGCCATCGCCGCATACCGCCGGCCGCGCTGCGCCGAGACTAACCACGGAAACACCAGCCCGATGAGCAGGTAATACTGCAGCTCGATCGCGAGCGTCCAATACACGGGGTTGATCCAGGGCGTGTGCAGCAAATCGGCGGTCAGCGTCAGGTTGCCCAGGCCTTGCACCACCGTGAGGTACGGCCGGCTCCCCCGAAAGGCGGGATGCAGCGAGCTGGCATACCAGAGCGCCAAGGCCAGCAGCCCCGAGACCAGATAGGCCGGGAATAGGCGAAAAAAGCGGCGCCGGAGAAAAATCCCGTAGTCACCGATGCCATAGCCCGCCCGGTGCAGCGCCAGCGGGATCACAAAACCCGAAATGACGAAAAAGACGTCAAAGCCCAGATAGCCGTGCGTGAATATCCGCGTCCCGACCCCGTCCGGCAAAAATCCGCGGCTAGTGAAATGGAAAAAACAGACGGCGAGGGCCGCGAGCCCGCGAAAGATATCCAGGTTATCCTGGCGGAGCGGGGATGGTACGGGAAGTGACGGGGACATGGAACGTTTCGCGCGCCGGAAAACACCGGGAGCAGAACAGCCCGGCCCGCATTGGCAACCCCGGGACACTCCGGCTGGCGCGCAAAATTCGCGGAAAATTGGCCAAGATACGCCGAGACACCTCGGACGACGGGTTTAGGATATCCCTGCACGTACTGCGCTGCGACCCTGCTCGAATTCGCGGAAACGCCTGGGAAATGAAGTCATCAATTCCAACGACATTCCACGCCGCCAAGTTGGCCATGCTGGTGGGCTGCCTCGGCTTGGCTGCCGCGTGCACCACCGCTCCCGCGGTGGACCGGGGTTATCCCGCCGCGTGGCCCGGGTATGTCGCCCTGCGCCCGGGAGGCGCGGAGTTTGGCACCGAGCTCAACGGCACGTATGCCAACCAGGGAGTCGTGGCCATCCCGGGCCACGCGGAAGAAGCAATCACCCTGGCCAGCCTGATTCCGCCCCAAGCCGACGGACGCCCCCAACCGAACGCGGCTGCATTCGCGGAGGCGAAGGAGATCACCCTCCGGGCAACTGACTTCAAGGAGGAGTTCTCCACCATCAACTGGCCGGCGATCGAGTTCATTGCCGATTCCAAGGATGGAAAGGAAGGCGTGTGGGTGAAGGCAATGCACAGTGATCAGGCGGGTGGGAAGGCACTCACGTATACTCTGTCCGGCAACGGCGTGCTGCACGGCGTGCCGTTGATCCACTATCGTATCGTCGACCATGATGTCCTGCTGACCAAGGCCGCCGACGGTTCCCTGATCGCCGAGATCCAGGACACCGGCGTGGGCATGTCCTTGTTCTTCGTCCCCTATTTTTCGCAATCGCGCATCTGGGCGCGTTTTTTCCCGCGGCCGGCGGGCGAGCACCGCGACTCCCCGGGCCGCTCAACCGCCGCCGCGGCCCGAAAATCCTGACCCGGACAATCCCCCGCGCCATGAAAACCGCCTGCCTGCTCGCCTTGGTCTGCCTGACCGCCGGATGCGCCTCAACCGCGCCACTCCAGAAAGACAAAAATTATCCCGCCGCGTGGCCGGATCTCTCCACCCTCGGCTCGGACGGCAGGGGCCTGGAGGGAGCTTATGCCAACGCAGGCGTCGCGACGGGCGATGCCAAACCGGCCATCCTGCTCACCAGCCTTCTGCCGGAAACCGCCAAGATCGGACCGACCGAGGCCAAGGTCGTGAGTCTGAAAATCGTGCCGGGAAAACCGGACGCCCGCGGCGACAGCCAGGCTCGGCTGCAAATCACCCTCCAGGGCGACGTGCGATATCATTACGAGTGCGACGTTTTCTGCGTGAATGGGAACGTCTTTTATGTGCAAAGCTCCGATTTCGGGGTGATTCCATATATTGCCATGGGGGGTTCGCAGTCCAACGTCACCCTGACCAAGGCCGTCGACGGCTCGTTGATCGCGAAGATTGATGGCAGTAGCGCCGGCCTCTTCTTCATCGTCCCCGTCTGGGGGGCGTCGCACGCTTGGGCCCGTTTCCCGCGGGTCGGGGACTAGGCGGGCAGTGTCGCCATTTCGCCTGCGCACCAGACCGGCGTGCCAGGTTGCCGCCCAGGTGCGAATCAGCCCGACTTCGCCAAGGTTTCGGGAGGATGGTTTTCTTTCAGACCCGAAAGAAAACTGGTGGACGCTACAGGA
>CAIMAQ010000068.1 GCA_903839035.1 uncultured Opitutia bacterium
ACCCGCTGCCCCGCACTTTCCGCGGTGGCGCCCTGCGCACCGCCCTCGCCGCGGCCTGCCTGCTCCTCGCCTCGGCCGCCCTCGCCGGCCAGAGCTACAATCCCTTCATCTATTTCCGCTTCTGAGCGCCGCCCCATGACCCGCCGACCCTGGCCAACCCTGCTCGTCACGCTTTTCACCGGCACCCTCGCGCTGGTGGGCCTGCAGGCCGTGTGGCCGTTCCTGCCACAGGGGGAAAAGCTGCGCGGGGTCAGCGCCGAGCCGCCGCCGGTGAAGTGGGATTGGACGGAGTTCAAGGCCGGCAAAACCGCCCGCGAGATCGAGGCCTGGTACAACGTCCGCGTCGGCCTGCGGAACTGCTGGGTCATGCTCGACAACCAGGTTTCCTACACGTTCTTCGGCGAGGTCAACCCGCGCTCGGAAGGCTCGCGCGTCATCGCCGGCGAACACGACTGGTTCTTCGAATACCAGTACATCGAGACCGCGGTGACCCCCAGCTTGTGGCGGGCCGCCGTGCCCACCGTCGTCCAGCGACTCAAGTCCGTGCAGGAAAAACTCGCCCGCCGCGGCATTCCGCTGCTCGTGGTCGTGGCCCCCAGCAAGGTGGAGGTTTACCCGGAGCACGTGCCGGCGGCATATTTCGGCAAACGCAAACCCGCGGATAACCTCTCGGACTTCGAGCTGGCGCGACCACTCATGCAGGCGGCGGGGATCAACTACTACGACGGTCCCGCCCGGTATGCGGTTTGGAAGGCCGCCGGCGAACGCAATCTCTTCGCCCGGGCCGGCACCCACTGGAGCTACCAGTCCTCGCTGCGCGTCCTCGCGGAAATCCGCGAGCGGCTGAACCCCGCCATGCGCCACCCGCTGCCCGAGTTCATCGTCACCTCCACCCCGGTGGGCCCGCCGCGCGTGACCGACCGCGACCTCCTCGATCTCGCCAATCTGCTGGTCACTGCGCCCTACGCGCACTCCCTGCCCTATCCCGTGCTCAAGCCGCAGCAGGCCGTTCCCACCGACCAGCTGCCGCGCATCCTCTGGGTGCATGACAGCTTCGGCTGGGTGCTGATTGACCAGCTCTATGCGGCTCACGCCATGCAGCCCTCGGAGTCGCTGTATTATTTCAACACCGTCTACCGCATCCCCGGTGCCGTGAAGCAGGACACCGACCTGAAAAAAATCGACTGGGAGGCCCGGCTGAAATCGTATGACGCCGTGGTCATTGTCTGGACGGAGATCGCCTTCGACTTCGATTCCTGGGGCTTCATCGAAACCCTGGACCGGGCCCTGCCATGACCGCTGCCGCCCTGACCCCGACCGCCACCCGGGTGGATCGGATCTTCTTCCGCTGGATTTTCCCGGCCCTGCTGATCGGCATTTTCGTCATCTACGCCACCTTTCGTCAGCGTTACGTGGGCGCGACCGACTGGTATGGCTACTACCAGCAGGGCGAACTGCTGAAGACCGGCCGGGTGTTCCTGCCCACCGCGTTCCCGTGCGACCAGTTCCCGGCCATCGTGCCCTTCGGCTATGTGGTCGCGGGCAGCCACGCCGTACCGCAATACACGCCTGGTTTCCCCCTGCTGCTCGCCCTCGGCAGCTACGCCGGGATCACCTTTTTTGTCACCCCGCTCATCGGCCTCGGCTCGTGCCTGCTGATGTTCTTCCTGATCCGCGATTTTACTGACCGCTGGGTAGCCGCCGTCTTCACCCTCGCGTGGGCGTTTTTTCCCATCGTGGTCTTTGGCAGCACCACCCTGATGAGCGATCTGCTCGCGGCCATGGGCCTGATCGGTGCCTACCTCGCCTACCGCCGGGGGTGGCTGCTGCTGTCGGCCTGGGTGCTCGGGTACAGTTTTTGCGTGCGGCCGACGAACGTGCTGTTTCTCGCCGTTTTTGTCCTGCCGCTTTGGCGCGACCGCCGGCTCATCCGTTACGGGCTTTATCTCGCCGGGCCGGTCGTGCTCTACGGCCTGTACAATTTTGCCCTCTACGGCAGTCCCCTGCGGACCGGCTACGCCGATTTCCGGGGTGACCTCGCCCGCGAGGTATTTTCCCAGCACGTCGGGTTCTATCTCTGGCAAACCCTGGCCCAGTGCAGCCCGGTCCTCATCGCGCTCGCGCTATGGGGGCTGCGGCCATGGAGCCGGGAGAAATTATTCCAGATCCTGTGGTTCACGGTCTTCCTCACTTTCTATTGCTTCTGGCGCTCAGGCGGCGACCGCTGGTGGTGGACGCGCTTCCTGCTGCCGGGCTATCCGGCGATTTTCCTGCTCGCCGCGGGCGGTTTCAGCCGGTTGCGTGACCGCTGGTGTACCGCTGCGGTCAGTCCCCCCTGGCGCGACTGGCGCATCGTCGTCCTGTTTGCCTCGGTCGCCTTGATCCCCCTGTGGGAAATTCAGTTTGGCCGGAGCCAGCAGGATCTCTGGGAGCGCAACAAGGGTTACGTCTACTATGATGTCGTCCAGCGCGTCGCCGCCCTCGTGCCGGCCCACAGCTTCGTGGGTTGCGTCGAATTCGCCGGTTCCTTCCGCCTTTACTCCGGGCTGACCGGTTTTGTCTCGGTACAAGACGACCCGCCGAACCTGGTGCGCGAGGGCCTGCGGCAGCAGCGTGACGTTTATCTCCTGGTCGAGTCGTGGAACCTCAACCAGCCGGCCATCCGGCGGATTCTGCAGGATTTTCCCTCGGAAAAAATCACGGTCATCCCGCTGTGGGGCGGTATGCCCCTGTACAAGCTGCACCTGCCGGCCACTCCACCGGTCTCCGCCGGGCCGCAACCATGACTCTCGCCGGGGCACCCCAGTCCGTTGCCCACCCCCGTACGCCATGCCTCCCCTCCTGCTCGATCTGACCCACACCAGCCACACGCGGGCCCGCACCGGCATCCAGCGAGTGGTCCGCGCGCTGCACCGCGAACTGGGCGCGACGGCGACCGCGGTCACGCATGATCCGTATCGCGGGGAATGGAGGCCGCTCGAAGCGTGGGAACTCACCAACCTGTCGGCCACCGACCCGAGCCCGACGCGCGGGGCCCACTGGCCGTGGACCGCCCGCTGGCGCAGCCGGTGGCACCGCTTCAACACCCGGGCCGCGGACCTGGGCCTGCGCGGCGACTACCGGGGCTTCCTCACCGCCGAGGTGTTCTCCCCCGCCGTGGCCGCGAGCCTGCCGGACGTTTTTCCGCGCGTGGCGGTGTTTCATGACGCGATTGCCCTGCGCTTCCCCGAGCTTTCTCCCGCCGGCACGGTGGCCCGTTTTCCCGGTTACCTGCAGGAGTTACTACGTTTCGATGGCATCGCCGCCGTGTCGGACGAATCACGGGAATCGCTCCTCGCCTACTGGCGCTGGCTGGGGGTCTCCAACCCGCCGCCGGTCAAAACCATTTCCCTGGGTGTTGATCTCCCGCCCGCCGCGGATCTGCCTGCCGCCGCCTGCGCCGGAACTCCCGTCGTGCTGTCGGTCGGCACCCTCGAGGGCCGCAAGAATCACCTCGCCCTGCTCGAGGCCTGCGAACTGCTCTGGACGCGCGGCGAGAAATTCGCACTGCACCTGGTCGGCTCGGCCCACCGGCAGACCGGCGCACTCGCGCTGGCAAAACTGCGGGCCCTGCAACTCGCGGGCCGGCCGTTGCGCTACGACGGTCCGCTCCCGGACGCCGCCCTGGACGCCGCCTACGCGGCCTGCGCCTTCACGGTTTATCCCTCGCTGGCCGAGGGCTTCGGCCTGCCCGTGATCGAAAGTCTCGCCCGCGGCCGGCCCTGCGTCTGCTCGGCGTCGGGCGCCCTCGGCGAACTTTCCCGCGGCGGGGGCTGCCTCGCCCTCGCGGCCGTGGATGCGACCAGCCTCGCCGCCGCCATCGCGCAACTGCTCGCCGCCCCGGCAACACTCGCCGCATTGTCCGCCACGGCCCGGGCCCGCACCTTTCGGTCCTGGTCAGCGTATGCCGCCGAAGTCGCCGCCTGGATACAGGAATTGCCCCGCCGGGGGTGATTTTGACCCGCCTTTGCGTTTGCCAAGCCCGTCCCGCCGTCCCCATCGTCCATCGCTCCCATGGCGCTTTCCTTCTTCGTTAAAAATAAAAAGGCGATTCTCAACCGCTGCCGCGATGATTACGCGACGAAGATGCGGCTGAAATACGCGCCCTATTACCTCGCGATGGAGTCGCAGAAGGACACGACCGTCCGGCTCGACGGGCGCGACATGATCATGCTTTCGAGCAACGATTATCTCGGGTTGTCCTTCCATCCCAAGGTCATCGAGGCGGCCAATGCCGCCACCCGCCAGTGGGGCACGAGCACCAACGGCGCCCGTTCCTCCAACGGCTCGCGCTCCTTCCACGTCGAGCTCGAGGACAAGCTCGCGACCTTCCTCGGCAAGGAGGCCTGCCACATCCATGTGGCCGGCTACATGTCCGTGATGACCACCGTCGCGACCTTTGCGCAGAAGGGCGACGTCATCCTTGGCGACAAGAACCTCCACTCCTGTCTCTGGGACGGCATCCGCCTCTCCCACGCCACGGTCGAGCGTTTCTCGCACAACAGCCCGGATGACCTGCGCGAGGTGCTTAGCACCAGCAATCTCAATGCCGCCAAGCTTCTCGTGGTCGAGGGCGTCTACTCCATGGAGGGCCACATCGCCCGGCTGCCGGAACTCACCGACATCGGCGAGGAATACGGTTGCTTCACGATCCTCGACGACGCCCACGGCTTCGGCGTCCTCGGCCGGCAGGGCCGCGGCACGACCGAGCACTTCGGGCTTGGCGACAAGGTGGATTTGATTTGCGGCAGCATGTCCAAGTCCCTCGCCAGCACCGGCGGCTACGTGGCCGGATCGCGCGAGGTGATCGAGTACCTGCGCACCAACTCGAAGCAGACGATTTTCTCTGCCGCCATCAGCGCCGGTCAAACCGCCGCCGCCATGGCCGCGCTCGAGATCATGCAGACCGAGCCGCAGCACCTCGAGCGGCTCTGGGCCAACACGAAGAAGTACAAGGCCATGCTCAAGGGCCTGGGCCTCGACATCTGGGACAGCGAGACGCCCGCCGTGCCGATCGTGCTCGGCTCGAAGGAGCGCGTCTACCCGTTTTGGAAGGCGCTCCTCGACAAGGGCGTCTTCACCGTCATGTCCATCGCACCCGCCGTACCCGCCGGCAAGGACCTGATCCGCACCGCCATCTCGGCGATGCACACCGAGGAACAGCTCGAGCAAATCGCGGAGGCCATGGCCTACGCGGTGAAGAAGCTCTGAGCCGGGTTCAACCCAGCTCCGCCCGCAGCGCCGCCGCCGCGGCCGCCCAAGTTGGCAGCGCACGCACCGCCGCCTCACGCGACAACCGGCTGCACAGCGTTTCATCCGTCAGTACCCGGCGCAGCGCATCCTTCCACGCCGCACGGTCGTTGACCGCCACCGGCAGGCACCCGCCACCACCGGCATTTTCGCACAAGACCGGCAGGTCGCTGCAAACACACGGCACGCCCTGCCAGAGCGACTCCAGCAGCGGAAGACCGCAGCCCTCGGCCAGGGTGGGAAACACACTGGCCCGCGCAGTGGCATAAAGCTGGGCCACCTCGTCGTCACCGGCCGTATCATGGTAACGGAGCCCGGGAAATTTCTCCTGCAGCGTTTTGATCCGTGTGACCAAGGGGGCCCCAAAGTGCGGGTTGACGCGCCCAACGAGGTGCAGCTCGAACCTCAGACCCTCAGTCCAGAGTTCCTCGCCCACTTCGAGTAGCAGCGCCTGGTTCTTGCGTGGTTCAAGAATGCCGACGCACAGCAGCTTCGGCTTGGTCCCCGCGACCACGGCCCGTTGGGTCACGCGCGCCGCGCCATTAAAATCTGCCCCGAGCGCCAGCACGCCCACCGGCGGGTTTTTCGCGAGGCCTTGCCAGTGCCAGAAGCCGGTGAGTTCGTCCCGGCTCGCTTCCGACACCGCCCACACGCGGTCATACGCCGCGAGAAACTTCAGGTAACCCGGATGCCGCGCCACGCTCTGCGGCCAGGTGATGTGCGGGAATTTCAACGGGATGGCATCATGAAAGATCGCCGCCGTGCGCACGCGGCCCGACCGGATGAACTCACCAAAGCCCGGCCGTTCGTTCTCGGCAAAAACTTCCGCGGTCAAAAACCAGTCGCCGGGCGCCGGCTTCACCCGCTCCAGTTTCCGTGCGTCCCGCAGGCCCTCGTCCCAGGTCACCGGCGTCGCGGCCGTCCCGAGCGCCTCCCCCAGCCGCGCGCTCACGCGCTGCAGGCCGGAGCGGTGCCCGGATTCGGCGGCTTTGGTGACGTCGAAGTAAATCATGGCGTGGCGCCTTCCCCGGTTTCGGCGATGACGCGCTCAAACTGCCGGAGCAGCCGCTCGGCGTTTTTATGCGCGTCGAAATTCTCCTCCACCCAACGGTGCGCCGCCGTCCGGAGGTTTTCCGCGAGCGCATCATCCGTCGAGAGGCGGCGCAACGCGTCAACCCACGCGCCAGGCGAGGTCGCCGGGGCCACCAAGCCCGTGACCATGTCAGTAATGGCTTCGGTCGTGGCCGCAATGGGCGAGGTCACCACCAGCGTACCGAGCGACATCGCCTCGGGGATGACATTGGGCAGGCCGTCGCGGTCGCCGCTCGGCGCGATGACGCCCGTGTGCAGCAGCACATCGGCCCACGCGAGCTGCGTCCAGACCTCGTGCTGGGGCAGGTGACCCGTAAAGGCGACCTGCGCGGCGACGCCGAGATGACCGGCAAGTTTTTCCAACTCGAGCCGCAGCGGGCCCTCACCGACAATATGCGCCTCAAACTCCACTCCCGCGGCCTGCAGGGCGGCGTAGATGCGAAGCTGGTGATCCAGACCCTTCTTTTCCACGAGGCGCGCCACGCACAACAGGTGCAACGGCGACCGCGAGGCGCGCAGCGGCTTGAGCGCCGTCAGTCGATCGAGTCCGCGGCGGATGCAAAAGATACTCTCAGCCGCCAGGCCGCGCTCGACCAGCGCCCGTCGGCCCATCTCGGTCGAGGTGTGAATGAAGGCCGCATGCTCGAGCTTGTCGCGCAGCCACCAGTCGCCGCCGTGCTCGTAGAGGTCGTAGGCGTGCGCCGCCGCGGTGTAGCGGTGGCCGTCGAGCCGCCACAGCAGCCACGCGGCGGTGGCGGGTGCCCCACCCCACGTCGCGTGAATGAGGGTGGGCGGATGCTGCCGGAATTCGCGGGCCCAGAGGCAGGCAAAACCCGCGCCCAGCATGTTCTCCCAGAAATTGATCCACGACGGCGGACGCCGCGTGACGAGCCCGCGCAGCACCTGCCGCAGCACCTCGGGCCGCCGCCAGGATTCATAGGGGATCATCCAGAACAGCGTGAGCAGCTTCCACTTGTTGAACCGAGCCACCGGCAGCCCGCGAAACGAGCCGCCGCCCCCCCAGAGCGAGTAGATCCGCAGCTGCACCCCGTGGGCGCGCATCGCGATGATCTCGCGCTGCATGAACGTCTCCGTGGCTTTGGGAAACGTGGTGTAAAGGTAGGAGACGGTGGGCTTGGGCGGTTCCAAGGCCTCAACGTAAAGCACGCCGGGGGCGCACGGGAAGCCCTTTGCGTCCCAATTTTTCGCTCGCGGCCCCCCCGCCGGCCATGGAACCTGACCTTTACATTCCTGAATGAATTTCTACCGCCGCAGCGACTTCACCCCGGACGATGAGCGCCTCCTCGCGGCCTATGACCAGGAAATCCTCGCCCAGCTCGGACCGGATTTCCGCTTTCCGGTGCGCATGCGCGACTGGGAACTGCGCCGCGTGCTCGCGGCCACCGCCGGCCTGAAACCCGGCGCGCGCATCCTCGATACCGGCGCCTTCAACACCTACCTCGGGCTGCACCTGGCCCGCCTGCCCGCCCAGGTCACCGTCTCCGACCTGCTCTGGGCCCGGGCCTGGAAAAGCGCCCTGCGCCGCGTCGGCCTCGCGCCGGCCAAGCGCACCGAGATCGGCTACCTCGCCTGGCACCGCACGATGCGGCAACACGGCCTCGCCGTGCGCAACATCGACCTCACGCGGATCAACCTGCCCGACGCGTCCTTCGACTGCATCATCTCGCTTTCGGTCATCGAGCACATCCCCGCCATCGAGCAGGCCCTCGCCGAGATGTACCGCGTGCTCGCCCCGGGCGGCCGCCTGCTGATCACCACCGACTGTTCGCGGGAACCCGTGCCGTTTGCCGCTGGCGTTCGCTATTTCAGCGAAACCGAGCTCGAGCAGCTCTTCGCCCCCTACCCGGTCACGTCGCCCCGCAACCACCCCGATTTTTCCCCGGTGAACTGGTGCTACGGCGGCAAGCTGGCGGTCGTCACCAGTTTCGTCGAGATCACCAAGCCGCACTGAGCCGGCTGGACGGCTTGATCGTTGGGGATGCGGCGCC
>CAIMAQ010000069.1 GCA_903839035.1 uncultured Opitutia bacterium
CATCATTCGCGTGAATTCGCGTCCATTCGCGGTTTAGTTACGGTTTGTACTCCGAGACCTTGAGCTTGCCGCTGACGATGTCGGCGCGCGCCTGGTCCAGCCGCGACTTCATCGCGGGCGTCAGGACGGTGCGGTTGTGCTCATCGAACGAATAATCCACGCCGTTCTCCGCCAAGCCGAGCACGAGCTGGCCTGGTTTCCACGTGCCGTTTTTCGCGTCCTCGAAGGCCTTGTAGACGGCGACATCCACGCGCTTCACCGCCGAGGTGAGCACGCTCCCCGGATGCAGGTAGTCCTGGTTGCTGTCGCAGCCGATGCTGAGTTGGCCGGCGTCCTCCGCCGCCTGCATCACACCGATGCCCGTGGCCCCGGCGGCGTGGAACACCACGTCGGCGCCGCGGCCGAACTGGCTCTTGGCCAGCTCCGCGCCCTTGGTCGGGTCGCCCCACGCGGCGGGCGTGGTGCCGGTCATGTTCTGGAAGACCTCGATGCCGGGGTTCACGTAGTGGGCCCCCTCGACGTAGCCGAGCGCGAATTTGCGGATGAGCGGGATGTCCATCCCGCCGACGAAGCCGATCTTGCCGGTCTTGGACGCCAGCGCCGCCGCCATGCCGCAGAGGAAGGACGATTCCTGCTCGCGGAAGTTGATCGACTGGACGTTGGGCAGGTCCACCACGGCGTCGATGATGGTGAACTTCACGTTGGGAAACTGCTTGGCGACCTTCTCCACGGCCGAGGCCTGGGTGAAGCCCACCGCCACGATGATGTTGGCGCCGCGCTTGGCGGACTGGGCCATGATCTGCTCGCGCTGGGCGGCGTTGGTGATCTCGAACTCGCGGAAGGCGATGCCGGTGTCGCGCTTGAACTTCTCGGCGCCCTCGCTGGCGGACTGGTTGAACGACCGGTCGAACTTGCCGCCGAAGTCATAGACGATGGCGGGGAGAAAATCCTTGGCGGACACCAGCGCGGTGGCGCCGGTGAGGAGAAACAACGCAAGCAGGCGGTGGGGGAAGGTCATCGGCGGAGCGACCCTGAACCTGCGAAAAAGCCGCCGGTGAATCAATGCCCAACGGCGGGCTTTCTTTGGGCGGGAACGAGAAAAAAGATTCGGCAACCGCGCCGACATCGCTAGCTAACTGCTGCCACCCCTCCGACCCACCCTCCGCATGGCCCACCGACCCTTCCGCGAACACTTTGCCCCGCCCACCGAACCGTACTTCCGCTGGCGCGGCGGCGAGATCACCCGCATCGAGGGCTTCTCGGACGCGGTCTTCGCGTTTGCTGTCTCGCTGCTGGTCGTCGCGCTCGAGGTGCCGCACACGTACGCCGAACTGCGCGAAGTGCTGCATGCGTTCCCCGGGTTCATCGCGAGCTTCATGATGCTCTATCTTTTCTGGAGCTACCACTACCGCTACTTCCGGCGCTACGGGCTGGAGGACAATTTCTCCAAATGGCTCAACGCCGTGCTGCTCCTGCTCGTGCTGTTCTCCGTCTATCCGCTCAAGTTCCTCTTTGGGCTCATGTTCCAGGGCCTGTTCGGCAGCAGTGGCCTGCACGGGGCCCACGCGATCAGCCTCGGCTCTGAGCAGGAATGGTCCGGCCTGCTCTACATTTATGGCGCCGGGCTCGCCGGGATCTTCTGCTGCTATGCCGGCCTCTACCAGCACGCCTACAGCCTGCGGGCCCGGCTCCGGCTCACGCGGGCGGAGGAGATCCTCACCGTCAGCGCCGTGCGCGGCTACGCCATCGCGATCGGCGTCTGCCTGCTTTCCATTCTCATGGTGAATCTCGGCCGGCAGACCCTCGCCGGGTACGTCTACTTCCTCATCGCGATCCTCGTGCCGATCAGCACGCGCTGGCACAAGCGCGCCGCGCGGCGGGCCGAGGAAGCCTGGCGGGCGCAGCGGCAGGCGGAATCGCGCTAAGGCGCGCTCCGGCTGATTGGATTTCGGGCGGAACCGTTGGGTCCGCCCAACACCCGGCCGGCGGGCGCGGGCCACCCGCGGAAACCTACTTCACCGGCACCGGCGACAGGTTCCAGATGTCCTTCGCGTATTCGCGGATGGTGCGGTCGCTGGAGAACTTGCCCATGCGCGCGGTGTTGAGGATGGCCATTCTCGCCCACTTCGCCTGGTCGCGATAGGCGGCGTCCACGCGCAGGTGCGCGTCGCTGTAGGCGCGGAAATCCGCCAGCACCATGAAGGGATCGCCGCCTTGCAGGAGGCTGTTGCGCGTGAGGGCAAACGGTTCCGGCTCGCCCGGGGCGAAGTAGTCCGAGCCCAGCCAGTCCACCACGGCGCGCAGCTCCTCGTCGGAGTTGTAGACGTCCCCCGGGCGGTAACCCGCGGCCTGGCGGGCCACGACCTGCTCCACGGTGAGCCCGAAGATGAAGATGTTGTCGTCGCCGACCTCCTCCTTGATCTCGACATTGGCGCCGTCGAGCGTGCCGATGGTGAGGGCGCCGTTGAGGGCGAGCTTCATGTTGCCCGTGCCGGAGGCTTCCTTGCCGGCGGTCGAGATCTGCTCGGACAAGTCCGCCGCCGGGATGATCTTCTCGGCGAGGGAGACGCGGTAGTTGGGCAGAAAGGCGACCTTGAGTTTGCCGCCGATGCGGGTGTCGGCGTTGATCCGCGCCCCGATGAGGTTGATCGCGCGGATGATGTTCTTCGCGAGATCATAGCCCGGGGCGGCCTTCGCGCCGAAGACAAACACCCGCGGCACCATATCGAGGCCGGGGTTTTGCAGCAGCCGGCGGTAGAGGGCGAGGATGTGGAGCAGATTCAGGTGCTGGCGCTTGTACTCGTGCAGCCGCTTGATCTGCACGTCGAAGAGCGCGGCGGGTGACACCTCGATGCCGCACTCCAGCTGGATGACCGTGGCGAGCTCCACCTTGTTGGCGTGCTTGATGGCCATGAACTCGCGCTGGAAGGCGGCATCGTCCGCCCACTGCTCCAGTCCGCGCAGCAGGTCGAGGTCACGCACCCAGGCCGTGCTGCCGAGCTTCGCGGTGATGAGGTCGGCGAGGCGCGGGTTGCTCTTGAGGAGCCAGCGGCGGGGCGTGATGCCGGTGGTCTTGTTCTGGAATTTGCCCGGGTAGAGCGCATCGAACTCGGGGAACAGGTCCTTTTTCAGGAGCGCGGTGTGCAGCGCGGCGACGCCGTTGACCGTGTGGGAGCCGGCGACGGCGAGGTTGGCCATGCGCACGAGCTTGTGCCCGTTTTCCTCGATGAGGGAACAGACGCGCTTCTTGTCGTTGTCGCCGGGCCACTTCGATTCGACCAACTGCATCAGGCGGATGTTGAGGTCGTAGATGAGCTGGAGATGACGCGGCAGGACGCGCTCGAACAGCCCCACGCCCCATTTTTCCAGCGCCTCGGGCAGCAGCGTGTGGTTGGTGTAGGCGAAAGTCTTGTTCGTGACGGCCCAGGCCGTCTCCCACGCCATGTTCTCCTCGTCCACGAGGATGCGCATCAACTCCACGATGGAGATGGCCGGGTGCGTGTCGTTCAGTTGCACGGCGACCTTGGCGGCGAAATTGCCCCACGTGTTGCCCGGGGTGCGGAAGTGGCGGCGGATGATGTCGCGCAAGGAGCAGGCGATGAAGAAATACTGCTGCACCAGGCGGAGTTCCTTGCCGCTCTCGGTCTTGTCGTTCGGGTACAGCACCTTCGACACCGAGTCGCCAATGGCTTTTTCCTGCACGGCGCCGACGTAGCCGCCGGTGTTGAAGGCGGCGAGGTCGAAGCCCTCGTCGGCCTTGGACGCCCACAGGCGGAGGAGATTCACCGTGCCCGTGCCGTAGCCGGCGATCGGGATGTCATGCGGCACACCGAGGACGGTCTTCGTGTCCACCCAGCGCGGCCGGTAGTTGCCGCGGTCGTCGAACACATTTTCGACCCGGCCGTAGAGGTGGATCTTCTGGATGTATTCGGGCCGCACGACTTCCCACGGGTCGCCGAAGCGGATCCAATTGTCGGGGTGCTCGATCTGGCTGCCGTTGACGAACTCCTGCTTGAAGAGCCCGAACTCGTAGTAAATGCCGTAGCCGAGCGCCGGGTAATCGAGGGTCGCGAGCGAATCCAGGAAACACGCCGCCAGCCGGCCGAGGCCGCCGTTGCCGAGGCCCATGTCGACCTCCGTCTCGCGGATCTGCTCAAAGTTCTGCCCGAGCGACTCGAGCGCGGCCTTCGCGGCATCGAACAGACCGGTGGCGAGGAGGTTGTTGCCGAACAGCCGGCCGATGAGGTACTCGAGGGAAAAATAGTAGATGCGGCGGACGTTCTGCTCGTTGTGCAGCGTCTGCGTGGCAATCATGCGCTCGTGGATGGTGTCGCGCACGGCCAGCGCGGTCGCGACCCACCAGTCGCGCGGCGTCGCCGAGCCGGCATGGCGCGCCAGGGTCGAGACCAGGTGCCGCTGGATGAGCGAGCGCATGATCACCTCAACGGAGTCCGGATGGGCGCGGCCGGCGGGCGTGGTGACGGCGGCGGGCTTGGCGGGTGATTTCTTCTTGGCGGCGGTCGGCATGGTCAAAGGTGCGGGAGGGAGACCAAGATTCGTGCCAGCAGTGCCCCGATGGCACGCCTATTTTTGGAACCGGCGCGCAAGTTCACCGTGGTGTAACTCGATATAGGTCGGCCGGCCGGCGGGATTGGTCAGCGGCGAGCGGGTCGCAAACAGTTGCACGGCGAGGGCCTGCACCTCGGCTTCGCCGGTCGTGGCGGGCAGCCGGATGGCCTTGGCGGCGGCCAGGCGGGCGAGTTCCTCCCGGGCCAGGCCGGGGTTGTTGTCGGGCACGCGGCCCTCGCGGAACGCCCCCAGCAGGTCGCGCAGGAACGGCTCGGCGTCCGCCGGCTCCATCCACGCCGGCACGGCCTCGACGCGGAAGAAATTGCGGCCGAACTCGGAAACCTCGAAGCCGTGGGCGTTGAGAAACGGCAACCGGTCGAGCAGCAGGGCCGTCAGGATGGGGTCGAGTTCCAGCGGGATTGGCAGCAACAGGCGCTGGCTGGGCACCGTCCCGGCGGCAAACTGCTCGCGCAACCGCTCGAACCACACCCGCTCGTGCGCCGCCCGGCGGTCGAGGAGCACCAGCCCCGCCGAGGTCTCGAACAACGCGTAATTGCCGTGCGCGAGCCCCACGAAACGCCAGTTCAACGCCGCCACCGGGCGGGGCGACAGCGCCGTCGGGCTGGAACCCATGGCAGCGGCCGAAACTGGATTTGGCGTGAGGGACGGTTGGGCGGCCCACGCACCGGCTGGGGCCGCGGCCATGGGGCGGAAAACCGCCGGACTCGCCGCCGGCTGAATCCAACGCACCGGCTCCGGGGTAACCACAGCGGTTTTCGCCGGCAAAAAATCCGCCGGCACGCCGGGGCTGGAAGCCGGGCCGCCCGGCGTGGCCAGGGTTGGCATGGCCGCCGTCCCAAGTTCCCGCAGCCGCTGGAGCACGCTGCGGATCACAAACGCCCGCACCGCCGGCTCGCTGCGGAAGCGCACTTCGCGTTTCGCCGGGTGCACGTTCACGTCCACCGCGGCAGGATCACACTCGAAAAACACGAAGGCCAGTGGGTAGCGGCCCTTCGGCAGCGACTCATGATAGCTCTCGATCAGCGCATAGTTCAGCGTGCGGCTGTCCACCGGGCGCTGGTTCACAAACACGATCATCTCGTGCCGCGTGGCGCGGCCCGTGCCCGGCCGGCCGATCAAGCCGCTCAGCCGCATCCCGGACTCCCCGGCCTCGAGCGGCACCAGCGCCGCGGCGTTTTGCCGGCCGAAGATCTCCGCCACGCGCTCCGCCAGCGTGGTGCATTCGGGCGAGCGAAAAATCACCCGGCCATCCTCGATCAGCGTGAAAGCCGTCGCCGGGCACGCCAGCGCGTACAGCCGCACGCACTGGATGATGTGCGCCGCCTCGGTCGGGTCGGTCTTGAGGAATTTCCGGCGCGCCGGCACCGAGTTGAACAGGTGCGTGACCTCGATCCGGGTGCCCACCGGCCGGCCACAATCGCGCACGTGGACGAACTTGCCGCCGTTGACCAGAATCTCCGTGCCCACGTCGTTGCCCGCCTCGCGCGTCTGCAGCTCGAACCGCGACACGCTGGCGATGGACGGCAGCGCCTCGCCGCGGAAACCGTAGCTGGCGAGCCGGTCCAGGTCGGCCGCCTCGGCGATCTTGCTCGTGGCGTGGCGTTCCAGCGCCAGCAGCGCGTCGTCACGCGCCATGCCGGAGCCGTTGTCCTCGATGCGCATGAGCGAGCGGCCGCCGTGGCGGAACTCGACCTCGATGCGCGTGGCGCCGGCGTCGAGGGCGTTCTCGACGAGTTCCTTCACCACCGCGGCCGGGCGCTCGATGACCTCGCCCGCGGCGATCTGGTTGGCGACCCGGTCGGTGAGAATGCGGACTTTGGCCATGGCAGGCCCCATCAAATCGCGGAATCACGGCGGAACGGAAGCGCGGAATTAGAATTCCAATCCGATCGCGGAGACGCGGAGGGACGGAAACACGGAACTAGAATGTGAGTATGACGCGTCGGATTTCGACCGCAGGCTTGGCAAAGTTGATGACCAGCGCGATCGGGGCACCCGTCGCCTTGAGGCAGGAACGAGCCGTGGCGAGGTGAATGTCCTCGATGGCTCGGCAGGCTTTGAGCTCAATCACAACGCGTCCGGCGACCAACAGATCCAACCGATGCTCCCCGATGGCCTACCCCGCATAAAAAAGCACCACGATTTTCTGCCGTTCAAAAGCCAGCCGCCCTTTCGCGAACTCAATCGCCAAAGCCTCCTCGTAGATTTTCTCCAAGAATCCCGGGCCAAGCGCCCGATTTACCCGGATACAGCATCCGATGATTCGCTCAGAAAGCTCCGCTTCGACCAATTGCATTGGTCCTCCGTGTTTCCGCCTCTCCGCGCCTCCGCGCTAAATCCCCCGTCTTATTTCAGGATCTTTTCCCAGCGCTTGAACTGTTTCGCGACCTGGGCAGGGCCGGGCATGCCGGGGCCGGTGCGTTTCGCGAGCGCGCGCGTGAGGTCAAACACCTGCACCCAGTCCGCACCGAACGCGGAGTGAATCTTCTGCACCTCCGTAGTCGGGAGTTGGTCGAGCCGGATAACGCTCTTCTCCGCCAGCTGCACCACCGCGCCCACCGCATGGTGGGCATCGCGGAACGGCACCCCCTTGAGCACGAGATAGTCGGCGAGGTCCGTCGCCAGCAACGCCGGGTCCGCCACCGCAGCGGCGCAGCGCTCGCGGTTGAACGTCAGCCCGCCGAGCACACCGGCCAGCACGTCGGCGCAAAGCGCAGACTGGTCGTAGCTGTCGAAAATCGCCGGCTTGTCCTCCTGGAGGTCGCGGTTGTACGTCAGCGGCAGGCCCTTCACGAGCGTGAGCAGCGTGTGCAGGTTGCCCTGGAGGCGCGCGGACTTGCCGCGCAGCAACTCGCAGGCGTCGGGGTTCTTCTTCTGCGGCATCAGCGACGAGCCGGTGCTGAACGCATCGGCCATCTCGACGAACTTGAACTCGACACTGCTCCAGAGGATCAGGTCCTCCGCGATGCGGGAAAGGTGCACGCCGAACAGGGCGCACGCGGTGGCGAACTCAATGTGCACGTCGCGGTCCGCCACGGCGTCCATCGAGTTGGGCGTGACCTGCGGCCGGCCCTTCGCATCGGTGAAGCCGAGCGCCTTCGCGGTGTACTCCCGGTCAATGGGCAGCGTGGTGCCGGCGATGGCGCCGGCGCCGAGCGGGCACCAGTTGGCGTGGTCCACCACGTCGGCCAGGCGCGCCCGGTCGCGCTCGAGCATCTCGAGCCACGCGAAAAGGTGATGGGCCGCCGGCACCGGCTGCGCGCGCTGGAGGTGCGTGTAGCCCGGGATCAGCACGTCGCGGTTGGCCTGGGCCAGGGCGAGGAGCGCGCGCTGGGCCGCGGCGATTTTTCCGGCCAGCACGCCGGCGGAGAACTTGAGCCAGAGCCGCATGTCGGTCGCGATCTGGTCGTTCCGGCTGCGCGCGGTGTGGAGCTTGGCGGCGGCGGGCACGCGCTTCGTCAGCGCGGCCTCGATGTTCATATGGACGTCCTCCAGCGCGGTGTCCCAGGTAAAATTGCCCGCGGCGATCTCGGCGAGGATGACGTCCAGCCCGGCGTGGATCGCGTCGCGTTCCTTCGCGGTGATGAGGCCGACGGACGCGAGCATGGCCGAGTGGGCCTTGCTCCCGGCGATGTCAAACGCGGCGAGGCGGCGGTCGAACGAGACGGACTCGCTGAACTGCAGCATCAACTCGGCGGGACCCGCGGTAAAGCGGCCGCCCCAAATCGCGGGGGAAGTCTTCTTGGCCATGGCGCCACCACAAGACGCCGGGGCGTGCCGGCGCGCAACGCGAAAACGGGATGGCCATGCCCCACCCGGCCTCCAAAGTCAGGGCATGCTTCGTCGCCTGCTGCTGGCCTGCCTTGCCCTCGCGCTGGGGGGACCCACCGTGCGGGCCACGGAGGAGGCCACGCTCCGCCGCTACGATTTGGTCACGGTCGAGCCGGTCAGCACATCCATCTACGTCGGCAGCGTGTCGCTGTCCGTGACGCCCTTTATCCGCAAGGCCGGCGTCTACCACTCCAACTATGTGGCCAAGGTTTTCCCCTATTTTTTCTGGGGTGAGCAGGGCCGGATCGCGATCGACCTGTCGGACGACGACCTGCGCCGGCTCGCGCAGGGCGAGGTCGTGCAGTTCAAGGGCCGGGGCCTGAACGACGACGGCGAGGAACGCCACATCGAGGGCCGGGCGGTGCCGGCCAACGCCCATTCCGGCAAGATCAAGGTGCGCGTGTTCGTCTCCAAGCGCATCCAGCTGATTTTCAACTCGACGTACAAAATCGGGTCATAGGTCATGGGCGATGGGTTCGGAGGTTTTCCCTCTCGCCCATCGCCCATCACCCATCGCCCGGCGGCTAAACCGCCCAGTGAAACGTGATCGGCTTCTCAATCGCCGGGTTCAGGCTCTGGGCAACGGGGCAGTTATGGGCGGCGGTTTCGAGCAGCTTGGCGGTTTCCGGCGTCTTCGCAATCGGCAGCCAGAACTGGGTGGCTAGGCGGATGATGCGGCGCGGGGCGTCGCTGGACATCTCCTTGGTCACCTCAAACTTCAGCCCGGGCAGCTCGAGGCCGTTTTTGCGCGCCACGAGGGCCATGGTGGTCGCGATGCAGGTGGCGAGCGACGTGGCAGTGAGGTCAGTCGGTGAAAATGCCTCCCCGCGGCCCTGGTTATCCTTGGGCGCATCCGTGTAAAGCCCGGTGCCCGAGGGCCCGTGGATCGCCTGACAGTGCAACTCGCCCTGGTATTCGCCGGTGATTTTGACCATGCCGCCAGCGTCGGTATTTTTGCCGGCTTGGCAATGCCGGCGGATGACCCGTCACACGGGTAGCGCGTGCTTCCTCGCCTGCTACGAGGTGTACTGCGCGAGGAGCTGGGCGAGGTGGTCAAAGTCCACCGGTTTGCTCAGGTGCAGCACTGCACCCGCCTCCCGGCAGCGGACGGCTTCCTTTTCCATCGCAAAGGCCGTCAGGCAGATGACCGGGATCTGCGCGGTCGCCGGATCCTGCTTGAGCGCTCGGGTCGCCGCCAGGCCGTCCATGTTCGGCATCTGGATATCCATCAGGATGAGACGGGGCTGGTGCTGGCGCGCGAGGGTAACCGCCTCGAGGCCGTCGCGGGCGATGACCACAGGATAGCCAAAGTGGCCGATGATCTCGGCCGTCATCTCCGCGGTCGCGAGGTGATCCTCCGCCAGCAAGATCGTGCGGCGAGGTTCGGCATCCACAGGGGTCTTAGGTATGTTAGGCATGGGGGAAAGTTGCAGGGTCGATTCCGAGCGGGGTGGTGGGCAACTCAACCGTGAAGCGGCTGCCGGCACCGAGAGTGGAGGTCATCGAGATGGTCCCGCCGTGCAAGGCGGCGAGGCGCTTGACGATCGAGAGTCCCAGCCCGGTGCCCGAATAGCGACGCGCCAAGCGGCTGTCGATTTGCTCGAAGGGCCGGAACAGGCGCGCCTGATCTGCCGCCGTCAGGCCAATGCCCGTGTCCCAGACCGTGAACCGCATCGCGCGACCCTCATCCGTGGCTGCCACGTCAATACCGATGGCGCCGCCCTCGGGGGTGAACTTCACGGCGTTGCTGAGCAGGTTGTAGAGGATCTGGCGCAGGCGCCGTTTATCCGCCACCAGGTTGACGGTCCCCAGGGCGAGGTTGACGGCCAGCGTGAGCCGGCCCCGGACACACTCCTCCCGGAAAAAATCCTCACATTCCCGGATGAGTTGCGCGACATCCACCGGGGCCACCTCCAGTTCAATCTTGTCCGCCTCCAGCTTGGCGATGTCCAGGATATCATTGATGAGCACCAGCAATTGGTCCGCGCTGGACTTGATGCGGGTGATGCGGGTGGCCTGGGCCGGGCTCAGCGGGTCCGTCGCGGAACGTTGCAAAAGGTGAATGTTACCCAGCGTCACGTTGAGCGGCGTGCGCAATTCATGGCTGACGGTGGCGAGAAATTCCGTCTTGGCCCGGTTGGCGCGCTCGGCCAACTGCCGGGCGGCCTCCAGGTCCTGCGTGCGCTCCCGCACCCGTTCGTCCAGTTCTTCCGTCAACAGCCGGAGATTGGTATTGCTGCGTTCGCGTTCCGCCACCGCCTGCTCGAGGTCGGCGTTAGTCTGCGCCAGGCTGGTCGCGGCGGTGCGCAGGTCCAGGGCCAGGTTGCGCCACTCCGTGGGCAGCAGGCCGGACGGCAGGATCAAGGGCAGCGGATTCCGGCGGAGGACGAGGGCGTGGGCATAACGGACGATCTCCTGGACCGGCTGGGTGAAGCGCTCCGACGTGTTGCGCGAGATCAGGAAGGCCAGTCCGAGCGCCCCGATCAGCGCGATGCCCTCCAACAGGAGGAACTTGGCCACCGGGGCCTCGCTGGTCCACACCTCTTCCCGGAGATAGATGTCCCACCCGAGCGACGGCACGGCGTGCCAGATGCCAAGGTACCGCTGATAGGTGCCGGTCCTCGGATCCACCGCATCATCCGGCAGCAATTCGTCCTGCAGGTCGTGCGCGGGCAGCCGGTAGAGGGAGGAACTTTCAAAGTTCTCGCCGAATCCCTTCCGGAAAATAACCCGGGAGCGCTGGTCCAGCACGAGAATCTCGCGTTGCTGCACCTCGGAGTTGCGGAGCACCAGATCGCGCATCCGGTTCAAGTCCAGGGACCCCTCGATCACCGACCGGCGTCCGTCGGCGGTGGCATAGGCCGCGCTGATCGCGATGATCAGGTCGTGGCCAAACCCGCGGCCGCGAAACACCGGGCTGACATACGCCCGGCCACCCAGCTGCGGGCGCAGAAAATAATCCCGGTCCCCGACGAGCATTGGAGAGGCCGGCCGGTCATTCGCCGCCGTAACCTGCCGGGGGGCCACCACCCGCCCGGTCTCGTCCGTCACGAGCATGGTGATGAAGCCGCTGTTGTTGGCGGCGATGCGCTTCAGCAGGGAATCCAAGCTCGCCGGGTTTTGCGGGTGTCCCTCCAGGGCGGCCGCCGAGCTCTCAATCGCCTGGATGTGGTTGGCCACGTAGGTGGCGACGACCTCGCTGGTCCAGTTGGCTTCGCGCGCCAGGTTGACTTGGACGTCATTGCGGTGCTGCCGGTTGACGATGTAAGCGGCGCCGACGGCAAAGGCCGCGGCCGGGAGCACGACAATGATCATCAGGCGCCGGCTCAGATTCGTCTGCAGGCTCTCCTCGCGTTCGGCCAGCTTCGGTCTGACGGGCAACTTGAGAAAGGACCGCGTGAGAACCAGGAGCTGCACCACCACGTAGACGAGCAGCCCATTGACCAGGTACTTGATCACCATGGCCCAGTTGTGGGGGAATGGCGGGTGCAACAGCCCCAGGAGGCAGATCGCGGTCACCGGCAGGCCCAACACCGCCCAGAAAGTCACCGTGGCGCGAAACAGGGTCTGGCCCCGCCGGTGCATGAGCCACCCGACCGTCCACGCCTCGAGGGAAAAAACCAGGAGGCCATAGGGGTGCCCCCACCCGCCGAGCGTCTCAAGATAGGTCCCCAGCGCCGTGAGCAGGCCCCACCACGGACCGTAGGCGACTGCCATGAGCATCGCGAAGATGCCGCCAAAAACCAGCTCAGTGCCGCCGAAAACCGGGATGGTGATGCCCATCAGGAGGTAACCGCACGCACCCGCGATCGTGCAAATGATCGCCCGGCGGCTCAGCGGGGTGAGCCAGACATTCGACCCGGAGGCCGGCGTCGCAGGAGTCGTATCAGTGTCCAACATCGGGAGCAGTTAAACTGGGCGCGACCGGGAAAAACAAGCTTACGCAGGTGCCCTGACCCGGGGTGCTTTCGATCTGCAGCTCACCGCGGTGAGCCTGCATCACGCGGCGCACCGTCGGCAGGCCCAGCCCGAATCCCCGCCCCGCGGACTTGGTGGTGAAAAACGGCCGATCCAGTTGGGCGCGCTGGTCCGCGTTCAGGCCGGGACCGTGGTCCCGCACCGCCAAGACCACCCAGGCCTGGCCCGCCTCACTCCGGAATTCCGCGCTGATTTCCAAGGGCTCACTCGGCGCCGCCCGGCGGGAATTCTCCACGAGATGCCCGAGCGCGATCCGGATCAGGTCGGGACAACCGAAAATATCCGGGACCGGGCTGACTAACCGCAGGTGCAGGGGTGACGTTGCGTCCGGTCCAGGCTTCGCGGTGAGCACGAATTCCCGCAGCAGTGGTTCCAACCCGAGGGGGCCAAAATCCCTCCGGGCGGGGGTCGCGGACCCGAATTCCGCCAACCGGTCCATGAGGAGGGTCGCGAGGTCCACATTGCCCCGCATCCGGCCGATCAGCTGCCGCAGGCGGACGTCGTCCACCTGCCGCGAAATCATTTCCAGCACGATGGGGAAGGAGGCGATCAGGTTCTTGACCTCGTGAGTCAGACCATCGGTCAGTTCCGCGATTTCGTCGGGGGCGGCGGGCGGCGGGAGATTTTTATCCGTGGGTTGCATGACTTGCCGGTGGCGAGGTGGCTAAATTTTCACCCGCAAGTGGGTGGCGAGCATCGCATCGAGGGCGGCAAAATCCACGGGCTTGGACAGGTAGCCCACGGCTCCCGCCTCAAAGCACCGCGTGGCGTCCGAGAGGCGGGCAAAGGCCGTGAGCGAGACAACGGGAATCTCCGCGGTCCGGGGGTCCGCCTTGAGGCGGCGCGTGGCCTCGAGACCGTCGATGCCGGACATGCGCACGTCCATCAGGATGAGGTTTGGCTGCAGGGAGAGGGCTTGGGTGAGCGCCTCCTCGCCGGAGGTGGCCTGAGCCACCCGGTAACCTTCCAGTTCAAGGTAGGACGCAAGGACCTCCAGGTTGCCGGGAAAGTCATCGACGGCCAAAATCAGGAAATCGCCCGGCCGCTCCGGCTTCGCCGGGGCGGACTCTGCCGCCGGGATAATTTCGGCGGCGCGAACCGGCGTCCGGATTGGCAGGCGCACGATAAACTCACTGGCATGGCCCGGCTCGCTACTGAGCACCAGGGACCCGCCGTGCAATTCCGCCAGGCGCCGGGCAATGGTCAGCCCCAGGCCAGTGCCACTCGGCGCCAGCTTGGCCGCCTGGGCGGAGGAACCCTGCTGAAACTCCTCGAAGATCCGGTCGCGATCACCCGGGGCGACCCCCACCCCGGTGTCGGACACGATGATGATGAGTTCCGGGGGCGTGACCGTTTCCCGTGTCCGCAGGGTGACAACACCCTGCTCGGGGGAGAACTTCAGCGCATTGCTCAGGAGGTTGACCAGGATCTGCTTCAGGCGCAGCGGATCAGCCTCGATCACCGGCGTGACATGGTTGAAGTCCTTCTGCAACCGGCTCGACTTGAGCGCCGCCTGGTTCTCCACCATCACTAAACAGTCGTCGCACAGAGCGGTCACTGCCACGGCGCCCAGCTGCATGGCGATCTTGCCGGACTCGAACTTGGTGACATCCAGCAGGTCGTTGATCAGGGAGAGCAAGTGGGCCCCGTTCACGTGGGCCTGCGAGAGAGAGACCTGCTGGCGGTCGTTGAGGGCGCCGAAGCGGCCTTTTTCGAGCATATGGAGGTTACCCAGAATCACATTCAGCGGGGTCCGCAGTTCGTGACTGACATTGGCGAGGAACGTGCTTTTTGCCTGGTTCGCCTCCTCGGCCCGCTGCTTCGCCTGCTCCAGCGCATGCGTGGCTTGCATCAGCCCCGTGATGTTCGAGCTGATGCCCAGGTAGTTCACCATCCGGCTGTCCTCGTCGAGAACCGGATGCACCTGGACACAGACCCAGATTTCGGCCCCGGCCTTGGTGTAGTTTTGCAGCACGACGGTGAATTCGCGCTGGGAAGCCAGGCCCTCGCGAAACCGCTGGGCGCCCGCCTGATTGGTTTCCGGCCGTTGCAGCAGGGAGCCGGGCGTGCAACCCACCGCTTCCGCCTGCGTATAACCGGTCGTGCGGGTGAAGCCCGCGTTGGTCCACAGGATCTTGCCCGCGGTATCCGTGAGGATCACCGCATCATTGGTGTACGTCGCCACCAGCGACAGCCGGCGCCGTTCCAAATCCTGGTCCCGGATGAGCCGGTTCGCGGCGAGGATGGATTCGTTGTAAGCCACCAACTGTTGATTCGCCAGACTGAGATCGCGGGTTCGCTCCACGGCGACCTGGTTCGCCCGCCGGGCAAAGCTCTTCAGGCTCATGACCAGTTCGGCCAGCAGCACGGTCACCAACGCCAGCCCGCCCGCCCCCCAGAAGGCCGCGAACTGCCCGAAACTTGCCGCCCTGGACGGGATGTCCAATGCCAGCGTGTAATGATTCTGCGCCAGCTGCAGCGCCACGTTCCGGTCAAACGTGTCGGGCGCCGGCGCGTCCCCATAAAGCAGGGCGGACGGCGCCGTGGAGGCGCCTTCATACAAGTAGCAGGAAAACTCCCGCCGCTCCGGACCCAGCGCACCGTGGATGAAATCCTCGAAGACGAACGAGGAGTAGACCCAGCATTGGAAGGCGGCGCGACGCTGCGCGACGGTGGCGATTTCGTGTCCGGCCGCATAGACCGGAACCATGAGCAGAAACCCCAGGCGTTGCCGGTCGTCCTGCAAGAGCCGGAGGGGACGCGTGATCTGGGGCATGCCCGTGTCCCGGGCCAATTCCGCGGCTTCCCGCCGGGTGCTCTCGGAGGCCAGATCCAATCCCAGGCCCGCCTTGGACTGGAGGGGCTCGATCAGGCTGATCACATAGTGCGGCCCGACGGCGGACAGAGCTTGGCCTGGGGTGACCGCGTGGATCCGCAGGGCTGGCCGCCCGGTTTCGGCCGAGCCCGCCGCAAACGCGGCGAGTGATTCTGTGGCCACCGGGTAGACCACCCCTGCGCCATGGATCCCGGGATACTCGTCGAACAGGTGCAGACTGGAGACGTAGTTGCTCCACTGCGACTGGCTCAAGGGTGTGGTCCTAAGACTGAGCATGCTGCCCCCACCCCGCAGTATGTCCACGCAGGACCGCATCTGGTCCTGCAGGTTGTGCTTCGCCCCATCAATCAGCCCGGCCTCGTGCTGTTCGTCCAGCGTCAGCCGCGCTTCCTCCCTCATGGAAAAGAACCGGGCGCTCAGGCAAAAGCCCGTCAGGAGGATCAACCCCGACAAGCCGAACAGCTGGCGCCGGTCGAACGACGCGATCAAATAGCTGACCAGAGAGAAAAGCATCAGAAAGGCGCCGAGGAGCAGAAAATGGTCGTCCGCCTGTCCCGGAATAAGGGACCAACTGCGGAATCTCTCGGCCAGAACCAGCGCCGGGACGACGGCGGCGGGCGTGAGCAAAACCGCCTTCTCGCCGAGCAGGAGATGGACCACCGCGGGCAGCAACAGCAGCAGGAAGACCAGATTCCAACCTGCGGGGATCGCGACCAGGCCCCAGAGCGCAGGCGCGAGCAACCCGGCCAGGAGCGCCCCCAGCGCGAGTTTCCCCCACGCCATGTGCGCCTGGCTCACGACCCAGCTGCTGATCGTCAGGCACGCCGGGCCGACCGCCAGGATTCCCAACGCCTCACCCAGCCACCAAGTCTGCACCATGGCGGGTGCATCGGCGGCCGGAATGTAGCCCAGCAGGATCAGGATACTGACGCCAATCAGCAGCGAGCAGAGCGGGCCCACTGCAGCTGAGACCAAAAATGCGACCGTTTCTCGCTGGCGATTCAGCCAGCCGCCGCGGGCCATGACCCAGCCAAAAATCGCGGCGCCCAGCCAGGCCGAGGTGGTTGCCCCGACGGCAATGCCCACGGCGCCCAAGGCGGAATTTTCAAACAGGGCGCTGCAAAGGGCCCCGAACAGCGTGCCCAGCAGGGTCCGCCGCCCACCCTTGATCGCCGCTGCCGTGGCCAGGCCCGCGGCGGGCCAGAAGGTGGAGATATGCTCGTGGGAATACCCGTAATCAACGCCGGCCCGGGCCAGAATAAAATACCCGGCGGCCACCATGGCCACGAGTGGGATCGTGGGGAAGGCCGGCCTATTTGGTCGCATGGAAAGTGAACCCGGCCTCGACACCCCGGCCCTCGTGGTTGCGGATGAAAAACGCGCAATCCACCATCTGGGCGAACAGGGTGCAGACCGCCAGCCCCAGGCCGATGCCCTGCTGCTCCGCGTGACCGCGGTCCGACTGGCGGAAGGTGCCGACCTGGGGAATGAACCCCTCGGCAATGCCGGGGCCGTGATCCACCATCGTCAATTGGTAGCCGGTGGGCGTCATCTGGCCAAACAAGTGGAGGGGCGTGCGCGGCAGGGTAAACTTGCAGGCGTTGTCCACCAGTTGCGCCACCACCCGGTGCATGAAGCCGTCGGGAATATTGAGTGCGGCCGGCGCCACGTTCAGTGAAAGGTCGCGCTCGCGGCCATATCGCTCCGCGGTCCATTTGGCCGAGGCCAGCACCTGCTCCCACCAGCTCGAGTTGCTGACCGGGTTCCGCGGACTCGGATCCCGGACCCGCGCGTCCAGTTCCAGCCATAGCGTAAACGTGTCCATCATCGCCATGAGCCGGTTGCCGCTCGCCTTGAGATTCGTGGCATACTGCCTGGTCTCTTCCGGCGTGAGCCCGCGGCCCTCGCGGGCGGTCTCCGACATGAGATCCGCGTAGCCCAGCAGCCCGGTCAGCGGTGTCCGGATTTCATGTGGCAGGTAGCGCAGCAGGTAGCGCGTCTGCTCCTCGCGCGTGTGGCGAATCCGTTCGGCGCGCTCCAGGCGGACGCGGATGCTGCCGAGTGCGTCCGTCGGCTCAAACGGCTTGGAGATATAATCGTCCGCGCCCATCGCCAGGCCGGTGCGCACGTCATCGGCCGCGGCCTTGGCGGAAAGGAAGATGAACGGCACGTCGTCGAGCGCCGGCAGGCTGCGCACGCTCCGCAGCAGCTCGTAGCCGTTCTTGTTCGGCATGCGGATATCGCTGAGGATCAGGGCGGGCTTGGCTCCCGCCAGCAGCAGGTCCAGCGCCACTTGGCCGTCCGTGGCCGTCAGCACCTCGTAGCCCTCGCCCACGAGGAGCATCTCCAGGGTGGCGATGATGAGCGGATCATCCTCCGCGATCAGCAGCAGGGGCTTGGGGTTCATGGGCTGGCGGCCGGTTGGTGCAGGGGAAAATACAGGTGGAACGTGGTGCCGGCGCCCTCGGCGCTGGTGAACTCGATGCGCCCGTGGTGGCTGTCCACCGCCCGTTTCACGATCGCCAGCCCGAGGCCGGTGCCCGGCGTCACCCCGACGTTGGAGGCCCGGAAGAACGCGGAGAAGACCTTGGCCTGCTGCTTCTGGGGAATGCCCCGGCCCTTGTCACTGATGCTGAAGGCCAGCTGGCCATCGACGGTCGCGACGCGGATGAGGACCTTGGTCGAGGAGGGCGAATATTTGATCGCGTTGGAAATCAGGTTTTCGAACGCGGCGCTCAACAGGGACTCATCCGCGTTGAGCGTGAGGTCCGGGGCCACGGTGCAGGTCAGCTGCAACCGGGGATCGGACGTGAGGGTCGTGTCGTTGAAGCGGGTGACGATCGAGGTGATCAGGTCCGCAATCGCCAGCGGCTTCATTTCCAGCTCCCCCATGCTGTACTCCAGCCGGTTCAGGAACAGCACCTGGTCCACCAATTCCTTCAGCGCCTGGATCGACTCCGCCTGCAGGTCGAAATAACGGGTCACCTTCTCATCGTCCGCCTGGTCGATCCGCTTCCGGAGCAGATAATGAGCCCCCTGGATGGCGGTGAGGGGCGTGCGGAATTCGTGCGAGATCATCGACACGAATTCGCGTTGCATCGTCAGCAGTTCACCCTGGTGGTCTGCGACCTTGGCCGCCTCACGCTCCAGCTGTCTCCGCTGGGTGACATCGAGGTAGATCCCGCCAATTTGGTGCAGCTGCCCGGCGTGGTCGAAGATCGGAAACTTCACCACCTCCAGCTCCATGTCACCCTCCGGCCGGTGATACACTCCCAGTTGGCTCACGGCCTTGCCCGTGCGCAAGATCTCGGAGTCCACTTTCACAATTTGATTGGCATCAGCCGGGACCACTTCGTCGGCACGCCGCCCGATGATGGATTCATGGGTAATTCCCAGTATCTCGGATCCATGACGATTGAGAAAGATGCACCGCCCGTCCGGCTGCTTGATCGTGACGGCGGCCGGCACATGATCCACAAAACTGTGAAACAGCGTTTCGCTGGCCGCCACCCGCGCGTGCAACTCCACCTCGCTGCTGCGGTCGCGGCAGTTGCACGTAATCCCGCCGTCCGGCAGGATCGAGAGGGTCAGGTCCTCGCTAAAGATGGCTCCGTCCTTCCGGAGCGCCGGCATCACGCCGTGCCAATAGCCTTGGGACTGGAGCACGGGGAACACCTCCGCCTGGATGCGCGCCACGCTTTCCGGTGGATAGAGGATCGCCCACGACTTGCCCAACAACTCCGACTGGTCCTTGAAACCGAACATGTGCAGATGCTCCAGGTTCAAATAGGTGAAGCACCCGGCGGCGTCGGTCAGGGCAAAGCCCTCGCGGGACTTCTCGATCCCGTGCAGCAGCTTCTTCGAGCGATCATCCACCGCCGTGAACGGCGTGTAGTCCACCACGCTTCCCACGATCAGGGGTGGAACATGCGACTTCAGGAGGACGGCCTGATCCTTCAGGGTGTGAATCCGCCCGGCCGGGTCGCACAGGCGGTAGCTCCGGGTGCAATAACCCTGCTTTTTCACCAACGCGGTGGCCGCCTTGGCCTCGACTTGTGATTCGGGGAGCAGGCAGGAGTGCCACGCGTTGGGCGCGTCCCGCAACCGATCCAGGTCGGATCCACAAAGGGCGAGCAGCTCGTCCGCGACGAACACGGGACTGAGGTCATCGGCCTTCAACGCATAAAACATCGTGCCCGCCAGCTCCAGCGTCCGCAGCACCGATTGGCCCATGGCGGTGGCGACAAAACCGGGCAAATTCTCCTCACTGGGCGTGCAGGTCACGATCGCCTCGTCCGGGCCGGGGTTGAAAATCTGGAGCGTGGTGACTCCACCACCCTCAAGCGTCAGTTTCGCCTGGCCGTCGGGCTTCGCGGCTCCCCCAAAAATCCAGTGTCCCGCCAGCGCCGAGCGCTGCTCCGGCAGTTGTCGCGCCACCCGGGCGCCGGGGTTGGCCGCCGCGAGCCAGTCGGGGCCCAGCGAGCCCGCCACGACCGTGCATTGAACCGCGGAACCCTGCCGGCAAAACCGCAGGACCCCGGCCCCGGATGGGCGCGGGCCGGTCTTCACGTTGCATTCCCCCGGGCTGCGGTGTTGAGCGTCACCGGCTGCGCCTCGATTTCCAGCCAACCCTGGGCGACGGCCAGAACCACCAAGTCTTCATTGGTCCGCGCCGAGAACTTGCCCCGGAGCTTCATGAGCAGCTTATAGATCATGGAGACGCTGAGATCGAGTTCGGTGGCGATTTCCTTCACCACCGCGCCCCGCGCCAAACCGCGCAGAATCGCCAAATCCTGCTTCGCCATGGTCTGCTTCACTCCGCCCCGGACGGCCTCCCGCAGCAAGGCGCTGGCCTGCGCGCCGAGATAGGTGTGGCCTTCCCGCACGCGGTTCACGGCATCCACCAGCTCGGAGAACCGGGCGGACTTCTCCAGAAAACCATGGGCGCCGAGGCTGATGACCTCCCGGACCACCTGCATGGTGCAGGAAGCGGTGAACACGAGGACGTTGATGTCCGGGTAGTCCTTCCTCACCTCGGCCAGCAGCGCGTAACCCACGCTCTTTTCCGGCAAGCCGATGTCCAACAGCATGAGATTCGGGTGGGAGGTCGCGCAGGCTTCGCGCGCGCTCGCGGCATCGTGGGCGACGCCAGCGACCTCATAGCCAGGTTGCTGGGCGACAAAGTCAGCCAGCAGCTGGGCGATGGAATGATGATCATCAACGATCAGAATCCGACAGATGTTCACGGGTGATTCAGGGTGGGGTTTCGTGGCAGCGGGCATAATGCCCAGACTACCCAGAAATGGGTGAACTGGATATGCCATTTATTCCATCATGATAGGGTTTTTTACCTATTTATAATTCTCCCACCCACGTGAGTGTTAGTACCTAGCACCCTTATTTTAAGCCGGTTTGTTGTGCCATTATTTTACTTATTAACATCAACTTATAACGCTTTGTCGGCTTTGGATCAGGAATTACAGTGTAGGGTGTTTTACCTATTTCATGTGCTCCATTCCACTTTCTAATCCATGCGATTTATTACCGTCTCTAGGGTGTTGATTGCCATCATTGGCTCAGTCGAGGCCGGATTGATTCACTCGAAGGCATCCGCGATCAAGCGTGGGGCTGCCTGCCGGGAAGCAAAATATCTCCGACGCTGAGTTTGTTAGTCAGGCCGAAAAAGCTGCTGGGAGATCGGCGGCACGTCCACGGGCAGTTCAAACCAGAAGGTGGTACCGGTGCCCGGGTTACTCGTGACCCCTACCCGCCCATCGTGTTTTTCGACGATGCGGCGCACGATGGAGAGACCGAGCCCGTGGCCCTTGGATCTCACGCTGGCAATGCGGGTAAAGGGGATGAACAGTTGCGTCTGGGCCGCCGCGTCGAGGCCCGGCCCGAAATCCGTGACCGAGTAGCGCACAAAACGACCGTCCTGGCTCGTCTCCGCGCCGAGCTTGATGAGCGGCTCCGGACCGCCGTATTTCGCGGCGTTGCTGAGGTAATTCAGCCAAACTTCCATCACCCAGGGTGCGTGGCCGACGGCATTGGGCCAGACTGCGGGCTTTTCGATCCGTGCCGCGTGCTGCTTCAGCTCGCTTTCGAGGCGGTCAATGGCCTCGGAGACCACGGCCGCCATGTCGAGTGGGCGTAGCACGACAGCCTGTCGCAGCACGCCGGAAAGGACCATCAGCTCATCGATGATGCTGGCCAGCCGCGCGGCGGCCTTCTCGGCTTCGTCGAGCTGACGGCGCAGGGTGGCCTTGTCCCCACTGTCGAGCAGCAGCCGGGTGAGACCAAGCCGGCCGATGAGGGTGGCGAGCGGATTCTTCAGATCGTGGGCCACGGTGTGGCCGAAGGCCTCGAGCTCATCGAGCAGCTCCTGCCGCTCAATCCGGGAAGCAATGGATTGCAGCAGTTCATTCTCCGTAAACGGCTTGATGATGAAATCCGCGGCGCCCAGCTCCATGCCGCGGCGGGTGGCCTCCCGGTCCGCCTTCGCCGAGATCACGATCACCGGAATGGCCCGGAGCGCCACGTCCTTGTGCAACGCCTCGAGCAGTTCAAAGCCCGTCATCCCCGGCATGTTGACATCGGTGATGATGAGCGACGGCAACGCGTCTCTGGCAAGTTGCAGCCCCTCGGTTCCGTCGCGCGCGACAAGGACGGAAAACTCATTCAATTCCAGCAGGTCGGCCACGGACTGGCGGAGCATTGCGTCGTCTTCAATGACCAGGATGCGCAGGTGTGTGTTCGAGTTCATTAACGGAGTGCGGGGGCGCCAGTACGGGGGAAAATGAGGATGAAACGGGTGCCGCCGCCCTCGGGTGACGCGACCTCGATGGTCCCACCCAACAGCAGGGTCATGCGCTTGACGATGCTCAGGCCGAGCCCCGTGCCTTTGATGTTGCCGATGTTGGAGCCACGTTCGAAGGCCTCGAAGATGCGCGCGCGGTCTTCCTCGGGGACGCCGATTCCCTGGTCTTCCACGACCATCGTCACCCGGCTGGGCTCCGCCTCAATCCGCGCGGTGACGACCGTGCCGGCTGGGGAGTAGCGCATCGCGTTGCTCAGCAGATTGGAAAGGATCGGGCGCAGCAGGTCGACGTCCGTGACGAAGTGCGCCGTGTCGCCGGCCAGGTGGAGCTCGCAGGCATGGGCCTCGCGGTCGGCGAGCTTCGCCTCGGTCACGAGCCCCTGCATGAAGGCCGACAGGTCGATTGGCTTCAGGCGGACCGCGGTGCGATTGGCATCCATCCGGCTCAGCGTCAGCACATCATCGAGCATCTCAGTCAGGCGGTACAGCGAGCTGTGGATGCGGTCATGCATCTCCTGGCGCTTCGTCGGGGTGATGTGTTCGTGGTGGCTGGCCAGCAACTCGGCCGTGACCATGGCCGCGGTGATCGGTGTGCGAAACTCGTGCGATGCGACGGAAATGAAGCGCGTCTTCATCTCGGAAACCTCCCGCTCCTTCTCCAGCATGGCGCTGGTCTCCGCCTCCAGCTGCTTGCGATCCGTGATGTCGCGCACAAAGACCACGTACTCCT
This sequence comes from uncultured Opitutia bacterium, assembly GCA_903839035.1. Lineage (GTDB taxonomy): Bacteria > Verrucomicrobiota > Verrucomicrobiia > Opitutales > Opitutaceae > Opi-474. The sequence goes on from CAIMAQ010000069.1 coordinate 22,783, forward strand.
CCCGGCCGATCGGTGAGGCCCGGAATTCGGCGGTCAGCGGTCCGGTGGCGAGGTGCAGTTCCCCCTCGGTGACGGTGGTGGCGCCTCCGGCGAGGGCGCTGGCGCCGGTGTCCGCCGCGGTTTTCAACAGGCTTTCCGGCAGCCCGGTTCCGTGCCAGTCGCCGGGGGCCGGCACCAGGGCCGACAGCGGAGTCGACCCCTTGGCCGGCTGGAAGTTGATCACGGTGCCGTCGCGTTTCATCCGCAGCACCAGGTCCGGGATCGATTTCAGCAGCGCCTCAATCTCGCGGTTGCGCAGGGCAATCTCCTCCGTGCGCAGCACCACCTTTTGCTCGAGCTCCTCGTTGAAGCGCTCAAGTTTAGCGCGCGCCTGCTGTTGCAGGGTGATGTCGCGGAGGGCGGCGACCGCGAGCAGCTGGCCCCGCCGCCGAAAGATCCGCATGCTGATCTCGACCGGAAAAATCGTGCCATCGGCCCGCCGGTGCAACCGGCACGGCACAAACCAGGCAGTGCCCTCGGACGCCATAATCTGGCGGTGAGTGGCCTTGGTGGCCTCGGGTTCGTCCGATAAATCCTCCGGACGCAGGGTGAGCAGGTGCTCCACCGCATAGCCGTAGCTCTGGCTCGCCGCCTGGTTGGCCATGACGATGCGGCCGGATTCAAGCTCATGGACCAGGATCGCATCCGTCCCGAGGTCGAAAACCTCACGGAATTGCTCCTCGCTTTCCCGCAGGGCTTCCTCGCTCCGGACGCGCGCCGTGATGTCGCGGGTGACCCCGAGGATCTGGGTCACGCGACCGTCGGCGTCGGACAGCAGCGTGGTCGCGATTTCGGTGGTCACGATGGAGCCGTCGCGGTGCACTTGGTCGACCTGGTCAATCTGCTTGACGGCGGAGTGATCGCCGGCGGCAAACCGGGCCAGGCGCACGGGCAGGACCCGCGCCAAATAGGCGTCGGATTCCGGCGTGAGCACCTCGTCCATCCTCTGCGCCAGGACTTCCTCCGGCGTGTAGCCCCGCAGCTTGACTACCGCGGGACTGCAGTAAGTGAACCTGGCCGCCACCGGATCGTACATCCAGATGACGTCGCTGGTGTTGTCCGTGATAAGCCGGTAGAGCTTTTGTGAATCCTGCAGCGCGGCTTCCATGATCATGCGCTGCGTGATGTCCTCCTTCAGCGCGACATAGTGGGTGACCTTCCCGGCGTCGTCGGTGATCGGGGCAATGACGGCACGCTCGTGATAGATCTCGCCGTTCTTCTTCCGGTTGCTGAACACCCCGCGCCACACCTCCTCGCAATGCAGCGCCTGCCACATGTCCGCGTAGGTTTCCGGCGGCGTCTGGCCCGATTTGAACATCCGCATATCCTGCCCCAGCACTTCCGCCTCGGTGTACCCGGTCGCCGTGAAGCAATGCGGGTTGGCGTATTCAATCACTCCCCAGGGGTCGGTGATGAGAATGCTCAGTGGGGCCTGCTCGACGGCCCGCGACAGCTGGCGCAACTTCCTTTCCGCGATCACCCGGGCCGTGATGTCCTCCTTGAGGGCGATATAGTGGGTGGGCCGCCCCTGGGCATCGCGCACGGGCGTGACGAGCATGAGCTCGGTGTAACTCTCGCCGTTTTTCTTGCGGTTGATCAGCTCGCCGCGCCACACCTTGCCCCGGGTGATGGTGCGCCACAAATCCTGATAAACGGCCGGCGGGTTGAGTGCGGACTTGATGACGCGGGGATTCTGGCCCCGGACCTCGTCCATCGTGTAGCCGCTGGTTTCGGTGAAGCGCGGGTTCACATATTCCAGCACCCCGTCGAGATTGGTGATCATGATCGACGCCGGGCTTTGCTCCACCACCAGCGAGAGCTTGCGCAATTCGGCCTCGGCTCGTTTGCGCCTCTCCTCGCCGGCGAAGACCTCGAGCGCGAACGACACGTCGGCGGCCACCGCCTCCAGTTGCTCGACCTCGGAGGCGCCAAAATAGTCCCGTTCCGCGGCGTAAACGGATATCAGCCCAAGAATCCGCCCCTCGCAGCGCAGGGGCAGGACGATCGTCGACTGAATTTCATTGCGGCAGGCACGCTCGCGCCACGTCACGCTCAGCGGGTCGTGCAGGAAATCGTTGCACACGTACGTACGCCCCTCGCGCAAGGCCGTGCCACTCGGTCCGCGGACCACCTGGACGGCCGCATCGGTCGAGAGGCGCATTCCGGGCACATAGCCCTGGTCGTCACCGGCGACAGCCGCGGGCTCGACCAGACGGGTGAGGGCGTTCAACCAACCCACCCACGCGAACGGATACTTGCCGACCTCGACCAGCACGCTGCAAATTTCCCGTACCAAAGCGTCCCGGCTCTTGGCCCGGACCAGGACTTGGTCGATCTTGCCCCGCACCAGATACTGCCGGCTCAACTTGGTGATTAGGGCTTCCTGCGCTTTACGCTGCGTCAGATCAACGAGCGTGGTGACGGCTCGACTGGCACCCGTCACGGGGTCCGTGTATCTCCGGCTCGTCATCTCCGCCCACTGTATCCCGCCGTCCGGGCGAACGTAGCGCTTCTCAACGGTGTAGTGATCCACTTCGCCTTGGAGGAAAGCGGCCGCCACCTGCAGCTGCCGGGCGTGGTCCTCGGGCGGCGTGACCCGGACATAGGCCGAGGGATCCGCGGATTCGGCCAAAGACACGCCGGTGATGCGGATACACTCGGCGTTCACCAATTCCACCTTCCCCTGGGCCGACAGCGAAATGCCCACGGGTGCGTGGTCAAAGACGGACCGAAAACGCGCCTCCTCCCGCCCAAGCGTCTCCAGCAGCTGCTTGCGCTCGCTGATGTCGCGCACGATCGAAAACACATGGGATTTACCTTCGATCTTGACCGATTTCGAGCTGACCTCGACCGGGAAGGTGGTGCCATCCTTGCGCTGGTGCGTGGTCTCGAACACGAGCCCCCCCCTGATCAGGGCGGAGGAAAAGTCCCGCTCGGTCGCGTCGGCCGAATCAACGGCGCGCAGTTGAGCCGCCGTGAGCTGCAACAGTTCCGACCCCGTGTAGCCGTAGAGCTGGCTCGCCCGGTCGTTGGCTTCGACAATGCGCATCTCGGCGTCGTAGAGGAAGAACACGTCATTGGCGTGCCGCATCACCAAGGCGAGACGTTGCGCGGCGGCATGCCGCTGATTCACCGCGACGTAGTGCTCGTTCTCCAGGACGCGCTGGCGGTTCCGCCAGAAGTTGCCGAAAAGGAGTCCGAGCACGACCAAGACCGACACGATGCAAGCGACCATGGACCAAATTTCCGTTTGGACCGTCGCGTATACCTCCAAGCAATCCGCCTTGGCCAACAGCACCCATGGGCTGCCGAACACCGGCCGCGAAACCCAGAAGACCGGCACCCCGCGATAATCGATCCCTTCGCTCAGCTCTACCCGGCGCTCAACAACCGCCCGGGCCGCGGGCAAAGAGAGTTGGCTCGTCGGAAAGTGCAGGTTGAGCACCGCCTTCGGGTTAAATCGGAGCGGGTTGAGATATTCCACCTCAAGCCCTTGGCGGCGCACGAGGAGGGCCTCTTCGCTGCCAAACATCGTGAACGGCAGTCTGACGTAGGGCATCAACTGCTGCCGGGCATTCACCTGGAGTTGCAAGTACCCATTGATGACCCCGTCGGGGCCGCGCACCGGCACGACAAATTCCATCAATATCTTGCCCGCGGCGTCGCGGTGCAAATCGACCACCGTCACGTCTCCTGAGGTCGCCGCCGAATGCGCCACTTCCGCCGCCAGCAGGTCGGACGACCCGGCCGTCGCGGGTATCGTCAGCACGCATTTGCGCGAGCGGTCAAAAAACGCAATCGACTCATAGCCATAGTTGCGTTCCAACTCGGAGAAATAGGCCAGCATTCGAGGGAAGAATACCCCGTCTCCCCGCCGCAGGGCCGTCGGGTCGAGCGCGTCGACCAGAAAGGGATCCCTCATCAGGACCCGGGCATCGCCGATCCGTTCTTTTCGCCAGTTAATAATTTGCGCCACCTTGAGGTCGGCCACGTTGGTGAGCCGCGGCCCTATTTCCTCACGCACCTGGCGGACATGAAATCCCAGGTAGGAGAAGAGTCCCAAGGACAACACCACTCCCACCAAGCCGCCGATCCGCACTGCGCTCCAACGCCGCCGCTGCTGCGTGGCCGCATCCAAAACAATCTGCGCCTCTTCTTCGCCCATGAAATTCACAAAAAACCAGCCGCTGAGGTTGCGCACGAGCACTAGGCCCAGGCTCAGGGCGACAAACACGAAGGTGGTCGCGATCGAGGGCGGAGACTCGCCAAAATCCGGCAGCAGGTACATGCCGTGAATCCGGCCCATCAACAACACGCCATGCGCACCCAGGAGTAGCAGGGCGACCCCCAGGCCGGCCTCGCTCGCCCGCGGTCGCTGGGCGGAGACCAGCACGCCCATCATCAGGATCAGCGAGCCGGCGGACGTTGGGTTAATATTCGGCCAGCCCGGCACCCGACCCGCCAGCACCACACAGACCAGCGTACCCGCGCCAACCAGGCCATCCACGACCCAGCGCCAGCCTGACTGGCGGCACCAGAGCTGCCAGAGCAAGCCCAGGCTGAGAATCAACAGGCCTGCCGACGACGAGGGGACCATCCCGCCCGCCGCCGCCAGCCAGGGCAGGTGCAACCACCGCGCCGCGCACCCCAAGAGTGATATCAGCCCGGCGGCGACCGCGCATAGGGTGCTCAGCTGACGCTCGACGCGGGTCAACGGCCGCTTAGTTGAAAAAGGGATCGGTGTAATTATGCGTCGGCGTGTGGGACACCAATCACAGGGTAAAAAGCGACTTGGACGCCTCCAAGTTGAATTTATTACAACAATTCCCTCCGTAATTACTTAAAGTGGAATTTACCTTCCACTGGGGTGTCGCCGGCTGTACCTTGCCGGCATGAGGACCGATGCTGCGCATGTGCGTCCGTTAACCCTGCTGCGGGTCGCGGTCGCGGACAGCGGGATTTCCGCCCACGACAGCCTCACCGCTCTGTTGTCCGAATTCGACGGCGTCAGTCCGGGTGCTGGGGGGCCAGGAGCCCGCCATGGGGCTCATGCTGGTGCAGACGACCAGCCCGACATGGCGATTCTCGATCTGCAATCCGAGCCGGGGACCGCCCTCCATCCGTTGCAGCAAATCAAGCGCTCCTGCGCTCCGGTGGTGAGTATGCTCTCGAATTACGACCTGCCGCCCCTCCGGCAGGCCGCCCTCGCCGCCGGCGCCGATCATTTTCTCATCAAGGCGTCGGAGTCCGGGCGCCTGCAGAAAGTGCGGCCGGCGCTGGGGCGGAAATCGCAGCAGAAAAACTGACATGACCCCGGAGCGCACAACCCATTCAGCGCAGTTGGCCCGGCTCGCGGGAGCGCTGGCGGTGCTGGTCGGCGCCGTGGTGCTCACCGGCTGGGCGCTCGATCTTGCGCCGTTGAAAAGTGTCCTGCCGGGCTGGGTCACAATGAAGCCGAATACGGCCGGCGCATTCATCCTGACCGGGCTGGCGCTGCTATTATCTACCACCTTCCGCCTTCCACCATGGTGCGCCCGCCTCGCCCAGCTCTGTGCCCTGCTCGCCGGACTGATCGGGTTGCTTTCGCTGGCCGAATACATCTTCGGTTGGCATCCCGGCTTCGACCAGTGGCTGTTCCCCGAGCCGGCAGGCGCGGTCGGCACCTCGGATATGGGGCGCATGGCACCGGACACGGCACTGTGTTTCATGCTGTTTGCCGCGGGATTCGCGATCGCCCGCCGCCCGCGTCAGACGATGGGGATCTTGATCGCGGTCCTGCTGTTCGGCTCGGCGATCACGGCCGTGGCCCTGATTGAATTATCTTCCTACTTCTCGCCGACCTTTCGCGCCTATGGTTGGGGCGGCTTGACGATGATGGCGCTGCCCACGGCAGTCGTGTTTGCGGCGCTGGGCGTGGCGCTGATCAGCATCGCGGTGCGGAGCGAAACATCGACGGCGGACTCGCCGGCTCAGCCCAGCATGCAATCAGGGTCTAGTGGCGGGCCGACGCTCCTGCTGATTTTCGCCCTGCTGGCGACAGCCATCATCGCTGTCGGGTCTGTCTATCTGCGGAGTTACGAGTACCACTCCCGCAGCGACGCGGAGCAGGAGCTCGCCGCCATTGCAGATTTGAAGTCGAGCGAACTGAAGCTGTGGCGCAAGGAACGGCTGGCCGACGGCTTCATCATATTCCATAACTCCGCCTTTTCCGCCCTAGTGTGGCGCTATCTGGAGAAGCCGGAGGAAACGGACGCCCAACGCCAGCTTCAGCAATGGATCGAGAAAATCCAGCTGCACTATAGTTATGACCGGGTTGATCTACTGGATGCTCAAGGCGTCACCCGCGTGTCATCGCCCGCCGGACTGACACCGGCCAGTCCTGAGGTTGCGCGCGGTGCCGCCGAAGCCCTGCGGTCCGACCAGGTGAGGCTTCAGGATTTTTACGGCAACAAATCGGACCAGCGTATCTATCTGGCGATCCTGGTTCCCATTTTCGAAGAAGCCGGCGCTCGTCGGCCATTGGGCACGGTCGTCCTGCGGATCGACCCGAAGTCTTATCTTTTTCCCTTCATCCAGAGCTGGCCGACGCCCTCCCTAACCGCCGAGACGCTGCTCTTCCGCCGGGAGGGCAACGATGTCCTGTATTTGAATGACCTCCGGTTCCACCAGGGCGCTGCCCTCAGCCTGCGATTCCCGCTCACTCGAGACGATCTTCCGGCCGCCAAAGCAGTCCTAGGGCAGAGGGGAATCACGCAGGGCAACGACTATCGCGGCCAGCAGGTTTTGGCTGCCTTACGCGACATTCCGAATTCGCCCTGGTACATGGTGGCCAAGATTGACCTCGCGGAAATCAATAAGCCGATCCGGGAACATCTCTGGCAAGTGATCGTGATGATCGGGATAATGCTCTTCGGGGCCGGAGCCGGTGTGGGGTTGGTTTGGCGGCGGCAGCGCCTGAAGTTAATTCTGTCAAATTATGAGTCGACGGCGGCCCGCGCGCAGCTGGCCGCGATTGTGGAATCCTCCTCCGATGCCATCATCGGCAAGGATCTGGCCGGCCACATTACCAGCTGGAATGAGGGTGCTGAAAAGCTCTTCGGCTATGCTGCGGACGAAATAGCAGGAGCCCCCCTTGAGCGGGTGCTTCCGCCCAACCGGGGAGAAGAAGAGGCGATTATCCGGCAGATCCAGCGAGGCGAACGGGTGCCGAACTATGATACCGTGGGGCTGACTAAAGACGGCCGGCCGCTCAACGTCTCGGTCACCAGCTCTCCGATCCGCAACGGCGCTGGCGAGTTGGTCGGCGCGTCAAAGGTGGTGCACGACATCTCCGCCCGCTTGCGTGCTGAAGAACAGCTGCGCGCCTCCGAATTGCGTTACCGCACGATTTTCGACAGCCACCCGGTGCCGTTGCTGCTCTATGACCTCGAGACCCTGCAGATCCGGGAGGCCAACAGCGCGGCCGAGCGGCAGTATGGCTTCACGCGCGAGGAATTTCTCGCCCTGAAAATCACGGACCTGTTCCCGACGGAGGACGTCCAGGCCGTGCTGCTGGAAATCAAGCGGGTGCATACCGATCTGACCAGCACCCGGGAGTGGAGGCACCGGCGGAAGGACCAGACGCTCATCTCGGTGGCCATCGTCTCCTCCCCTCTGGTCTTTGAGGGCCACCCTTCGCGGATCGTGATCGCCACGGACATCACCGAGCAAAAGCTCTTCGAGGAGAAAACCCTCCAACTCCAGCGGCTCGAGAGCCTGGGTATGCTGGCGGCGGGCATCGCCCATGATCTCAACAACGTGCTCACCCCCATTCTGTTTGCCCCGCCGCTGCTGCGCGCCAGCCACCCCTCGGAGCGCGACCTGAAGATCCTGGACAACCTGGAACGGAGCGCCCTGCGTGGCGCCAGCCTGGTCAAGCAAATCCTCGGGTTTGCCCGCTCCTCAAGCGGGGAATTCCAGCCCATCCAGCTGAAACACATCACCCGGGACATCATCGACATCATGGAGGAAACGTTCCCCAAGAACATCGTGCTGGAGCACTCCATCCCCTCCGACCTCTGGGCGGTGCAGGGCAATCCCACGCAGGTTCATCAGGTGCTCCTCAACCTGTGCGTGAACGCCCGCGACGCCATGCCCGCCGGCGGCACCCTGCGCCTGACCGCGTCCAATCGCACGCTCGAGGCGGTGGAGGCCGCGGCGATACCCGAAAGCCGCGCGGGCTCCTGGCTCGAACTGGAAGTCAGCGACACGGGCACGGGCATTCCGCCCGAGATACTGGAGCGCATCTGGCAGCCATTTTTCACCACCAAGGATCCCGGCAAGGGCACGGGGTTGGGGCTGTCGACAGTTCGCGGTATCGTGGTCAACCACCAGGGATTTGTCGAATTGCACACGGAGGTGGGCCACGGCACCACCTTCCGGGTGTTTCTTCCGGTCGCCGCCAGCGATCGGCCCCTGGAGGCCACCCCCCTGCCGTTCCCAATACCGGCCGGCGGGAGCGAGTTCATCCTCGTGGCGGATGACGATCCCATCATCCGCGACCTCCTCACCTGGATCCTCGAGGAGCACGGCTACCGCGTCATCAACTGCCCCAATGGCTGGGAGGCCCTCGCCCTTTTCTCCGCCAGCCCTGATAAATTCCAGCTGCTGATCACCGACCTCACAATGCCTCGGCTCGGCGGCTTGGAACTCATCCGTGCCATCCTGCAGATTCCGTCCAGGATCCGGCTCATCGGCATGAGCGGAATGGCCGACAACAAGTCCAGCGAGTCCGATATTGCCGCGGTCAAGGCACTCACGCACGCGTTTATCGCCAAGCCTTTCACCGCCAATGCCCTACTCGCCCTGGTGCACCGGACGCTGCATCCGGCGGGCAAGGCGTGAGGGCGAGGGCAAAAAAGATCCGGCTCGGTGCATGAATGCCAAGGGGCGTGACCGGGACGCGCCACGAGATCACGCCGTTCCGATTTTCAAACCGGCTGACGACAAACTTTGTTTGATTCATGCTTAGGTCGCCACGCCAACTGGGCAACCTAGCTTCCGGGAAAACTTAACTCGCGAGCGAATCGCGTGTTAAGTGGCGGGATGGACGGGACTCGAACCCGCGACCTTCTGCGTGACAGGCAGACGCTCTAACCAGCTGAGCTACCACCCCGTGATGAGGGAAAGAGGCGGAAAGTAGAATCGGAGGTAGGCAAGTCAAGTGTGGTTTTCCCCCGGACCTCGCGCGGGATTCACCAGCCCTCCGCCCCGGCCGGAAGTCCACTCGTCCTCGCACTCCCCAGGGATGATTCATTCAAACCGTCCGGTTGAAAAAACATCTTCGCCACGTGTCCCCAGCCCCGATAAAGGCCACCCCAACCCCGGCTTGCTCCAGGCCTCTGGCGGCCGACTCCCGCTCACCCTTCACCCAACTGGGCACCTACCCTGAACAAGCCCATCGACCGCGTCACCCTGCTCAACACCGTGCGCCAGTCCCTCGACCGAGAGTGAGCCGCGGCGGCGTGGTTTTCCCCTTGTCGCGCCGCGGGCTGCCCGCTACCCGTGCTGCACCCAAATGCAGTGGTAGCTCAGCTGGATAGAGCAGCGGTTTTCTAAACCGCCGGTCGGGTGTTCGAGTCACCTCCACTGCGCCATACTTCGCTCGATGGTCGTTGCCCCTCGAGCTTCGTAGGGCAGGCCATTTGGTTGGCAGGCGAAAACCAACCCCGCAGCGAAGTAGGCCGTTCGTAGTCCCGGTTCCACGGGACGTCGTAGGGCCCATGCCACTCCATTACACTTAGCTCACGCTGCATTCCTCGCTCAGACCGTTGGTCCGCGAGTTCGATTTAGGGCCCAACCCCATGCCCTATGTTTATCTCATCGAGGGCGAAATTCGAGAAATACCTCAAAGTCGGTTCAGGCCATGCTTTCGCCCGCCGTCATCTTTGGTCGTTCACTCAGCACGCTGCGCCACAACTCCGCTTCGCCGGGCAAACCGTACGCGTTCAGCTGGGCGGAGATCTCTTCCAGCGTGGGCTCAGCGATGGCGTGTTTCGGGTCGCCGGGCAGGTCCGGGCGCACCGCCCGGGTCAGCGCCCAGCAGGCCCAGGCGCGCCAGCGGCGCGGCTCCCGGCGGGGCTCGTTCATCCGGCCGGCGTAGTGTTGGAAATGCACCCGGGGATTCCCCATGAAAACACCCGGGGGCGTGTGCACGACCAGCCAGGCCATCGCCGCGTACGGCAGCGGCCAGGTGCGCAGCACCGGTTCATCGCCCCGCAAATCCGACCCCAACGCCCGGTCCAGGCAGAGCATCGCGCGGGCGGCGAGACCGCGCTGCCACAGGGCCTGGGCGTACTCGAGGCAATCGTGGTAAAACTCCGCGCCGCGGACGTCCTCGCGGTGGACATGCAGCGTCCGCCAGTCGAGCCCGGCGCGGGGCGCGGGCAGGTACGGACAGGGCGGCAGGGCGGAGGGCAGCATGAGCAGGGGTGAGAGTTGAACCACAAAGGGCCCGAAAGACAGGAAGCTCAAGCCACAGAATTGATCGCGGAAGCGCGGAAATACCGGGAAACAGAAGATTGTGCCGCGTTTCCGTTCTTTCGCGCTTCCGCGATCAAATGGGCTGGGTTTTGTGATTAACCGGCCTGCGACTCTTCGCTTGGCGCGCGCGCAAGTTTCGTGGACAAAGACCCGCGCTGAACCCGCCGCCCACAGTCACCCCGCCGCCCTGCCTCGACCGGACCGTCTTTGGCATCCCCCTCTGGCGCCGCGCGCTGTTGTGGCCGTTCGTCATGCTGGTGCGGCTCTGGGGGATGACCCTGCGGTTCGAATCCTCACCGGAAGATGAGCGCAACATGGCCAAGTGCGACGTGCCGGTGGCGTTTGTCCTGTGGCACAACCGCCTCTTTCTCGCGTCGGAGATCCACCGGCGCTACCGCCCCACCCGGCCGCTCTACGCGCTCATCAGCGCGAGCAAGGACGGTGCGTGGCTCGAGGCGTTTTTCTCCATGGTCGGCGGCCTGCGCGCGACCCGCGGCTCCAGCAGCCGGCTCGGCCGCGAGGCCGCCACCGCGCTGGTCGAGGTGCAACGCGAGGGGCACGACATCGGCATCACCCCGGACGGACCACGCGGCCCGTGCTACGATTTCAAGCCGGGCGCGGTCATCGTGCCGCGGCGCACCGGTGCGCCCCTGCTGCTGGTCGGCGGTGACTTTTCCGCGTCCTGGCGGATGGGCAGCTGGGACCGCTTTTATCTGCCCGTGCCCTTCTCCCGGGTGCGCGTGCAGTGCGTGCTGGTGGAGAACAGCGAGCTCAAGGAGCGCGCTGCCGCCGTCACGCTGATCAAGGCGCGTCTGCTCGAGCTAAACCCCGACCGCGCCCGGCCGGCTTAAAACGCCGGGGCCACGACGGCGCTGGCGCCGGGCTTGGCCGTGTAGTCCTCACCCGTGCTCCAGACCTCGTCGTTGAGCAGGAATTTAAAGATGACCGGACGCGCGGACTCGCTGAGCTTGAGCGTCCACTGGGCATCGCTGGTGCATTCCATCACGATCCCCTGGTCCCAGCTCAGGCCGGGACCTTCGCCGCGGAGGTAGAGGGTGTTGCCGAAACCGACGTCGATGTTGGCGGTGATGGTGGTGAGAATGGCCTTGGGCGCCGTCTTCTTGACGGCGGGAGCGACCCGAGCCTTGCGGACGGACGGCGCGGATTTCTTGGCCCGGGCGGGCGTCTTGGAGGTCTTCTTGGATGATTTTTTCATGACGGTGTAGGGAGCCTTGGTTGAAAATTAGGTTCCACCCTTTAAAAAGCAAATCGAGGGCCAAAGCACCGCATATGTCAGATTTTGCCGGGCTGTAACGTGAATGGCCCCGGTTTGGGCCGCCGGTTGGGCTGGGTGCAGGACCTTGCGGCGCGGTGGCCCGCCGTTGCCGAGGCCAGGGCGGGTTATTTCCCTTCAGCCTCCGCTGGAAAATAGGTGTTTACTCGCGCGGGGCGATTGCCCAAAACCACCCCTCCCTAACGGGGCAGTAGCTCAGTTGATAGAGCGCGTCGTTCGCAACGACGAGGTCGTGGGTTTGATCCCCATCTGCTCCACCAATTTACCATCGGAATCCGATGGTAAATTGACCGCCAGGCCTTGGCGTCGACGGGCCTCCGGCCCGTCGGGGACCAACGGCTGTCCCCTTCAGCTCGCGCTGATCAGCTTGGCAAAGACCATCTTGCCTCCCGCGGTGGGCAGGATGCTGACGATCTCGGCGCTGACGCGGCGGCCGATGAAAGCGCGGGATGCGGTGACGACCACCATGGCGCCATCCTCGAGGAAACCCACGGCCTGGCCGTCGTCCTTGCCCGGCTTGACGAGCTCGATCTCGACGGTCTCGCCGAGCATCAGCTCGGTCCGCAGCGACCGCGCCAGTTCGTTGAGATTGAGCCAGGGCACGCCCTGAAATTCCGCCATCTTCGCGAGGTTGTAGTCCGTGGTGAGCAGCTTGGCCCGCATGCTCTGGGCGAGGAAGACGAGCTTGGCCTCGATGTCCTCCCGCTTCGCGACCTCACTCTCCGCGATGCGAATGTCGAGGCGCTTGTTGCGGCGCAGCTCGTTCAGCACCTCGAGCCCACGGCGCCCGCGCGCCTGTTTGTGCAGGTCGGCGGAGTCGGCGACGGCCTGCAGTTCGTTCAGCACGAAGCGCGGGATGATCAGCGCCGCGCCGAGAAACCCGGCGTCACACACCCGCGCGATGCGGCCGTCGATCAGCACGCTCGTGTCCACGACCACCAGCGGCACATCCACGTCATGCGGCACGAAGCGCACGTACGGGATCACGAGGTTGAACTCGTCCTTGCCGCGCAGGGCGATGACCGTGCTGAGGTAGGTGCAGACGATAAACAGGGCGAGCTGCGAAAGGAAGATGATCTGCGGATCGCCAAACCGGAACAGCGGCGAAGTGCCGATGAAATACGCGATCAGCGTGCCCATCCCGAGGCCGAAGGTGATGGCCGACAGGCCGCGCAGCGAAAAGCCCTTGAGCATGAAGTCCACGAGGATGACCAGCGCGCCCAGCAGCAGGCCGATGATGGTCGCCAGGAGCCGGTGCGCATCCCATTCCTCGATCGCATAACACACGAGCCAGCCCCCCGCCCCGCAGAGCACAAAAAACACCGAGCGGATGGCGAGCATCGTCTTGTTCATGAAGCGGCGGATTTAGCGGAAAAAATAGAACAAAGCGAGCGGCAGCAGGGTACCCACCGCCATGACCACGAAGATAATCCGCAGATCACGGCCGGCTTTTGCCTTTTCAGGGGGATCCTCGTCCATTTCAGTGCCAGCGCACCAAACTCCCCTCTGCATGACAACCCAATACTGGCTGGTGAAATCCGAACCCGAGGCCTACGCGTGGACCGACCTGGTCCGCGACGGCCGCACCGCCTGGACCGGCGTGCGCAATTATGCGGCGCGCATCCATCTCAACGCCATGCGGCGCGGCGACCGCGTCTTGTTCTATGAGAGCATGACCACGAAGGCCGTCGTTGGCGTCGCCGAGGTCACCAAGCCCTCGTTCCCGGATACCACCGCGGACGAACCCGGCTGGGTGGCGGTCGAACTCAAGGCGGACGCGTCCCTCCCCCAGCCCGTCACCCTGCCCCAGCTCCGGGCGGATCCCACCCTCGCGAAAATGACCCTCTTCCGTCAGAACCGGCTGTCCGTCACCCCGGTCACTAAGGCTGAGTTCGACCGCATCGTGAAGCTCGGTGGGTAAGGCAGGAGGAGCCGTCAGCGGTCAGCGATCACCCGTCAGCGCTGGGCCACGACCAGACTTCGCGAACGAGGATCACTCATTGGTTCACCGCTCACGAATGGATGGGACGCAGGAATTTGCCGCTGAGAGCTGATGCCCGGCCGCTGATTACCCCGATTCCCGACGCTCGACAGCCAGTGCTTTTGCCGTTTCCAAGGAGTCATGTCCGCCACCCTCACCATCCTCGCCCCCGGCCTGCTCGGCGGCTCCGTGGCCCGCGCCGCGCGCACGCATGGCACCGCCTCGCGCATCGTGCTCTGGGCGCGGCGGCCCGAGGTGCGGCTGAAGCTGCGCGAACAGCCGTGGTGTGACGCCGTGGCCGACACGCCCGAGGAGGCCGTGCGCGGGGCCAGTCTGGTCGTCATCGCCGCGCCCGTGGACCGCATTGTCCCGCTCGTCCAGCAAATCGCGCCCCACCTCGCCCCCGGCGCGATCGTGACCGACGTCGGCAGCGTGAAGGGCGACATTGCCCGCCTCGGTCATGCCGCCCTCGGCGAACGCGCGCATTTCGTCGGCTCCCACCCCATGGCCGGCTCGGAAAAGACCGGCTGGGAGCACGCCAGCGCCGGCCTCTTCGAGCGCCGCACCTGTTTTGTGACCCCGCTCGAGTCGAGCCAGCCGGCCGCCGTCGCGGCCGTGGTGCGCTTCTGGCACGAGCTCGGCGGCGATCCCGTCACGCTCTCGCCCGACCAGCATGACGAGATTGTCGCCCACATCAGCCACCTGCCGCAGGTCCTGGCCTCGAGCCTCTGTGCGTTTCTGGCCAAAAAGGACCCGACCTGGCGCAACTACTCCGGCGGCGGGCTGCGCGACACCACCCGCATCGCCGCGAGCGACCCGCAGCTGTGGCGCACCATCCTCGAGCAAAACCGCGACGAGATTCTCCGCGCGCTCCGGCAATACCAGGACGAGCTCCAGACCCTGCACGCCGCGGTCTCCAACCGCGAATGGCTCGAGGTCATCGCTCGCCTCGAACGCGGCAAGGCCTACCGCGACCAGTTCCGCCCGCTGCCCTGACGACAGGCACCGCCCTGCCTCCCCGGACGGCCGTTTTAGGAGCAACAGGAGCGGGCCTCCCTGCCCCGCGTTCACGCCGCGAAGCCGGCCGACAGAGGCAACGCCCACCCCTCCTGCGCCAACTGTCGATTTCACTTAATAAGTGAAATCGACATTGGGCGCAGGAGGGGGCGCAGGAGCGCGGCGGTGGGGCGGCGAAAAAACACCTTGGCGCAGAGGGCGGGCTCATTGACGCTGGGGATGCCATGTCCCTGCCCGACCTGCTGCCGATCCGCCCGTTCACGCATCCCGTGCGCGGCGAGGTCACGCTACCCGGGTCGAAAAGCATCACCAACCGCGCGCTCATCCTCGCGGCGTTGGCGGACGGCCCGGTCACGCTGACCAATGCGCTGTTCAGCCGGGACACGGAAATCATGGCGGCGGCGCTCAACCAGCTCGGCATCGCGGTCACCACCGACGCCCGGACCATGCACATCGCCGGCTGCGGCGGAAAAATCCCGGTGGCCTCGGCCAGGCTCTTTGTCGGCAATGCCGGCACGGCCGCCCGTTTTCTGACCGCCTTCGTCTGCCTGCGGCCGGGCGGTTCGTATCATTTCGACAGCGACCCCGCGATGTACCGCCGCCCGATCGGCCCGCTGCTCGATGCCCTCGCCACCCAGGGCGCGAAGGCCAGTGCGCGGAATTTCCCCTTCACCCTGCAGACCGCGGGCCTGGCCGGCGGCGCAGTCGAGATCGATGCGTCCGAGAGCTCCCAGCTGCTCTCCGCCCTGCTGCTTATCGCCCCGCATGCCCGCACCCCGCTGACGGTAAAATTGCAGGGCGGGACCGTGTCGAAGCCCTTCATCGCGATGACGGAGCGGATGCTCCGGCAGTTCGCCGGGCGCCCCCGGACCTACGCCATCGAGGGCGACGCCTCGGCCGCGAGCTACTTTCTCGTCCTGCCGCTCGTGACCCGCGGCCAGCTCGCGCTGCCCGGTTACGCGATCGCCACCAGCCTGCAGGGAGACGTGGCGTTTGCCCCGGTGCTCGCGCCGGCCGGCCTGGCCGTGACGGAAAGGCCGGACCACTCTGGCGCGGATGCCTCGGTCGTGACCGGCGCGCCCCGCCGCGGGGTGACCGCGGATTTCAACGCGTTCTCCGACACCTTCCTCACGCTCGCGGCCATCGCGCCGCTGCTCTCCGGGCCGACGAAAATCACCGGCATCGCCCACACACGCAAGCAGGAGACCGACCGCGTCGCCGGGATGGCGCGCGAGTTGCGCAAGCTGGGTCAGGACGTGGTCGAGACCGAGGACTCGCTCACGATCACGCCGTGCCCGCTCCAGGCCGGCGTCGAAATCGAAACCTATCACGACCACCGTTTTGCCATGAGCTTCGGCATCCTCGGCTGCCACAATCTCCACGGCGACGGCCGGCCGTGGCTCTCCATCCAGGATCCCGCCTGCTGCGCGAAAACGTTTCCCGATTTTTTTGAGTTGCTGGAGTCGCTCCGCCAAAGGTCACTCGCCCCCTGATGGCCGCCTCCCCCTTCATCATTGTCGCCATCGACGGCGGTGCCGCCTCCGGCAAGTCGTCCTCCTCGCGCACGCTCAGCGAGCAGTTCGACCTGCTGCACGTGGACACCGGCTCGTACTACCGCGCGCTCACGGCGGAGATGCTCCGCCAAGGTGTGAAACCCGACGACCTGGCGGGCCTGCGGACCGCGTTCGCCGGGCTGAAGCTCAGCACCCGGCTCAACGGCCGATCGGCCGAGATGGAGATCGGCGGACGCGTAGCCGGCGAGGAGATCCGCAGCCGCGAGGTCAATGATGCCGTGTCGCATTTTGCCGCGATTCCCGAGCTGCGGACGGCCCTGCTGACGTACCAGCGCGGGCTCGCCGACGTGGCGCGCGCCCGGGGCTTTCACGGGCTGGTGATGGAAGGCCGCGACATCGGCTCGGTGATTTTCCCCGGGGCGGACTTCCGGTTTTTCCTGCATGCCGACGCAGGTGAGCGCGAACGCCGGCGGGCGGGCCAGGGATTGCACGACCAGATCCGTGAGCGCGACCGCATCGACTCTTCCCGGAAGACCTCGCCGCTCACCTGCCCGGACGGGGCGACGTCGATCAACACCACCCACGTCACCCTCGACCAGGTCGTGCAACAGATGGCCGCCGCCATCGCCCTCAAGCTCCGCCCTGCATGAACCGGTCCTACCAGCAGGTGGAAATGCGGCCGGTGTACGGGTTTTTCCATTATCTCTCGGCGGTGCTGTACGACATCGCCTTCCGCGGCGAGGTCGCCGGCCTGGAAAACCTGCCGCGCGCGGGCTCGTTCCTCCTCGCGGCCAACCACGCCAGTTACCTCGATCCGTTCCTGATCGGCGCGCAAGTCGAGCGCCAGATCGCCTTCTTCGCGCGCAAGACCCTGTGGAAGCCCGGGTTTGCCTCGTGGTGGCTCGACATGGTCGGCACCATCCCCGTGGACCGCGATGGCGGGCAGGCCTTAAGCGCGATCAAACGCGTGTTGCGCGCCCTCAAGGATAACCGCGGGCTGATTCTTTTCCCCGAGGGAACCCGCTCGCCGGATGGCAATCTGCAAAGCCCGAAGCCGGGCGTGGGCATGATTGCCTGCAGTACTCAGGTGCCCGTGGTCCCGGTGCGGATTTTTGGCTCCTACAAGGCCATGGGCAAGGGCCAGGGCCTCCGGTTCGACACGCCCATCACGATTGTCTTTGGCCGGGCGATCATCCCGGCGGAGTATGATGATCCCACCGCGGGCAAGGAGCGCTACCAAATCGCCAGCAATCGCATCATGGCCAGGATTGCCCTGCTGCAGGAGCCGCCGGGGCTGGTGATTTAAGGAGAACGGACCTCCCGGTCCGTTTCCCATCAACAGACCGGGAGGTCCGTTCTCCTCCCAATCACTCCAACCCGCTCGCCTTGCGGGCGCGCTTGAGCACGACGCTGGCCACCGCGCGGGCGCGCGTCGCGCCGTCGCGCAGCACGCTCTCGACGTAATCCGGATTGGCCGCGAGTTCCGCGCGCCGCGCCCGGGCGACGGTGAAGTAGCCCCAATAATGCTCAAACAGCGCCTTCTTCAGGTCGCCGTAGCCGAGTCCGCCGGCGCGCAACCGGTTTTCGTAGTCGAGGGCGACCGCGGCGGGCGCCACCAGGCGCAGCAACTGGATGGCGAGGTTCTTGTCGGCGTCGGGCTTCGGCTCCGCGGGCGTGCGGCTGTCCATCTTGATGCCCATGATTTTTTTCCGGAGCACCGCCTCGTCGCCGAAGATCTCGATCGTGTTGCCGTAGCTCTTGCTCATCTTCTGGCCGTCGAGGCCGGGCACCACCGCCACCTCGTCGCGAATCACGGGCTCAGGCACGACCAGCGTCTCGCCGTAGGCCTCGTTGAACTTGATGGCCATGTCGCGCGTCATCTCGACGTGCTGCTTCTGGTCGCGGCCGACCGGGACGCGCTGGGTGTCGTACAGCAGGATGTCCGCGGCCATGAGCACCGGGTAGGCAAAGAGGCCGAAGTTGGCGGGGATGCCCTTCGCGGTCTTGTCCTTGAAACTGTGGGCGCGCTCCAGCAGCCCCATCGGCGTGAGCGAGCCGATCATCCAGGTGAGCTCGCAGACCTCGGGCACGTCGCTCTGCCGCCAGAAAACGCTCGTTTGCGGGTCCAGGCCGCAGGCGAGCCAGTCGAGCGCGATGCCCCGGGTGTGGGTCCGGCGCTCCGCCGGGTTGGTCACCGTCGTCATCGAGTGGTAGTCGGCGATGAAATAGAAGCAGTCGCCCTGCGCCTGGGCCTCGATGGCGGGCCGCATCGCGCCAAAATAATTGCCAATGTGGAGGGAGCCGGAGGGCGTGATGCCGGTGAGGGTGCGCATGGGAGGAGTGAGCTTCGCGGAAGGCGCCGTCCGGCGTCAATCCCGGCGCGGCAGCGTGGACAGTTGCTGGCGGCTGTGGGCGATGGTCGCGGCCGGGAGGAAGCCGCCGAAGGCCGTGAGCGGCATCACCAGGGACCGCGGGCCGAGCAGCGTGCCGGGCTGCAGCACGGCGTTGCAGCCCACCTCGGACCGGTCGCCCACGATCGCGCCGAACTTTCTCAGGCCGGTGTCGACCACCACCCCGCCGGGTAGGTGCACACTGACGTTTTTCTGGTCGAGCCGGACATTCGAGCAGATCACCCCCGCGCCAAAATGCGCGCCGTTGCCGAGGATCGAGTCGCCCACGTAGTTGAAATGCGGTGTCTGCACCCGGTTCATGAGCAGGCAGTTCTTGAACTCACAGGCGTTGCCGAGGACGCAGCTCTCGCCGACGATGACATTGCCCCGGATGAATGCCCCCGGACGGATCTCGGTGTTCGCGCCGATCCACGCCGGGCCGATGATCGTGGCCGTGTGCGGCAGGATGACCGACGGGTGCAGGTAAACAAAGCCTTCCACGTGGACGCCCGGCGGCAGCTTCATCATGGGCTGGTCGAACGGGTGGGCCGCCAGCGCGGACGCGATGCCCTTCAGCCAGTCCCACGGCGCGGCATCGGCGGGAAAAGCCGCGGCGAAAGGGGCCAACGAGGCGGGCAGGGCGAAGAAATCGGAGGCTTTCACGCCGCAAAGTAAGGGCGGTCTGCCGGTCCGTCGCAACGCACGAATCAGACCTCCGTCCCCGCACGAACGGGCCCGGGGCCGGCACCCGCCAAATACCCCCTTGACGGTCTAGGCGTACCGGGATTTGCTGAAGGCAACCCTTCGCCCGATTGCGTGTCGCAATGGCCAGCCAACTGGGACATATCTGACCGGCGGTCCCCGCCCTAGCTTCCTCCCCACTATGAAAACAAGCCTCCCCCTCATCGGCGCCGCCCTCGGGCTCGCCTTGCTGATCACCGGTTGTGAAACCGACAACTCAGCCGCCCGCATCCAGGAAAAATCCGCCGTCTATGCCTCCCTGAAGCCGTGGCAGAAGAAGTACATTGATACCGGCGTCGTGGCGGTGAACTTCACCCCGGACATGGTTTACATGGCGGTTGGCAACCCCTCGACCAAGCAGCCCACCGGCGATGGTGAAGTGTGGATCTACAAGAACTACTATCCCACGGTCGCCGCCACCAAGGTGAAGTACAAGCTGAGCTCCGAGAATCAGCTGGGCGCCGGCAAGGTCATCGGCGGGGTCCTTCAGGAATCCAACGGCACCGGCGGCTCACGGGTCGCGGGTTCAGCCCAAGGCGGCGCCGGCCAGAGTATTTCCACCACGGGCGGCCCCCAGGGCGGCTCAATGGAACCGGCCGACCTGCAGGCCTACACGCTCACCATCACCTTTGCCAATGGCACCGTGAGCAAGATGGTGCTGGATCCGAACTAATTCCCTGCCATCGCTTTAGAACGAAAAAGACCCCCGGTTTAGCACCGGGGGTCTTCCCCGGCTTCATGGCGGTGCGGCAGGTGGGGTGCGGTCGCCAAGGCTTGCCGGAATTCCATCTGCCGGAGGGTGGATTTTTCCAGAGTCACGTCCTCGTCCGTCACGGGTGTCCATACGTGCACTGTCACCAGGCCCCGATTGAACTGACCGCCATAAAGACCATGATGTCACGGGTGATTTCGCTCAGGCCGCCTTCCTTTAGGTCACCCGCCCGCACTTCAATCGCAACATGCATGCGAGAAACACTCCGGGGGCTTCGAGCGATGCGAAAGTCATCGGAGAATTTGCCGGCCCGCCTTGAGTTTGGCCGCAGGGCGGAATCCACGAAGCCTGGGGAGCGGGAAGGAGCGACGCAGCGACCAGGCGAGGTTGGCGCGGGTCTCGCGCAAGGCCCGGGCCAGCCTCTGGCCGGCGGCGCCGCATCACCAATCTTGACAGTCTCCCGGTTCGCTTGGCTTCTAATTCCATGAGCGATTCCTATCCTATTGCGGATGATCTGCGCGCCACGCTGCGCGGATTTCCCGAGGAAACCGTGCAGGCTTGCGCCGAATTCAAGGCTACCAAGAGCCCGACAGCCTTCGATCGGGCGCTGCTCGGGCTACTCCATCATCACCTGAGTCCCAAGCCGCCACGACCCCTCTCCACCTACCCGGGCACCACCCCCTTGGTCGCAGAGCTGGGACTGGACTCCATCACGATGGTGGAGCTGACCTTCATTTTCGAGGACCTCTTCCAAGCCAAACTGCCCCAAGAGGAACTCGTCAAGATCGTGACGATCGACGATCTCCGCGCCCTGCTCCACCGCTCGCTGCCCGGAGCGCCGGCCTGATGAACGCGACCGTGGGCGCGCGCCGGGTGGTCATCAGCGGGCTCGGTTTCATCTCGAGCATCGGCAACGAAACCACGGAGGTGACCCGGAGCCTGCGTGAGCTGCGGCACGGGCTAGCCTCGCATGAGTTCCTGCCCGGGCAGGATCTTCCGGTTAAAGTCGCGGGCACCATCAAGGGCTTCGACACGCGCTCAACCCACCACGCCGAATGGCACTGGCCGGCGCGCTACAGCTTCACCCGTGACCTCCTGCGCAGCCTGCCACCGCACGGCCTGCATGCCTTCTGCGCGGTCGAGCAGCTCGTGGCCGACGCCCGGCTGACGCCGGAATTGCTGGCCGACGGTGAGACCGGCCTGTTCACCGCCTCCGCCGGCTCCCCGTTCCTGCAGCGCCACTATCTCAACATGCTGCACGAATCGGCCGGCGCCCGCATGCATCCGATGGGCGTGGTCAGCACCATCCCAGGCACGCTCAACTTCAACCTCGCCCCGCACTACCACATCAAGGGCGGGGTCTGCGGCTTCGTCTCCGCCTGCGCGTCAACGGCCCACGCCATCGGTTACGCCAGCGACGATATCCGCCGCGGCCGGCAACAGCGCATCCTAGTGGTCGGGGCCGAGGATCTCAGCTGCGAGTCCACGTATTCGTTCCAAGGCATGCGGGCCCTTTCACGCAACCCCGATCCCGCCACGGCCTCGCGGCCCTTTGACCGCGATCGCGACGGATTTGTCGGCACCGGCGGCTCCGCCGCGCTGCTGCTCGAGGAGGCGGCCAGCGCTCAGGCCCGCGGGGCGCCCATCTACGGCGAACTGCTTGGCTGGGGCCAGGCTTCCGACGGCTACAACATGGCCATCGCCGAGCCCGACGGCCGCGGCCTAACCGAGGCCATGCTCCGCGCGCTGGTGGACGCCGGGATCACACCGGGCGACGTGGACTACATCAACGCCCATGGCACCTCGACGCCCAACGGGGACCTTTCGGAGCTTCGCGCCATCAAGTCCGTTTTCAATTCGGTGGGCGCCAGCCCGGCGATCAGCAGCACGAAGGCCCTGACCGGCCACGCGCTCTCGATGGCCTCGGCCCTGGAAACCGGTTTCTGCGCCCTCGCCCTGCGGGACGGCTTCACGCCCGGCCAGGCCCATCTCGTCAACCCCGACCCGGAATGCGAGGGCCTACACCTGCCCCGCCACACCCTATCCATGGCCCCGGAGATCATCCTGAAAAACAGCAGCGGCTTCGGCGGCAGCAATGTTTCCCTCGTGCTGCAGCGCTGGCCCGCTGGCCGGGCCAGCTGACTCTCGCATGCACAGGCTATCCCAGACCGAAGTTTACAGCTCAACCGACCGCTGTCTCGCCTTTGCCAGGACGCTCCCGCCCTCGTCACCGCGGCCGCTCACGCCGGTGCATTTTTTCTGGCAGGGCCGCGCGTTCAGCGCCAAGGCGGCCCTCTGCCTCCGATCCTTCCTGGCCACGCAGGACCCGCGGTGCTTTCGAGCTTGGTTATGGCTGGAAGACGAAACCGCGTTCAGCCAGGCCGCGCGCAATCCCTATCTCGCCCCCCTGTTGCCCCACCTGAACGTCCAGCGGTATGATTGGGCGGAACTCTCCCGCGGCACACCGCTTGCGAACCGCCCGTGGACCCGTTCCCTGGCCCCGGCCGCGCGTTCCGATCTCGCGCGGCTCGTCTGCCTGGCCCGGTATGGAGGTTGCTACTCCGACCTCGACGCCCTGTTTCTGCGCGACCTTGGCCCACTCCTGGACTTGGCTGGCGACGCGGAGTTTTGCTTTCAATGGGGCGCCGTGGCGCGGGGCACCAACGCCTTCTGCCGCCACCGCGCCGCGGGAGCCATGATCGAGTCCCTCATGTGCCGGGCGGACACCGCCCAAACCGCCCATCCCACCCACCTGCTGGACTTCACGTTCGCACCCGAGGAACTGCTGTTGCTGCCCGTGGGCTTGTTCTCACCGCTATGGCTGCATGACGACGGGCATGAGCGGTGCAGGGCCGCGCCCTTCCGGCATTTTTCCGGCTTCTACCGCAAATTCGGCTGGTTTCACCGGCGGCCCGCGACGACGGTCACCCTCAGCTCGTTTTTTCCCGGTGCGTTCACCTACCATTGGCACGGCCAGTGGGCCGCGCCCGAGCACGCCGACTCCTATGCGGGGTTGCTCGACCAGGATTGCCGCGCCCGGCTGGCCTTGCTCGGCTCGCTTCCCGCCTTCGGCACACGATCGGCCCAGGCATGATCACCGCCACCCGCCATTTTCACGCCACCTTCCTGTCCGGCTGGTGGCGCTGGCCGCGGGAACACTTCCGGGTGCTGGTCGGCCGCGATCCCCGCCAGCTGCACCCGATTCGCGCGCCGTTCGGCCGCTACTACGCCGATCCCTTCCCTTGGGTGCATGAGGGGCAGGTCTGGCTGTTTCTCGAGGAATTCTGCTATTCCGAAAATCGCGGCCGGCTGGTGGCGCTGCCGCTGGACTCCCGGCTTCAACCCGCCGGTCCCGCCCTCCCGCTCAACCTGGCGGACGGAATCCACCGCTCCTATCCCCTCGTCTTCTCCGTCGCGGGCGAACTGCTGCTCCTGCCTGAAGCCGGCGCGACCGGCGCGGTCGATCTCTACGTTTGCGAGCGGTTTCCCGATCGCTGGCGCCACCGGTGCCGGCTGTTGTCGGGTCTGGATGCGGCCGACCCGACCCCCTTGCACCATGCGGGACGCTGGTGGCTGTTTGCCGCCGTGCGAGCGCAGCCCACGGATGGCGGCCGCCGGGGCCTAGCCATTCATTCCGCCACCGACCTGTTTCAATGCGAATGGGAACCGCACCCCATCAATGCCCGGCGGCTTTATGCGGAGTCCCCGGTTTCGTTCGGCCGGCCGGCGGGGCCGTTCATCCCCGCGCCGGCCGGCGGCTGGTTGCGCCCGATGCAGGCGAACCGGCGATATTATGGCGAGACCACGCGATGGATGGAAATCGAGACACTCACGCCCACGGAGTTTCGCGAACGGCCTTTCACCGGAGCACCTCCGCTGGCCGGACTGGGCGCCGGGATCTCGCCCCATCACGTGGCCGCAGCCGGCGGGGTGGTCGCCTGCGACGTGCGGGACCGGTTTCGGGTCGAGCCGGCGCGCCCGGGAGCGACCGGCGCGGGCGAGTAATTGATTGCGTTGCAGAAGGCGGCTTTCTTCCCTTGGCCGGAATGCGCCTTTTGCTCCTGCTGCTCCGCACCTCGCGCTGGGACGCGACGGCCGGCATCCTTGCCGGAGTGGTGGCGGGCCTCGCCACGAGCGGGTTTGCCTGGACGCTACAGGGCGCCATTGCCGAACAGGGGGCGCACTGGTCGCGTTATGCCGCGACATTCATCGGCTGCTGGCTGGCCTATGGCGCGGGCTCCGTGCTGGCCGACAACCGCCTGACCCGGGTGGCGCAGCGCGCCGTGCGCGAACTGCGGGTCTCGATCAGCCGCCGCATCCTCGCGGTGCCGCTGCCCCTGCTGGAGCGGGAACAGTCACGCATCTTCCCCGTGTTGACCGAAGATGTCGCCGCCGTTTCCCGCGCGGCCGAGAACCTGCCTTCCGCCGTCACGGGCCTGGTCACGGTGCTCGGGTGTTTTGCCCTGCTGGCCGTAATCTCCTTGCCGCTGGCCGCCGCCTCCCTCGCGCTGGTCGCGTTCACCACCGGCGGCTATGTGCTCCCGCTGCACCGCTTCCAGCGGCACCTCGCACGCTGGCGCGCCGATTGGGACGGAGTCAGCGCCCTCCTCGACGCCATCGTGCGCGGCCACAAGGAACTGCAGCTCGACGACCGCAAGCTCGCCGTCTTTTTTGACCGGCACCTTGAGCCGCTCTGCCGCCACCAGGAAATCGAGCTGACCCGCGCCAACACTTGGGAAACCCTGGTCCGGCGCTGGGGCGAACTGCTGCTGCTGCTCGGCGTCGGCGGGCTCCTCTTCACCCTGCGGTGGCACGGCTGGGCCACCTATGAACAGTTCGGCCGCTTTCTCTTTGTCGCCCTCTTCATGCTGGCGCCCCTCGCGACGCTCGTGGGGTTCAGCACCCACCTGAGCCGCGTGAATCTCGCGCTGGATCTCGCCAGCCAGCTGGGGCTCCTGCTCGATGCAGCGGCCGCCGGTCCGGCCCGCCCCGTTGCCCCGCCGCCGGTGCGCCCGGAACCATTCCGCTTCGCCCTGCGCGCGGTGACCTACCGCCACGAGCGCGGCGACGAGGCCCCCTTCCACCTCGGCCCCGTCTCGCTGGAGTTCGACCGGCCGGAATTGGTGTTCATCAGCGGCGGCAACGGCAGCGGCAAGACCACGCTGCTCAAGCTCCTTTGCGGACTCTACCCGCCGGCGCAAGGGCAACTGCTCGCCGACGGACGGGTGATCGGGGAGGTGGAGATCACCGCCCACCGCCGCCGCTTCGGCGTCATCTTCGCGGATTTTTTCCTCTTCGGCAGCCTGCTCGGCTACGAGGATGCGCCGGCGGACGAAGCGGCCCGGCTGTTGCGCGAGGTGCATCTGGAAAAGCAGGTGGCCATCGACGCGGCCGGGACCTTTTCGACCACGAAGCTTTCCCAAGGCCAGCGCAAGCGCCTCGCCCTCGTCGCCGCCCTGCTGGAGGACAAGCCCGTGTATGTCTTCGACGAATGGGCCGCGGATCAGGATCCCGAGTTCCGGCGCTGGTTCTATGAACGGATCCTGCCCGGCCTGCGCGCGCGCGGCAAACTCGTGCTGGCCATCACCCATGACGAGGCGTTCTACCCGCTGGCCGACCGGCTCGTGCGGCTCGCGGAAGGCCGCATTGTCTCGGATACGCGCCCGGCCGCCCGCGGCTGAACTCCCATGACGGTGCATCTCGTGTGTTATGCGGATGGCCCCGGCATCCATTTCCGCAACCAGGCCGCCCTAGTCGCGTCCGCCCGGCGGCACGGGGTGTCCAGCCTCTTGGCCCGCGACCGCGGCACGGTCGCGACCGGCTTCACCGCCGCGCACCGCACCCTGCTCGCCGAGCGCGAGGGCGCCGGCTACTGGCTGTGGAAGCCGCGGATCATCCTCGACGCCCTGGAGCGCGCCACCGAGGGCGACCTGGTGGTCTACGCCGATTCCGGCTCCGACCTGCGCGGACCGCTCCGGGCGCTGGCCGCGGCGGCGCAGGGCCGCGATGGCGTGCTGTTTTGGAACGACTACCCCAACTGGATGCACGTGAAGCGCGACGCCTTCATCCTCACCGGCACCGACCTGCCGCGCTACCACCAGGCCCATCAGCTCGACGCGGCGTTCCTCGTCTTGCGCAACAACGGACGCGTGCGTGCCTTCGTGCGCCTCTGGCTGGAGCATTGCACCGACCCGCGCCAGCTCACCGACCAGCCCAACACCTGCGGGCTGCCCGATCTTCCCGGCTTTAGCCAGCACCGGCACGACCAGTCGCTGCTCACGCTGCTTTTTTTGCGCGAGCGTGCCGGGCTGGATTTCAAGACCGTCGCCCGCCGCCTGAAAAACCGCCACTTCCGGCACCACCGCCGCCGCGCCGCCTGGCAACCCATCTGGCTGTGGCACGCGTGCCACGACGGGGGCGAGGCCGCACTCGACCGCCTCCGCCGCCGCTGGCGGGTGGGCTTCAAGCAGCTGCGCCAGCTGATTTTCTGAACTGATGTCCGCCGTCCCCACCCGTCCCCCGCCGTCCTTCCGCCTGCACTCGCCGCTGCCCGCCCCGCGCGTGCGCGACCGCCTGCTCGTCATCACCCATCGCCGCGACACGCTCGGTGGCTGGCTGAGCAAACAGCAGGGGCTATTCTCGGAATTCTTCGCTGTGCTCGGCGCGCTGCGCTATGCGGAGCGCAATGGGGCCGCCGGCGTGAAAGTCGAGTTCAGCTCCGATCTCTACCGCGACCCGGCCCGCGACGCCAACTGGTGGAGCTATTTCTTCGCGCCCCTGATGTGGCTGGGCCCGCCGCGGCCGGACCCGCCCGTGGTTCGCGCCGACGGTTGGACGCGTTTCGGCCCGCACGCGTGGAACGACTCCTGGACCGCGCAGATCATTCCCGGCAACGCCGGCCGCCGGCCCTACCCGATCGACTCGTCCGCCGAAATGCACGAGGCCGCCCGGCTCACCGCGCGCCACATCCGCCCGCAACCGGCACTGCTCGCCCGGCTCGGGGAGCGCTGGACCGCGCACACCGCGCCCGGCGATTTTGTCGTGGGGCTCCACTATCGCGGCACCGACAAGATCACCGCCTATCCCTACCGCTCGCCCGACTACCGGCTCTACGCCGAACAGCTTGAGCGCGTACTAGCCCGGCACCAGCCGAAGGCTTGGCGCGTGTGCGTCGCCACGGATGAAACCGAGTTCATCGACTGGGCCGTCGGGCGCTACGGCGACCGCGTCTTCTTCCAGCCCGACGCCCCCCGCCTTTCCTCGGGTGATCCCGTGGCGCGCCGCACCGGCACACACAAGAATCTCGCCTTGCCGGGCTACCTCAAGGGCGAGACCGCCGTCCTCGACTGCCTGCTCCTGTCCCGCTGCCACCACCTGATCAAGAACCGTTCCAGCCTGTCCGACATCTCGCTCGCGTTCAACGCGGCCCTGCCGTGGACCTTCATCCTCGCCGACGGCCTGGTTTACGAGAGCGGCACCCCTGGCTGATTCCGCCAGCGCCAGTAGCCGCCAAACTCCTGCAGGAATCCCACGACCAGGCCCACATTGCGCCCCAGCAGATAGATCGCCACGGCGCCGGCCGCCCACGGTGAAGGCAGGCTGGCGACCGCCGCGGCCACCATGGCCATCGGCGCCACCCAATCAGGCCGCGGCGCTGGGGTTCCCCGCAGGTGCGACGCAATCACCCTCCCGGTGTAATCGGCCCCATACAAGGTGAGCGGCAACGCGATTTCCCACCAAGCCACTCCGCGCCACCGGCCCAGACCGCACACGACGATCCCGCCGAGCCCGAATCCCACGAGCTCCAAGGGCAGGCGCCCGATCCGGCGCACACAGGAGGCCGCTGTCAGCAGACTGCCCACCGCACCGGCGATCATCACCGCCTCGAAAAGCGTGAAGCCCGCGGCGCACGGCGCCTGCCACCAGCCGGCGGCGGCGCCGGAACACCAGCTCGCGAAATACGCGATCGTCAGCAGCATTCCCTCCAGTGGCCCGATAAACCCGAAGTAAAGCTGCTTCCGCTCGCGCTCCTCCATCATCGTGGCCGCGCCCGCCAGCGTCACCGTCCACAGCAGCGGCCCGAGCAGCGGCGAATCCGCCCGACCCGCGACCAGAAACATCACCACGACTGTTATCGAGCCGTGAAACCCATCCGTGAAATGGTCGAGGAACTCCCCCAGCGGGCTGCTCGTGCCCGTGCGACGCGAGTGCATGCCGTCCGCATGGTCGTAGATCACATAACCCGCCATCAGGATCAGATACCACGGCGCCAGCGCCCGCGCGTCGGCCGCCGTCGTCGCGAGCCAGAGCATCACCCACATGCAGCCAGACGAGCCCAGCGTCAGCAGGTTCGCGGGCACGACCGGCGGCATCCATTGCACGAACCAGCGCACAAGATACCGGCAGAATGGCCCCACTAGGGGCGAGCGGTCCACACAGCGGTAAGTGTAGAGAGGAACTTCGGGGCGCATCAGCCCCCAGTGGAGGGATGACTCCGCCGGGTGTCGCGAAAAAAAACCGCCTCGCCCGTCACGCCTTTCCGCCGGGCAGCCGTTTTTCCGCCACAGATGAAAACCCGCCGCCGTCGCGCCGAGCACCCCCGCCCCCGTCAGCGCCGCCAGCGGGTTGCCCGCGAGCACTCCGCGGCCCACGATCACTCCGCCCACCACCCACGGCACCGTCAGGAGCCACGACACGACCAGGTAGAGGCGGAACGGCATGCCCGCCAGCGCGAGCAGATAGCACTGCAGGCACAACGGCGGGCCCGGCGTGAGCCGCACCACCAGCGCCAGCGCCACGGCGTTGTCCCGCGTCAGTTGCGGAATGCGATAACCGCGCTTTTCCAGCCACGCGGTCAACGGCGGGCGAAACACCCGCTGCGCCAGCCAGTAGGACAGCGCGATGTTCACCGCGACCGCCGCCAGTGCCGCCGCAATCACCCCGGGCAGGGTTAATTGCGCCGCAAACGCCTCGCCCGCCGGCACCGTGAACCAGAACAACGGCGCCGGCAGCACCGCCATCGCCGTGAAAAACACCGCCGGTCCCGCCGCCCGGATCAGCCCGAGTCCCCATGTCACCGCCTCGCGGGGCGCGCTGCCGCCCGCCAGCAGCAACCCGGCGGCCGCCAGCACCACGACAACCGCCAGCCGGGTGGCCCAGGGCATTTTTCCCGGGACGACCGGCGCCGGTTTCGGTGGCATTCGCGCAGCTTGCTGGGCCGGGAGGCGCACCGTCAAGCCCCGCTCCGCGCGGGTCGTGGGTCGGTTGGGTTCTCCCGGGGATCGGGTTGTTTTTGCGCGCCGGGAGACTATCCCCTGCTGGTTTTCCCGGCGGGTTGGGCGCAGCGCCCGACCCACCGCAAACCGACCCATCACCGCCCGCGCGGAGAATACACTGGAGCGTCGCGCCGATTTGTGCCGCCCTTGTCGCGCCGTTCCATGCCCGCCCCCTCTCCCGAAATCGACGCGGTCTACACCTGGGTGGATGGCACCCGCCCCGATTACCTGGAACAGCTCGGGCGCCACGCCCGGGAGCCGCGCGACCTGAACCCCGAGCGTTACCGCGACGCCTACGACTGCCTGCGCCACAGCCTCCGCTCGCTCGAACTGCACGCGCCTTGGGTACGCTGGGTCTATCTCGTCACCTGCCGGCCGCAGGTTCCCGCCTGGCTCCGTCGCGACCACCCGCGCCTCCGGATCGTGCACCACGATGAGATCATGCCGCCCACGGTCGCCCAGCCCACGTTCAACAGCAACGTCATCGAGTGCTTCCTGCACCGGCTGCCGGGCATTTCCCGGCATTTTGTCTATTTCAACGACGACTACTTTCTCGGCGCCGCCGTCTCGCCGGAGGATTTCCTCACCGCCGACGGCCGCATCCGGGTCTTCGGCACCCTCGTCGGCGAACGCGCCCGCTGGCTCGTGCGCGAGCGGCAGCCGGTCTACTTCGGCCTTGTCGAGCACGGGCCCATCCTCGTCGACTGCGACGAGTGGGCGGAGATGCCGCGGTTCTTCGCGGACGAGTGGGCGGACTTCCTGCAGCACCGCTTCCGCCAGCCCGGCGACTTCCGGCCCGAGCGGCTCTACCGCTGGCACCTGCTCACGCACCGCCGCGCCCGCACGCAGCTCGTGCCGTTCTGGCAATACCTGCGCCACTCCGTTTTCCACAAGATCACGCCCGGACCCGCCGCGCGCCAGCGCGTCCGGCTCGACCGCATCGCCCGCCGTCGGCCGCGCTTCCTCTGCCTGAATGACGACCTCGGGTTCCCCGCCGATCCCGCCGTGGTCGCGGAGGTCCGCGCCTTCCTCGCCCGGATGTTTCCTCAGCCTTCGTCGTTCGAGATCGGCGCGCCCCCGTAAATCCCGATCAGCCGCCCCACCCCGCGCTCCCAGTCGTAACGCGCCGCCACCTCGCGGGCCCGCCGCGCACACCGCGCATGGCCCGCAGTATCGCCCGCCAGCCGCCGGATCGCCGACGCCAGCGCCGCCGCGTCGCCCGGCGCCACCAACCCGCCCACGCCCGCGCCGTCGAGCCAGTCGGCGTAACCGCGGATCGCCGACGCCACCACCGGCACGCCGTGCGCCAGCGCTTCGAGCGCAACCAGGCCGAAACTTTCCCCGCCGAGCGAGGGCACTGCACACACGTCCGCCGTCGCATAGGCTGCAGCCAACTCCGCCGCGCTCACCGTCCCGCGTTTCGTCGCCGGCCCCACGGCGTCGAGGACAAAGGCGCCCGGCGCCTCCGCCTCCAGCCGGCGCATCGCCTCGTGCAGCACCGCAAAGCCCTTGCGCGGTTCATCGGCGCGCCCGACGAAGAGCACCCGCGCCGGCCGGCCGGCCGGCCGCTCCGCCCGGCCGGCGCCAGCCGGCGGCAGGCGCACGCCGTTCGGCACGACCGCGAAGGCTGCGGGGTGCCAGCGGGTCGCGAACTCCCGCGCCGGAACCGATACCGCCACCCGCGCGTCAAGCCGCGCATTCACCCACCGGCACCACGGCCAGGCCCAGAGGTAGCCGCGGCTGGTTTCCGAATACGTGTGAAAGGTGCCCACCCTCCGCGCCGCCCCCGCATGGAGCAGGGCAAAACTGTTCAACGTCGGCAAAAACGGCTCCTGCACGTGGATCACCTCCGGCCGGAATTCGCGGATCAGCCGCCGCACTTCGCCGCCTATGCCCAGGTCCAGGGTCACCCGGCTGCGGGCCCCGTTCAGGGCCCCCACCCACACGCGGCCGATGCGGTGGATGCGTTCGTTGTTTTCCAAGGCCACCTGCGCCGAGGCCGGTCCCGCCAGCCGCACGTCGAACCCGCGCCGCAACAGCGTGGCCAGCAGGTCGAGTACATGGCGGTTCACGCCGCCGGGCACGGCCAGATCGTAGGGAGTCGTAAGCAGGACGCGCATGATCACAACAAGCCGCCGAGCGTGGGCCAGGTTCCCCGCACAGCAAAGGCGGAAAATTCATCCGCCGCGCGGCGTTCGCTGCCGCCACCGGGCCGGCTTCCCAGCCGCTCCTGCCACCCCGAGTGCAATCGCATTGACACGCACGACCGGAAAGTTGCCATCCTCAGTAGCGCGCCCTGCGATTCAGCCGCCCGCTGCCAGCAGATGGGCTTCGAGAACCTTTCCGCCCATCTGCCCCCCTTCCACCTTTCCCACCAGCCTCCGCCCACCGTGCCCTCGCTCCTCCGCCTGCTCCCCACCACTGCTTTTATCCTGATTGTCCCAATCGCCGTAGCCGCCGAACCCGCGCCCGCCGCGGCCACCGAGACCCTTTCCCTGCGCGACGCCCTGGGCGCCACGCTCGAGCACAGCCCGGCGTTGCGCGTGCAGAAATCGGTTATCGAGCAGAAGTCTGGCATCATGGAGCAGGCCAGCGGCGCCTTCGACTGGACCGGCACCGCCGGGGCCAGTTTCACCGGGGACCGCACGCCCGTGCCCGGCCTGCCCGGCACCGAACCGGTCAATCACACAAACAGCTCCACCTACACCGCGGGACTCCAACATCTCTTCCGCAACGGCGTCTCCGTGCGCCCCTCGGTCAACGTCGGCGTGGACGA
Organism: uncultured Opitutia bacterium; assembly: GCA_903839035.1. Lineage (GTDB taxonomy): Bacteria > Verrucomicrobiota > Verrucomicrobiia > Opitutales > Opitutaceae > Opi-474. The sequence continues at coordinate 55,043 of CAIMAQ010000069.1, forward strand.
AAACCTCTCCCCAGCCAGCCCGACCTACGGGGTCTCGCAGTTGAGCGTGGAGATCGTCGTCCCGCTGCTGCGCGGACTGGGGCGCGACAGCACCGGGGCCGGCGAAGCCGCGGCCCGCGGCGACATCGAGGTGGCCCGGCTGCTTTACCAGCACGCCCTCTCCTCGCAGGCCTTCGCCACCGCCGCCAACTACTGGAACAGTCGCCGCGCCGATGACACCCTCACGGTACAGCTCGATGTGGAGCAGGCCGCCGCGCGGCTCGTCGAATCCACCAAGGTCTTGGTAAAAAGCGGCGTCTTCCCGCCCGCCTACCTCCTGCAGGCCGAGGCCAATCTTCGCGACAAGCGCACCGTGCGCATCAACGCCGAGCTCGATGCCCACAATGCGCGTTTCACGCTCGGCCAGTCGCTCGGCCTCGCGCCTGAGGCCATCGGCTCCACCCCGGCCCCCGCGGATCCGTTCCCGCACCTGCCGGACGCCATCGCCCCTTTTTCGCCCGAGACCCGCAACACTCTTATCGTGCGCGCCCTGCATCAGCGGGCCGATTACCGCGCCTCCCAGCAGAGCCTCATCCCGCTCAACATCCTCGCCCGGCAGGCCGAACTCGACCTGAAGCCCGAGGTGAACCTTTCGGCGTCCACCGGCTACAAGGGCCTGAGCGCCGGCAGCTCGCCCCTCTCGCCCTTGGACAAGCGCCTCACCGGGCTCAACACCGAGGTGGGCGTGTCCGTCGCCTGGCCCTTCCGCAACAGCTACCAACACGGGCTTCTGCGAGAACGCCGCGCCAACCAGGACCAGACCGAGGCTCAGTCCGTGCAACTCGCCCAGGGCGTCGCCGGCGACGTGCTCCTCGCGCTCGAGCAGCTGCGCCTGCGCGCCGACACCGTGCGCTCGGCGAGCGAAACCGTCCAAATCGCCAAGCGCGCCGTCGCCGCCCAATACGACCAGCTCAAGACCGGCGACGGCACCATCCTCGACGTGATCACCCTCGAAAACCTCTACTCCTCCGCGCGCATCAGCTACATCGGCGCCCAGGCCTCGTATGCGATCTCCGTCGCCCAGCTGCGCTACGCCTTGGGCGACGTTTTCAACGGCAGCGCCTCCACCCTCACCTTGGCCGATCTCACCCTCGTGCCCACGCTCTGATCGCTCTCCGTCGAACATTTTCTGCCCGATGAAATCCCTCCTCCTCCCCCGCCTCGCCCTGCTCGGCTCCCTGCTGCTGCCCGTGCTCGCTTCCGCCGCCACCGTGTCGGCCCTCGGGCGGGTGCTGCCCCGCTCGGGCATCGTCGACCTCTACGGCGTCGCCGGCGATACCCTCCAGGCCATCAACGTTAGCGAGGGCGATTGGGTGCAGGCCGGCCAGTCGCTGGCCACCCTCAGCTCCACCGCCGGCGCCCGCTCGCGCCTGCAGCTGGCCGAGACCGATCTCGCCACCACCCGCCTCAGCACCGCCCGCGACCTTGAGATCGCCCAGGCACAGGTAGCCACCAGCGAACTGGAGCTGAAATACGCCGCCAACCGCTACGACCGCATCATGGCCGCCGGCAACAGTGAGTTCATCTCCCCCGACCAGATCGAGACGCGCACGCTCGGCAAGCAGCAGGCCGAGCTGAAGGTCGCCCAGGTGAAACAGGACCTGGTTCGCGCCCAGACCGACGCCCGCCACAGCCTCCAGGCGGCCGAGAACGCGGTCGAGGCCGCCCGCTCCGCGCTCGCCGCCGCCGAGGTGCAGGCCCCCATCGCCGCCCGCGTCCTCAAGATCCGCGGCCGCGTCGGCGCCCAGCTCAACGGCCGCAGCGAACTCATGAAGCTCGGCGACACCCGGGGCATGGACGTCGTGGCCGAGGTCTACGAGTCCGAGGTCCTCAAGGTGAAGACCGGCCAGAAAGCCGTGATCTCCTCTGCCGCCCTGCCCGCCAAGCTGACCGGCGTCGTCACCGGGGTGAGCCCCATCGCCTTCCGCAACACGATCGAGAGCATGGACCCGAACGCCAGCACGCAGGCCCGCGTGGTGGAGGTGACGATCCGCATGGATGCGGTCGAGCCCCTCGACCGGCTCGTCTTCCTCCAGGTCGACGTTGCCATCGAAATCTGAGCGCCATCCCGGCCGTCAGCCTGTTTCACAATGCGGACCCCCCTGGCATGGCTGAACACCATCCAAAACCGGAAGCGTAGCGCCACCGCGGTGGGCGGCATCTGCTTCGCCATCCTGCTCATCTTCATGCAGGCGGGCTTCCTCGGGGCGGCGAAGCTCAACGCCTCGCTCGCCTACCGCGAGATGCGCTTCGACCTCATGATCGTCTCGCGGGGCTACCTGATGCTCACGCGCAGCGAGACGATCGACATCTACCGGATCCTGCAGGCGCGCAACCTCCCCGGCGTCGCCGCCGTGCACGCGCTGCGGCTCGACGGCGGCCGCTGGAGCAACCGCACGAGCGGCGGCTCCACCAGCTGCTTCGTCTTCGGGCTGGCTCCCGGCGAATCCTATTTCCGCAACGAGACCCTCAACGCCACCGCGACCCGGCTGCAGACGCGGCAGACCGTGCTCGTCGACCGGCTCGCGCGCTCCAGCTACGGCCCCTGGTCGGTCGGCGGCACCGCCGTCATCAACGGGCAGGAGCTCTCCATCCAAGGGGACTATGCCCTCGGCATGGGGCTCCTGGCGGACGGCAGCGCCATCGTCAGCCACGACACCTACCTGCGCCTGTATCACATCCCGCGGCTCGACCGCGTGGAATTCGGCCTGGTGGAGCTCGCCCCGGGCGCCGATCTCGCGCAGGTCGCGGCCGCCCTGCGGACCGCCCTGCCGGGCGACGTCATGGTCCTGACCCGGCAGGAGTTGATCGACCGCGAGGAGAACTACTTCGTGAACGTGAAACCCGTCGGGATCATGTTCCAGGTCGGCATGTTCGTCGCCTTCGTCGTCGGCGCGGTGATCCTCTATCAGATCCTGGCGAGTGAGATCACCAACCGGCTGCGGGAATTCGCCACCCTCAAGGCCATGGGCTACACCGAGCGCTACATCTACGGCATCGGCATCAAGCAGGGCCTGATCTTCTCGTTCCTCGGCTACTTCCCCTCGCTCCTGCTGTCCATCGGGCTTTACCGGCTGCTGCGCGCCCTGTCCTCCTTCCCGGTCTACATGGACTGGACGCGCGCGGTGTTCGTCTTCTGTCTCTCCCTCGCAATGTGCGCCATCGCGGCGGTCTTCGCCCTGGGCAAGATCAAGCGCGCCGACCCGGCCGACCTCTTCTGAACGATGCGCCTGCTCCGCCCCCTGCCCATTGCCTGGCGCATGCTGATCGACAAGCCGTCGCGCTTCGTGCTGTCCGGCCTCGCGGTCGCCTTCTCCGTCGTGATCATGTTCATGGAGCTCGGCTTCTTCAACGGCTCCAACGACAGCGCGGCCAACCTGCCGCCGCATTTTGCCTGCGACCTCATCCTGTCGCACCGGGAGAAGAACCACCTCAAGACCGGCGAGGAATTCCCCTTCGCCTGGCTCCTCCTCGCCCGCGACGCGCCGGGCGTGGCCGCGGCCGTGCCCCTCTACAGTGGCGCCGACTACTGGTGGAATCCGCAGGACAGTTCGCGCAACCGCGTCTTCCTCCTCGGGGTCAATCTCCCGGACCCGATGTTCGCCCCCGAGGTCGTCGCCGCCCACCGGGCCGCCCTGGAACTCCCCGGCACCGTGATCTACGACCGCCTTTCGCGCCACGAACTCGGCGAGATCACCGTCGGCACCACCACCACACTTGGCCTGATGGGCGTCAAGGTGGTCGGGCTCTTCGAGCTCGGGCCCAACTTCGCCTACGAGGGGCACATGCTCACCAGCGCCGACAACTTCTGCAAACTCAACGGCCAGCCGACGGACGTCGTGGACCTCGGCCTCATCCGCGTAAAGCCCGGCGCCGACGTGCAGGCCGTGCGCGCCGCCCTGATCAGGCACCTGCCGCCCCAGGCCCTGCTGCTCACCCCCGCGGAGATCCAGCAGCGGGAGATCACCTACACCACGCAGCACAGCCCGGCCGGCATCGTCTTTGGCCTGGGGCTCGTCGTCGGCTTTGCGATCGGCGTCATCATCTGCTACCAGATCCTCTTCAACGAGGTGAACGACAACCTGCCCCAGTTCGCCACCTTGAAGGCCATGGGGCACTCGCCGCGCTTCATCTCCGGCATCGTCTTCCACGAGGCGATGCTGATGGCCGTCATCGGCTTCATCCCCGGCGCCCTCCTCGGCAGCGGGATCTACCATCTGCTGGAAAGCACCACCCAGATCCAGATGTTCCTCACGCCGGGCCGGCTGCTCCTCATCTTTGTCCTCACGGGCGGCATGTGCCTCATCGCCGGCCGCCTCGCCATCCGGAAAGTCCACACCACCGATCCCGCCGACCTGTTCTGAGGCCCCACCCGCTTCCTTTTACCGCCATGAGCCTTCCTCCCTCCCGCGAAGCCGCGATCCAAATCACCGGCCTCAACCACTTCTTTGGCAAGGGCGACGCCCAAAAGCAGGCCCTCTACGATAACAACCTCACGGTCAACCGCAGCGAGATCATCATCATGACCGGCCCCTCCGGGTCCGGCAAGACCACGCTCCTCACTCTGATCGGCGCCCTGCGCTCGGTGCAGCAGGGCAGCATCAAGCTCGCCGGCACCGAGCTCGCCGGCCTGAACCCTCGGCAGCAGGTGGAGATGCGCCGCAACCTCGGCTTCATCTTCCAGGCCCACAACCTCCTCGACGGCCTGACCGCCCGCCAGAACGTCCGCATGGCCATCGAGCTCACCGCCACGCCCCGTAGCGACTACGACAAGGTCGCCGACGCCATGCTGGGTGCGGTCGGCCTGTCCGATCGCGCTACCTACAAGCCGCGCAACCTCTCCGGCGGTCAGCGCCAGCGCGTCGCCATCGCCCGGGCCCTCGTCAACAAGCCCCGCCTCATCCTCGCGGACGAGCCCACCGCCGCCCTCGACAAGGACTCCGGCGCCAACGTCGTCCACCTGCTCCGCGAGCTCGCCACCCACCACGGCACCACGGTCATGATCGTCACCCACGACAGCCGCATCATCAGCGTGGCCGACCGGATCGTGAACATGGTCGACGGCCACATCGTGTCCGACGTGCGCATCAAGGAGACAATGGTGATCTGCGCCATCCTCCGGAAATGCTCCGTGTTCAAGGAAATGTCCCCGTCGGACCTGACCGACATTGCGCAGAAGATGACCGAGGAACATTTTGCCCCGGGCCAGAGCATCATCCGCATCGGCGACATCGGCGACAAGTTCTACGTCATCGCCCGCGGCTCGACCGACATCACCATCGAGTCGACCGGCACCAGCCGTGCCGTGGCCAAGCTCCGCGAAGGGGATTTCTTCGGCGAGGTCGCCCTCCTGCGCGACCAGCCTCGCAACGCCACGGTCACCACCCGCGAGCCGGTCGTCGTCTACTCGCTCTCCAAGGAGAACTTCCTCGCCGCCATGAAGAGCCACAAGACTTTCGAGGACCAGATGTCGCACATGCTTTTCACCCGCGCCTGAGCGCCTCCGCCGTCCGGCGCCGGGCCCACCACCGGACGCCCACCCACACGCCGAGTGCAAAGACCATGCCCACCAGCCCGTCGATCACGTAATGGTGGTTCAGGTAGACGGAGGCAAAAAACACCAGGAGCCAAAACCCGGTGGTGAAGCCGCGCAGCGAGCGGAACTGCCAGGCATAGAGCACCGCGAGGAACGTCTGTCCCACGTGCAGGGAAGGGATGGCCCCAAAGACATTCGCGTTGCGCCCATAATAGCCGGCGAACCAGCGTACGCCCAGCAGCGCGTCGAACCGCGCTGCGCCCGCCGCCTCCGGCGCCGCCGAGAGTATCGCGGGCCCCAGGCCATAGTGGTCCACATACCAAGGTGGCGCCGCCGGATAAAGGAGGTAGGTCGCATAGGCGGCGAGATTGAGCCCGAGCATGGCCCACATCACGAGGTCGGCGTCGCGGATCTTCGCCTTGAAAAGCCACCAGCCGGCGACGCCAAAAAAGACCGGGATGAAAAGCAGGTACGCCGCTCCGCAGGCCAGGTCCATGGCCGCGCGCGTGCGGGTTTGCAGCCATGCCGCCGGCGTCACAAGGCGGCCGCCTTCCGCGAGGCCGAACCAGTCGAGTTCCCCTTGGTGAGGCCCCGCCACATGCACTGTCGCCCGCAGCGCGTCCGCCCAGTAGCGCTGGGCGTCGTAGACCGCCCCGACGATCAAGATGGGCAGCAGAAAAAGAAAAAACAGCCGCACCCGCGGCCCGGCATAATAACCCGCCAGCACCACGCCGGCGAGCAGGCCGTGGTCCGGACGCAGTCCGCCGAGCCCGGCATGCACCGCCAGAAATCCCAGCGCCCCCAGGACCGGCAGCCAGCGGGCCGCCGCGCCAAGTCCGTCCCACCAGTCGCCCCACTCCCGCCGGATCGTGGCCCCGGCCGTCATCAGAGTGCCTTCTCGTAAAGCCGCAGAGTCTGCACGCGCTTTCCCCCAATCCGCTCGATCAGGGCGATGGTCTCGTGGTTGTCCTCCAGGATCCAGGAGAACTCCATCTGCCGCAGATGCGGTGCGTTCACCAGCAACTGGTGATAGCGGCGGATGAACAGCACAGGAAGGCCCAGCCGACGCGCCTCCTTCCTCACCCCCAGCAAAAAGAGCCGCACGCCGGTCACCCGCTTGCGCTGCATAAGGAGCGACCACCAGCCCAGCGGCCACAGCCGGCCGCCGATGCGCTGGATGATCTCGTTCATGTCGGGGATCGCCACCATCATGCCCAGCGGCTCCCCGTCGCGTTCCGCGAGCAAAATCAATTCGGGGTCGATGAACAGCCGGTAGGCCTGGGAATATTTCAGGAATTCCGCCTGCGTGATCGGCTGCGCCCCCCAGTTGTCCTGCCAGGCTTCCGCAAAGATGCGCGCCATGCGCCCGGCCTCGGCGGGCAGGTCGCACAGTTTGATTGGGCGCACCGTCACCCCCTGCGCCACGCGGTCCGCCACCGCGCACATGCGGTCGAACGGTTCCTGGCGGAAATCAGCGCGGGTCAGCCGGAAGACAAACAGGTCCTTCGCCTTCCCGTAATCCGCCGCCTCCAGCAGCCGGCGGTAATACGGCGGCGTGTAACCCATGCCCGCCATCGGCGCATGCTCGAAGCCGTCCAATAGCACGCCAGCCTCGTCCTGCACGCTGAAATTGGCCGGCCCGCGCACCACCTTGAGCCCTGCCCCCCGCAGCCAGGCTTCCGCCGCCCGCAGCAGCGCGGCCGCCGTGGCCGGATCGTCCTCACACTCGAAAAAGCCGAAGAACCCCGCCCCATCCGCATGCGCGGCGAGGTGCCGCCGGTTGTGCAGGGCCGCGATCCGCCCCACGGGCTCAGCCCCGCGGTAGGCGAGGTAGCACTCGCCGGTGGAGTGCTTAAAATAATCACCCTTTTCCGGATCCAGCTGCGGCCGCACATCCGCCAGAAGCGGCGGCACCCAGGCCGGCAGCCCGCGGTAGAATCGCGCCGGCAGCCGCAAAAAAACCTCCCGCGCGCGCCGGTCTCGCACCGGCACAATCCGCACCACCTCGCTCATGCGCGGGCCTCCCGCCACTGCGCCCGGATCTCCGCCAGCGCGTCAGCCGTCTCCCGCAACTGCGCTTCCGTGTGCCCCGCTGTCATGAAGAACCGCAGGCGCGCCTTTCCCTCCTCCACCGCCGGATGGAAGATGGGCTGCACGTTGATGCCCCGCTCGCCGAGGGCCTGGCTCATGTGCAGGGCCAGCTCGGACGAGCCCGTCAGGAAGGGCACGACGGCCGAGTGCCGGCTCAGGCCGGTGTCGAGGCCGCGCTCCCGGCACAGGTCGCGGAAAAATTCGCTGCGCGCTTGCAGGCGCCGCGGCAGCTCCGGCCGCTGCCCCAGCAGGCGCAGCGCCGCCAGCGCCGCCGCCGCATTGGCCGGCGGCAGGCCCACGCTGTAAACGAAGCCGGGCAGCGTGTAGCGCAGATAGTCGATTAGCGCCGCCTCGCCCGCAACGTAGCCGCCGCAGCTGGCCAGCGCTTTCGAGAGCGTGCCCATCCACAAATCCACCGCCGCCCGCGGCACCCCGAAATGCTCCCCGATCCCGCGGCCCGTCGCCCCGAGCACGCCGAGCGAGTGCGCCTCGTCCACCAGCAGCAGCGCGTCGTGCCGCTGTTTCAGCGCGATCACCTCGTCGAGGGGCGCCAGGTCGCCGTCCATGCTGTAGACACCCTCGACCGCGACCAGGGCCCGGCGTGCCTTCGGCCGCTCGACCTCCAGCAGGCGGGCGAGCGCCGCGACGTCATTGTGCGGAAACACCAGCCGGCGCGCACCCGACAGCCGCGCCCCGCTCACGATGCAGTCGTGCGCGAGGCTGTCGTGGATCACGATATCCTCCGGTCCGAACAGATGGCTGATCAGCGTGACGTTGGTCGCGTGTCCGCTCACCAGCGTGAGCGCGTCGTCACAACCGAGGAAACCGGCGACCGCGCGCTCCAGTTCCCCGTGCAGCGGCCGCTCGCCCGAGGCGACCCGACTCGCCGAGGCCGACGTGCCGTAGCGCTGCACCGCGTCGGCCGACGCCCGGTTGACCGCCGGATCGCCCGCGAGGCCGAGGTAATTGTAGGAGGAAAAATTGACGAACTCACGGCCGCCGATGCGCGTGATCGCGCCCGCCACGCCCTCGTGCGCATGGAAATACGGCATCGTGAAGCCGGACGCGGCGAGCGACGCCTTGCGGGCCGCGAGCGCCTGCACTTCCGGCCAGGCCGCCACCGCGGGCTTGGGCTCGGCGACCGCGCCGATCACCTGCGCCTCCACGCCGCGCCATTGCACCACCAGGACACCTTGCGCATCCCGCAAATCGAAATCCCCCAGCAGCCGGTCCGGCGTGGCGCCGGTCAGCCGGCCCGTGCAGGCCAGGTCCCCGGCCCGCGGCCAGGGCGCCAGCTGGCGGAATTCGGCAAAGCCCGTCGCGACCGCCGACACCCCGCGGTTCACCGCCAGCCAGTAGAGTGCCAGTTGCAGCATCCCGTCGATCAGCACCACCGGATCAGGGTGACCAGTGAGCCGGCCGCTCACCTGCATCGCGCCCACCGCGGGAATTTCCGCCAGGGCCCGGAGCGCCGGGCCGTGAAAGCCAAATTCCTCATAGAAATGCGGCAGCGAAAGTCCGCCGCGAACCAGCGGCTCTGCGGGCCAGGCGGCCAGCGGTCCGACGGCGGTCTCCACCGCGCCGCTGGCTAGCACCGTCCCCGCCGCCTGCACGACAAACCCGCCCGCCGCTTCATCCACCCGCTCCAGCACCAACGCATCGGCCTGCACCTCGCATGGCGCCAGCACCTTGCCGCGCACCAGCCGCACGGGCACGGGTCGATCCGCCAGGGCCACGGTCACCAGCGCCGCCAGCGGCAGCAGCGCGCGGCCGCCCGGACGGTGTTGATGGAGCCAGGCCTGCGCGGAAACGGCCAGCGTGCAGCGCACAGCCGGAGCCACCTCCGGGGGCGCGGCCTGTTCGAGGAAATCCGCGAGCTCCTGCACCGTGAGGGTCGGCGTGAAAAGCGACCGCGGCGGGGTGAGACCCGGCAGCTTGTGCCCGAGCACCGTGATCAGCTCCAGGGTAGTCAGTGAATCGAAAGCCAGGTCGCCAACGAATTTCTGCTCAGCCCGCACCTCGGCAACGCTCCGGGCCGTGACTTCCACGATGGCCGCGATCAGGAGGTCCAGGCTGCGCTGGCCGGTGGTGGGCGGTGGCGGCGGCGGCGGTCGCGGGATCGCCAGAGCGGATCGCCGGATTTTATCCTCATCAATCAGCCAGAACCGTCGGGTCGCCAGCGGTGACGGCGGCAGGGTGATGAGCCGGCCGCCGGTGGTTGCGCCAGCCGCCGGCACCGGCGGGACTTCACCGCGGGCGAGTTGCCCGCGCACGGCCGCGAGACGGGCAGCCAGCTCCTCCGCGGACGCCGCCAGCACAGCGGCGCACACCGGGTCGCGCCGCCTTTGCGCCAGGGTGAAGGCCACATCCTCGATGCGCGCCGGCGTCTGCCGCAGCGCTTCCTCCAACTCCCCGCAGTAGGCCGCCAGCAAATCGCTGCTGGGGGCCGAGAGTTCGCACCGCCAGCCACCCGCGGGTGCGGCGGGCCGGCACCCGGCCACCTCCGGGGCCTGTTCCAGCACCACGTGCACGTTGGTACCGCCAAAACCAAAGGCGCTCACGCCGGCGCGCCGCGGCGTCCCGGCCGGACTCGTCCACGGCTCCCTCTGCACCGGCACGCGCAGCCACTGTGCAGGTCCGGCAAACTCCGGCCGCAGCTCGCCGGCGAGCGGTTGCGGCGGGATGAACCCGTCCCGCACGGCCAGCACAGCCTTGAGCAGCGAGGCCATGCCTGAAGAGGCGAGTCCGTGGCCGATGTTGGCCTTGATGGACGTGATGGGCACCGGGCCGCGCACGTGCGGGGCAAACACCTTCGTCAGCGCCTCGAGTTCGATGCGGTCCCCCGCCAGCGTCGCCGTGGCGTGCGCCTCAAGGAGGCCGACCGAACCGGGGTCGATCCCCGCCGTCTGCCAGGCCTGCGCGATCACCGCACTCTGCCCCTCGGCCTGCGGCGTCAGCGGACCCGCCCCGCCGCCGTCGTTGTTCATCGCGATGCCGCGGATCACCGCCACGATGCGGTCGCCGTCGCGCTGTGCGGCGGAGAGGCGCTTGAGCACGACCGCACCCACCCCCTCGCCGATGACAAATCCATCCGCTCCGGCCTGGAACGGCCGGCAACTGTCGGTGAACGACAGCGCGCCGATCCGACTGAAGCACACCATCATGATCGGATCGAGCTGCACGTAGACTCCGCCCACGACCGCCGCGTCCACGGAGCCGGCGCGCAGGTGCAGGACGGCCTCGTGCAGCGCGGCCAGGGCGGAACTGCAGGCCGTGTCGAGGGCGAAGGCGGGACCCTTGAAATCAAACGCCTGGCTCACGTTGGCCGCGATCATGTTCAGTTGCTGGCCGACGATCGAGTAGGCCTGGATCGGCGCCAGCGCCGCCGTGAGGGCGGCCACCTCCTCCGCCATGAGCCGGGGCGCCTCCCCGCTGCGCCCCTGGGCATCGAGCGGGATGTTCACCGCGCCCGCCATGATGCGTCCATGATCCGACGTGCTCGCCCCCACATACACTCCCACGCGCCCCTCGGCGAGGCGGCGGCTCGCGTAACCGGCATCCTCCAGGGCCTGCCGTGAAATTTCCAGCATCAGCCGCTGCTGCGGATCCATCACTTTGGCGCGCTTGGGCGAAACCCCGAAGAACTCCGGCGCGAACCGGTCGATGTCATCCATGAACGCCCCGGCTTGCGCCGGCGTGCGGTTGGTCAAGCGCCGATTCGGACTGTGCACCAACGAGTGATCCCAGCGCTGGCCGGGCACCGGGCGGGTGTGCACCGCCCCTTCCCGGACCATCCGCCGGAAGGCCAAGGCGTCGGCCGCACCCGGAAAGCGCGCTCCAATGCCAATAATTGCCACCGCTTCATGCATGAATATTGCAAGTGATAACCGGCACGATGGTCGGCCACGGCAAGCGATTTCTAGCCAGCTCTGCGAACTCCGTAAGTTGACGCTGCCGCCTTCTTTGTGGCACGTTCGACCGCCCCTTAGCGGGGTCGTCCCATCCCACCATGACTTTACGAGATCAACACGTGCTCATCACCGGTGGCTCCAGCGGCATCGGCCTTGCGCTAGGCCGGCAGGCCGCCACCGCCGGGGCCCGCGTGAGCCTGGTCGCCCGCGATCCCGTCAAGCTCGCCGCTGCCCGCGCCGCCATCCGCGAGGCGAGCCCGGCAGGGGCCGAGGTCGTGGTGGTGTCGGCCGATGTGGCCGTTGAGACGGAAATTCTCGCCGCGTTGCAGGTGGCCGAGAAGGTGCACGGCCCGGTGGATGTGCTCATCACCTCCGCCGGGGTCGCCCGGCCGGGATATTTCGAAGAAGTCCCCGTGTCCGTCTTCGAGCGCACCATGGCGGTAAACTACTTCGGCACGCTCTATCCCTTGAAGGCCGTGGTGCCGGCCATGCGCCGGCGCGGCCGCGGCGCCGTCGTGCTCATTTCCTCCGGCGCCGGATTGGTCGGGCTCTTCGGCTACACGCCCTACGCCCCGAGCAAGTTTGCCCTGCGCGGCCTGGCCGAGGCGCTGCGCGGCGAGCTGAAATCGACCGGCGTGAGCGTGACCATCGTCTATCCGCCCGACACCGAGACACCGCAGCTCATCGAGGAAAATCTCACGAAACCGGTGGAGACCAAGGCCCTCACCGCGGGCGGCGGCCTCTGGACCGCGGAGGCCGTGGCGCAGGTGACCCTCGCCGGCGTGCAGCGCGGCCGGTTCGCCATCACGCCGGGCTTCCAACTCACCGCCCTCGTGTGGCTGCACAGCGTGCTCGCGCCGGTGCTCAACTGGAGTTTCGACCGCGTAGCCCGCAAGGCGCGGCGTAACGCGGCGGCCGGGTCGTCATGACCGCGCTCGACGCGTGGGCCGGACTGGCGCTGCCGGTCGTCTGCGGG
>CAIMAQ010000070.1 GCA_903839035.1 uncultured Opitutia bacterium
CGTACTGACCGGCACCGGCGTCAGATCGAAGTCGAACTCCCTCACCCTCGCGCCGCTGCGGCCGTCGAGGCTGATGTGCACGCTCTTCGGCATGTCCTTCTCCTTGTCGGCGATGTCGAGGTAGATGAGCTTGGATCCTTCGCTCTTCGCCAGGGGATAGAGTTTGTCCCGGCTCAGGCCGCCGATCTGGAACTTCTTCGCGTACGATTTTCCCTCCGGGCCGTCCCGGTAGATCAGCGTGTAGAACTTCGTGTCGCCTTCCTTCGGCCAGATTGAGACGCAACGGATGTCGCGGCCCATGAAGGTCTTGTCGGCCACCTTCGTGACCTTCAGCGACGCGTCACCCATGATCGTCAGCACGCTGTCCAGGATCGTGCACTCGGTCACGAACTCGTGCTGGCGCCAGTTCAGGCCGATGAAGCCGTCCTCGCGGTTCACATACAGGCGCTGGTTGGCCGACACGACCGCCGACGCGTCAATCTGCTCGATCTCGTCGTAGCTGGTCTTCCGCTTGATGCCCTTGCCGTACTTTTCCTGCAGCATCTCGAACCACGCGATCGCGTACTCGGTGAGCTTCTTGAGGTTGGCCTTCGTCTCCTTGATCCCCTCCTCGATCTTCGCCATGGCCTCGTCGGCCTGGAAGCGGTTGTAGGCGGAGATGCGCTTGATGCGGATCTCGGTCAGCCGGACGATGTCGTCGTCCGTCACCTCGCGGCGGAGTTGCTTGAGAAACGGCTTCAGGCCGCCGCGGATCTCGGCGAGCACGCTGTCCCAGGTCTTCGACTTCTCGATCAGCCGGTAGATGCGCTCCTCGATGAAAATGCGCTCAAGCGAGTCCCAGTGCCACTGTTGCTCCAGCTCGGCCAACTTGATCTCCAACTCGCGTTTGAGAAGTTCCTTCGTGGCTTCCGCGCTCGTTTTGAGGATGTCGCGGACACCGACAAACTGCGGCTTGTCGGCGCCGGTCTTGGCATTGCGCACGATGACGCACGCCGCCGGGTTGAGCTGCACCTGGCAGCTGGTGAACACGTATAGCTGCTGGATGACCTTGTCGGGCTCCGCGCCCTGCGGCAGGTGCACAAGGATCTCGACCTTGTCGGCCGTGTTGTCGTCCACGTGCTTGACCTTGATCTTGCCCTTCGCGTTGGCCGCGAGGATCGACTCGATCAGCGACTCGGTGGTGACGCCGTAGGGCAGCTCGGTGATGGCGAGGAGGTATTTGGAACGCTCCTCGATCTTCGCACGGACCTTCACCTTGCCGCCACGCTCGCCGTCGTTGTATTCCGCGAAGTCGGCGGTGCCGCCCGTGGGAAAATCCGGGAGGATGCGGAAGGTTTTCCCCTGCAGGTGGTTGATGGCCGCGCGGCAGAGGTCGTTGAAGTTGTGCGGGAGGATCTTGGTCGAGAGGCCGACGGCGATGCCGTCCGCGCCCTCGAGGAGGACGATCGGGAACTTGGCCGGGAGCGTGATCGGCTCCTTGTTGCGGCCGTCGTAGCTCAGCTGCCAGCTCGTGGTCTTCGGGTTGAAGAGCACGTCCTTGGCGAAGTTCGTCAGGCGGGCCTCGATGTAACGGGGCGCGGCGGCATCGTCGCCGGTGAGCACGTTGCCGTAGTTGCCCTGCGGCTCGATGAGCCACGCGCGCTGGCCGATGGCCACGAGCGCGGCGCCGATGGAGGCATCGCCGTGCGGGTGGAGCTTCATCGTCGCACCGACGACGTTGGCGACCTTGTGGAAACGGCCGTCGTCCATGTCCCAGAGCGTGTGCAGCACCCGGCGCTGCACGGGCTTCAGGCCGTCGTCGATGTGCGGGACGGCGCGGTCGAGGATGACGTAGCTCGCGTAGTCGAGAAACCAGTTGCGGTAGGCGGCCGCGAGGGGCGCCGGGTCATCCTGGACCTTCTGGCCCTTCTTGCGCTGCGGAGGCGAAACCGCCGCGTCGCCGGCGGCCGGGCCCGGGGCGATGGGCGATGGGCGAGAGGGTTCGGAGGCCGCTGGGCCAAGTGCGGAGGTCTTGCCCATCGCCTCTGGCCCCTTGCCCATTGCCTCTTGGGCTGGCGCATCGCCGCCCAACGGGAGCTCCGCCTGGTCGCTTTTCTTGGAGGATTTCTTCTTGGCCATTTACAAAAGGGGATTTGATTTCACGCAGAGGCGCAGAGACGCGGAGAGTGGATTAAAAATCGCTTACGATGCGTTTGACTCCATCTTTGAGCAACGGGGCGCCAAAATTGATCAGCAGACCGAGGCGGCAATCCATCAACCTGAGGTAGGTCAGCAGCTGCTTGCCATGGACCGGTGCCATGGTCTCGACGGACTTAAGCTCTACAATCACGGATTTCTCCACGATCAGATCAGCGCGGAAACCCTCCTCGAAGCGAATGTCGTCATAGGTAATCGGCACCGGCACCTGGCGTTCCACGGTCAGGCCGCGCTTTTCGAGTTCATAGGCCAGTACACGCTCATAAACTGACTCAAGCAGCCCGGGTCCCAGCCGCATGTGAACATGAACCGCCGCATCAACGATCTGCCCCGAAGTGTTATTCAGATCCCTCTGCGCCTCCCCGTCTCCGCGTGAGTCCATGGGGTTCACGCAGAGACGCGGAGGCGCGGAGATGGAGGCGGAGCCCGTAAAAAAACGGCAACGATCTGATCCGAAAACCCATTCAGGTCTCTGCGTCTCTGCGTCTCGGCGTGAGCTCATCATAATCACGCCTCGATCAGGTCCTTCTCGACCTTGAGGTTGTCGATGATGAAGTCCTGCCGCTCCGGGGTGTTCTTGCCCATGAAGAACGAGAGCAATTCATCGCTGCTGTAGAGGTGGTGGAGATTCACCGGGTCGAGGCGGATGTTCTCGCCGATGAAGTCCTTGAACTCGCCGGCGGAGATTTCACCGAGGCCCTTGAAGCGCGTGATCTCGTGCGTGGCGCCGAGCTCGGCCACCGCGGCCTGCTTCTCGGCCTCGGAGTAGCAATACATCGTCTTCTTCTTGTTCCGCACGCGGAAGAGCGGCGTGTCCAGGATGAAGAGGTGGTTGTTGCGGATGAGATCGGGGAAAAACTGCAGAAAAAACGAGATCAGCAGCAGGCGGATGTGCATGCCGTCCACGTCGGCGTCGGTCGCGATGACAACCTTGTTGTAGCGCAGGCTGTCGAGCCCCTCCTCGATGTTGAGGGCGGACTGGAGCAGGTGGAATTCCTCGTTCTCGTAGATGACCTTCTTCGACAGGCCGTAGGTGTTGAGCGGCTTGCCCTTCAGCGCGAAGACCGCCTGCGTCTGCACGTCGCGCGTGGCGGTGAGCGAACCGGCGGCGGAGTCGCCCTCGACGATGAACAGCGTGCTCTCCTCGGCGCGCTCGTTGCGGTCACCGAGATGCAGACGGCAGTCGCGGAGCTTGCGGTTGTGCAGGGAGGCCTTTTTCGCGCGGTCGCGGGCGAGATTGCGGATGCCGGCGAGCTCCTTGCGCTCCAGTTCGCTCTCCTCGATGCGTGACTTGATGCGGTCGGCGGTCTCCTTGTTCTTGTGCAGGTAGCCGTCGAGCGACTGCTGCACGAACTTGCCGATGAATTCCTTGATCGTCAGGCCGCCCGGCGCGATCTCGCTGGAGCCCAGCTTGGTCTTGGTCTGCGACTCGAACACCGGCTCCTGCACGCGGACGGAGATGGCGGCGAAGATGGACTGGCGGACGTCGGCGGCGTCGTAGTCCTTCTTGAAAAAATTGCGGACGGTCTCGACGAGCGCCTCGCGGAAGGCCGCGAGGTGCGTGCCGCCCATCGTGGTGTGCTGGCCGTTGACGAAGGAGAAGTACTCCTCGCCGTAGTGCGCACCGTGGGTGAAGGCGATTTCGATGTCCTCGCCCTCGAGGTGGATCACCGGGTAGAGCGGCTCGCCGCTGAGCTCCTTTTCGAGCAGGTCCTTCAGGCCGTGCTCCGACCTGAACGCCTTGCCGTTGAACGTGAGGGTGAGCCCGCGGTTGAGGAAGGCGTAGTTCCAGAGCATGTCCTCGATGAACTCCGCGCGGAACTTGAAATCCTTGCCGAACAGCGTCTCGTCCGGCGTGAACTCGATGAGGGTGCCGTTGCGCTCGTCGGACTTGGTGACCTTGTAGTCCTTCTTCAGCTTGCCCTTCTCGAACTCGACCACCTTGGTGTCGCCCTCGCGCACGGACTGCGCGCGGAAGCTGGAGGAGAGGGCGTTGACGGCCTTCTGGCCGACGCCGTTGAGGCCGACGGATTTCTGGAAGGTCTGGCTGTCGTACTTGGCGCCGGTGTTGATGATCGAGACGCAGTCGATGAGCTTGCCGAGCGGGATGCCGCGGCCGTAGTCGCGCACGCGGAGGGTGCGCTCGGTCAGTTCGATCTCGATCTTCTTGCCCTGCCCCATCGCGAATTCGTCGATGGAGTTGTCGATGGTCTCCTTGAGCAGGACGTAGATGCCGTCCTCGGCGTGGGTGCCGTTGCCGAGGCGCCCGATGTACATGCCGGGACGCAGGCGGATGTGCTCGAGGGACGAGAGGGTCTTGATGCTGGCTTCGGTGTAAGCTTGGGCCATGTGGGGGTGTTGGGCGCACGCTGTCCCGGTGCAGCGCGACGTGACAAGCGAAATTGCCAGCGGGGCGGCCGGGAAAATTTTCGCGAGAACGGCAGGCGGAGCCCGGTGACGGACACATTCACCGCATTTGCATCGACGGCTCGCGGGCGGCGCGTTGCGCTGGTGGGCATGAAAATCACCTATTACCTGGAGGTCCTTTCATCGTGGTGCACGTGGGTCGAACCCACCTGGGACGCGCTCAAGGAGCGGTATGCGGGACGCGCCGAGTTCGAGTGGAAAATCGCGCTGATGAACCCGGGCGACTTCCCGGGGTCGCGCGAACAGTGCGATTGGTTTTACCGCCGCAGCGGCGGGACAGTGATGGGCTCGCCGTTCATGCTGAACTCCGGCTGGTTCGAGGCGTCCCGCAAGGGCGTGTATCACGCGCCCAACCTGGTCGCCGAGGCTGGGCGGGATTTTGGCTTTTCCGGTGACGAACTTCGCCGGGCGATCGCCCACGCCGCCGTGCGCGAAGGCAAGAAGGTCGGCGACATGGCCGTGGCGGTCGCGGTGGCGGCCAAGGCCGGCCGGCTCAACCCGAAGAAACTCCGGGCCGCGGCCGAATCCCCCGCGGTGCTGGCACGCGTCCAGGCGAGCACGCAGGAGTTCCACGCCCACCAGATCAACCAGCGCCCCGCGTTTATCCTCACCGATGCCATCGGGGACAAAGCTGTGTTTTCCGGCCTCGTGCGCCCCGAACCCCTCATCGCCACGATCGACAGCATGCTCAGCGACACCGCCGCCTACGCCGCCCACGCCGCGCACCACAATCCATATGGGGTCAGCCCCTAACTCTTGTGGTCAGCCTGTTGTTTACAAGTTGTGCTTCAGGTCTTTGTGATTTTTTAAGCTCACCGACGTAGCGGCTAACGGCATCGGGTGGCCCCATGCCCAGGTGGTCGGTTAGCCAGCGGTTGCTGACACTACTGCGCTGCTTCAGCCAGGCGGCCACCGCAATTTTCCACGGCGCGGACTTGGGCTCCGCATGGGCCATCGCCAGATCGCGCTCCAAGGTGCGCAGGGCCCGGTCGAGGAGTTTCTTCCACTCGATCCGGTTGATTTCCCCGATCTCCGTGCCGCCCCAATCCTGGGCATTGGGCATGCGCTTGAACTTGCCCAGCAGGTTTTTCTGGAAGGCGTCGCCGCCGTACACCCAGCCGCGGCTCATGCGCTCAAAGGCCGCGTCCTTCTGCCGGCCTTCGTCCGCCATCAGCCACGCGAGATGGTCGTGATAGGTTCGCCAGCCTTGCGGCGTGTCGGTGAGCCCGCCCTTCTCCTGCAACCAAGCCTCACAGAGGAGAAATGGCGGACGGGCGGCTGTGTCCCGCAGGAAATAACGGTAACTCGACCAGCGGAATTGCGCGAGCTGGTCCAGCGTCACGACCTTGGCCCGCACGGGATTGAGATGGATGTAATCAACCAGCTGCGCCAGGTGCCGGCCGGGTTCCACGAGGATGGCCTGGTAGCGTCCCTGAAACGCGCGGCCATGCTCCCCGCGGAAACGGTTGAAGCGGTTCCCAAACGTGCTCTGCAGCCAGTGCACACCCGTCACCAGGTTTCCCTGCGGCGTCTCCACCGCGAGGTGATAGTGATTCCGCATCAGACAGAACGCATGCAGCCGCCAGCCCATGCGCTCGCAGGTTTGAAACAGGCACTCGATAAACGCCTGCGCCGCCCCGGCGGAATCGAACAGATCCGCCTTATAATTGCCCCGGTTCAGTACGTGGTAAATCGCACCGGTAAACTCTATGCGGGGCTTGCGTGCCATAAATAACTCACATCATGCCACTAGCATAAGTACAACCACAAAGGTTAGGGGCTGACCCCGTGGCCTTTGTAGTTCTTCTCGCCGGCGGTGATAGCGATGGGGAGCTGGTTTTCCTTGGGGGGCAAGGGGCAGGTCGCGAAGGGGGTAAAGGCACAGGGCGGGTTCTGCGCCTGGTTGAAATCGAGGATGACTTTGCCGTCTCCGGGATGGTCGGCGTACAGGAAACGCGCCGCGGCATACGTGGTGTCCCCGCTCGTCTGGTCGGAGATGACAAAAAACAGCGGCGCATCCGGGTCTTCCTGAATCGGCATCAACTCATAGGTGTGGCCGTTGCGGGTAAAGACCGCCTTTCCCAGGATCATGGCCGGCGCCACATGGCCCAGGATGTTCCGGATCGGGACTTCGAGCGGCTTTTCAAACGGCACCCACTGCGCCTCAATCCGCCATGAGGGATCGATCGGGTAATAATCAAGCCCGAGGAAATGCGTGCGTGAGTCCGCCTCGCTGTCCTTCACCCGCAGCGCCTTTTTCCCGTCCCGGTCGATCACGTACAGGCTGACCGTCCCCACCGTCACGATCGTCGGTTTGCCATGCGTGTCGTCCCGCAGATTCACCGACAGCACCGACTGGTCGTCCACCTTTACCTCAATGCCGGGATTGAATGCCGCCTTCACCAGTCCGTTCGGCGCCAGCGTGAACGCCCCGAGGTGCGCCGGCCCCTTCGCCAGTACCACGGAATTGTCCGCCGCCGAGCCCACGGTGTTTTCCCCGGGCGCCAGGAAATGCAGACCAATCAGGGTCAGCCAGCCGTTCGGCTTCGTCAGGTTCGCGGCGCGCTGCGCCTGCCAGGCCTGGATCTCCTGCACGTAGGGATCCGGCGCGACGTCGGCCGCCGTCAAACCCAATCCGCCCACCAGCAATCCCGCCGCCCACCCCGCCCAAGTCATGAATTTCATGGTGGCGCACGGTACCCATCCCCGCCCGCGCCGCCAGCCCGGAAGATATTTTTATCCCCGGCATTTTACTTTGCCCCCGGTCCCGCCTAGCCTGACCGCACATGAAGCAACGCGCCCTCGGGAAAAACGGCCCCCTCGTCTCCGCCCTCGGCCTCGGCTGCATGGGCATGTCGGATTTCTACGGGGCGCGCGACGATGCGGAGTCCTCCGCCACGATCCACCGGGCCCTCGACCGCGGCCTCACCTTCCTCGACACCGCCGACATGTACGGCTTCGGCGACAACGAGGAGCTCGTCGGCCGGGCCATCGCCGGCCGCCGCCACCAGGTGTTTCTCGCCACCAAGTTTGGCATCGTGCGCAGCCGCACCGACGCGACGGTCCGCGGCATCAACGGGAAGCCCGACTACGTGCGCGCCGCCTGTGAGGCCAGCCTGCGGCGCCTCGGGGTCGAGACCATCGATCTCTACTATCAGCACCGCGTGGATCCGAATACGCCCATCGAGGAAACCGTCGGCGCGATGGCGGAACTCGTCCGCGCCGGTAAGGTCCGCCACCTCGGCCTCTCCGAAGCCGGTGTCGACACGATCCGCCGCGCCCATGCGGTGCATCCCATCACCGCGCTGCAGTCGGAATACTCCCTGTGGACGCGCGACCCGGAGGACGGCGTGCTGGCCACCCTGCGCGAGCTGGGCATCGCCCTCGTCGCCTACAGCCCGCTCGGCCGCGGTTTTCTCACCGGCCAGATCAAGCGCTTCGAGAATTTCGCCGCGGATGACTACCGGCGCCAGTCCCCGCGTTTCCAGGGCACCAACTTCCAGCTCAACCTCGAGCTCGTCGCACGCGTCGGCCAGCTCGCTGCCGCCAAGCACTGCACGCCCGGCCAGCTCGCGCTAGCATGGGTCCTCGCGCAGGGCGGCGACATCGTGCCGATTCCCGGCACCAAGCGCCGCACCTACCTCGACGAGAATCTCGGCGCGCTCGATGTCACCCTCACCCCCGCCGACCTCGCATTAATCGGTTCCAGCTTCCCGAAAAACGCCGCCGCCGGGTTGCGTTATCCCGCGCCCATGATGAGCGCCGTCGGACGGTAAAATTCCGCCGGCAGCGACCACCGCCCGGCCCCTGGGTCCCGTTATACTCCCGGGACCGCGACCGGGACCGCGAGCTTCCCCGCGGTCTCGTCGCGCTTGAAACTGCGGATGGCAAGCCCGAGGGCCAGCAGCGTGAGGAAGGCCGCCTCGAAGAACGCGATGCCCGGCAGGTGGAACTTGCGCTCGGGGGCGATGGCCCAGCCAAAACTGTACAACGCGATGAATGGACCCGGGATGCTCGCGAGGCTTTGTAGGCCGGCGAAAACCCCCTGCACCGCACCCTGCTCGTCCGCCGGGATGTGCTTGGTCGTGTAGGACTGCAGGGCCGGTCCGGCGATGCCGGCGAAACAGCCGACGCAGATGACCGCGTAAAGCGCCCAGCCGTGCGAGGCGAGGCCGTAGCCAATGAAGGCCACAATGGAAATGCACATGCCGACGATGACCGATCGGGTATCGCCCAACTTGGGCACGATTTTCTTGACCAACGTGGCCTGCACCAAGCCCGTCGCCACGCCCACAAACATGAGGGACAGGCCGATGTGCAGGGGATTCCAGCCGTAGCGCTCCTCGGTATAAAGGGCCCAGGTCGTCTGCAACATCACCTGCGCCAGCGTGAGGATGAAATAGCACTCGACCAGCCCCAGCACCGCGGGGAAGCGCCGCATCGCGAGGAAAGCCCCGACCGGGTTTGCGCGCTTCCAGGAAAACGCGCGGCGGTTCTCGGGTTTGAGCGATTCCGGAAGCATAAAATAACCCCACAGCCAGTTCAGGCCGGAGCAGCCGGCCGCAAACCAGAAGGGCAGGCGGATATCATATTGTCCCAGCAGGCCGCCAACCACCGGTCCAATGATAAAGCCGATGCCAAAAGCCGCCCCGAGCAGGCCGAAGGACTGAGCCCGCTTCTCCGGCGGGGTCACATCAGCAATATAGGCGTTCGCCGTGGCGAGGACGCCGGCCGTGGAGCCCGCGATCACCCGGGCGATAAAAAACCACGTCAGCGTGGGCGCATTGGCCATGATGAGGTAGTCAATGGCCGACCCCGCGGTCGCGATCAGGATGATGGGGCGGCGGCCAAAGCGGTCGGAGAGCGATCCCAGGATCGGCGAACTGACGAACTGCATGAACGCGTAGATGCCGACGATCCACTTCAGCGTGTTGGCCCCGTCCGTGAAATCCCCGCCCTCGAATTGCACGATGAGCTTCGGCAGCACGGGAATCAGGAGCCCAAAACCCACAATCGAGAGGACCAGGGTCACAAAGATGAAACTGATGGCGGGCTTCCGGGCTGACAGGTTGCTCATGCCGTCATCTTTGGGGCCGACCGGGGCTTGGCGAGCCTGCAAACACCGGGCCCGCCCGCAACCCGGGCCCTGTCCCCACCATGAGCTTCGACAAAAATGACGGCACCCCGATCGTGAATGTCCACAAGCGGACGACCAAGGTGAACATCCGGATGGTCATCATGATCGGGGCCTTCGCCGGCTTCGGCGTCTTCACCTTTCTGTCCCTTTAAGCCGGGTCCCGCGACCGCGCTGCGGGTTTCCGGGATAAAAAAACGCCCGTGGTTGAGACCTCGCCGCCTGGCCGGCGTCATTGACTCCGATGGAACAATTTCCCCGAATTATTCGTCCAAAGGATCCGACCATGAATACTGCCAAACCCTTCTTAACCGCCCTCGCCCTCACCGGCCTCCTGACCGGCTGTGTCGGCACGGGACCCAACACCCAGCAGGGCGTCGTCGGTGGCGCCGCCCTCGGAGCGCTCGCCGGTGCCATCATCGGCAACAACAGCGGCAACCATAACGGTGCCTCCGGGGCGCTCATCGGCGCCGCCGCCGGCGGCCTGCTTGGCGGCACCATCGGCAACAGCCTCGATCACGAGCGCGGCACGCTGTACACCTCGCAGGCACAGGCCACGACCAACGTCGTCATGGTCCAACCCCCGGCGCCCCCGCCGCCGCAGCGTCAGGTGGTCGTTTATCAACCTGGCCCCGACTTTGTCTGGATCGACGGTTACTGGGCCTATGACGGCGCCCAATATGTCTGGATCGGGGGCCGCTGGGCGCGTCCGCCGCATCGCCGCTACCACAGCTATTATGCCCCGCACTGGGAACACCGCGGCGGCAGCTACGTTTACATCCAGGGTTACTGGCATTGAGCCCGACCGGGTATTCGTCGGTCGGGCTTTACGCCCGATACGCTTTCTCCGGATGCCGGGGGTAAACCCCGACCTGCGCTGACGTATTTCAAAAACGAAAAAGCCCCGCCGTGAGGCGGGGCTCGCGCGGCCCCGGTTGACCGGGGATTTTATTTCTTCGGCTCGGTGGCTTTCACCATCGCTTCGGCCTCCGAGTCGCTCAGCACCAGCCCGCTGTGATGGGCCTTGGCGTGCTCCTGGAGGAGCGCGACAACCTCCGACTTGTCGTGGCTCTTCACACTGAAGCTGCAGGGCGACTTGCACTTGGCCGAGTACATCGGCGGCTTGGGTTCATCGGACTTGGCGGCGACGAGCGTCGTGACGGCGAGGCCGCCGGCCAGCGCGAACAGCGCGACGATCAGGTTTCTCTTCATGGTATTTCTCCTTGGGTTGTTTGGTTTTGGGCAGCGTTGCGGCTGCCCGTTTGACTGCAGGTTGAGGGCCGGTGAGCCGACAGACACTGGACACGCACCGGCCTTTACTGCGGGCCATGTTTCGTGATGCTGGGGCCGCCGGGGAGTTTACCCGCGTAATTATTCTGTGATTATCTGCCTCGTAACCGACATGGAGGGACTCGCCGGCGTCAGCGACTGGGAGCAGTGCTACGCGCAGGATGACCACGCGCCGGAGTACAGCCACGGGCTCGCGCAGCTCGCCGCCGACACCAACGCCACCATCGCCGGTTGCTTCGACGCCGGCGCCACCGAGGTGAGGGTGTGGGATGGACACGGCCGCAACCGCCAGTCGGCCTTCACCCGCGTCCCGCTCGATCCCCGCGCCACTCTGCGGAAGCTGGAACCTGCGGTGCCCCTCCGGTTCGGCGGCCTGGATGAGGCCGTCGCTGGCGTCGTGATGGTCGGCCAGCATGCGATGGCGGGCACGGTGAACGGATTTTTGGACCACACCCAGATTCCCAAGGAGCTCTGCCGCTTCCGGATCAACGGCGACGAACATGGCGAGATGAGCCAGTTCGCGCTGTTCACGGGCGCGTTCGGTGTGCCGCTGCTGCACGTGTCCGGCGACGAGGCGCTGTGCATCGAGGCGCACCGGCTGTTCCCCTGGGTGGCGACCACCGCCACCAAGCGCGGCACCGGCTGGGCGACATGCGAACTTTACCCGGTCGCTGACGTGCGTGCGAATATCCGGCGCGAGGTCGCCGCCGCGATCACGAACCGTGCCGCCGCCCACCCCTGGCGGCTGCCCATGCCGGCCGAGGTGTCGGTTGAATTCGCCTACAGCGGACTCGCCGACCCGCTCGCCGCGATCCCGGGTGTCCGGCGTCCTCACGCCCGCACTGTGGCGTGGAACATCCCCGACGCGCGCTACATCTACAACTGGCCCGCGGCGGACTGGCACCCGGCAAAATAGGGCGGGTCTTCGACCCGTCCTTGCCGAGGTGGGACCACTTGGCTCGCCGCTCTAGTGTGGGTTGCGCGCGAGCACGCCACCCACATGGAAACCAGGGCGGGTCGAAGACCCGCCCTACCCCAGCAGCTCACCGCCGCTTCTTCGCCGCCAGCTGGTCGATCAGCACGGCCACATACGACGTGAAGCCGTGGTTGCAGCTCACGGTCTTCTGGAAGAGCTCCCAGAGCGTGCCCGTCGTCTTCGCCATCGGCAGGTAGCTCTTCATCAGCTCGCGGCGTGCGGCCTCGAACTCGCCGTTTTCGATCAGCAGCTGGAAGCGCATGATTTTCCCGACGAAGACGTTCGCCGGATGGAGGGTGCCGTAATCGGCCCGCACCAGCCGCTGCCATAGCGCCTTCTCCCGGCGCGGCGACGCGAGCCCCGTGAAAAAGGCGTAGTACTGGCACACCTCGGTGGCGTCATTGCGTACGACGAGCTGGCCCTGGTGGTCGCGGACCGCATGGTCGAGGAACACGCCGTCGCGCCAGGCCAGCTCGCGAATCGTCGCATCAATCCGCGCCGCCTGCGCGGCCAGCTTCGGCTCGCGCAACAAGCGCGCGGCCGAGCGCAGCGTCATCGCGTAGAGCATGTTCGTCGGGAAATTGACCTCCTTGACGAAGTCATTCGCCTTCGACCACTCGACGAAGATCCAGCTTTCCAATTTTTCGAGGAGTCCGCGCTCGTTTTCGAATTTCCGGAAATAGCCCATCAGTCCCTCCACGCAGCGCCGGATCAGCGGCTGCCACTCGGCGGGCAGCCGGCGGACGCGCCGGGCCTCGTCGAGCTGGATGACCAGGAACATCGCCCAGTTCGGGATAAACTGCTTTTGCAGCGCCTCCGCCGGGTAGCACATCGGCACCATGCCCTTTGGCAGGTCGGCGAAGGCGGCCGGCACCAGGTAGTTTTCCAGGAAGGCCCGCTCGATCTTGTTGTCGCCCGTGAGGTGCCACTCGGCGCGCGCAGTGAACAGGCTGTCGCAGAGCCACCCGGCGCGCTCCCGCCCCGGACAGTCCATGAAAATATCGAGGGCGTTCTGCCGGAAGCTCGCCAGCGCCGCCCGGCGCACCCGCGCCGCGGCGGGCGTCAGCGAACGGGGCCCCTCGCGGAGCGCCGTGCCGTTCTGGTAATGGCGCAGGCGAAGGGCCGAGACCTCCACCGTGCCCGACCAGGCGATGACCTGCAGGTGTTGGAACGTGTAGGGTTCGAACGCCTCGAAATCCACCGTGGCCCCGGGCGCCAGGTCGAACCAGATCACGTTTTCACAGGACGAGCGGTCGAACTTGATCTGGCCGTCCACCAGGATCTCGTCGAACACGAGCAGCAGGCGCGCGCCCTTCCGGCTGCTGGCACGCACCGCGGGAAAGCCCGTGCAGTCCCGGCCAAAATCCGCGCGCACCCACGTGCGCGGCTGCAGCGTGAGAGGTACCCCGGCCTTGAGCCGCGCCGTGCCGGTGGACTGGAACGTCGTGCCGGCGAGCGGCGTGTAAACCGGCCAGTCCAGCTGCTGGATCGTAAAGCCGGGGGAAGTTTTCGGTACGTCGAAGATGTGCCGCCATTTGTCGGACTTGGCGAACACCGCGGCGCTAAACGGCCGGGCGCGCCCGGTCACCGCCGCCGCGCGGGGCCGGGCGACGGTCAGGTCCGGATTCGCCACGCCCCGCGCCAGCCAGGTCCGGGCAAAGTTCACCCGGGCCAGCGGGAGCGGGCGCTTCGGCGCGTAACCCGGCTCGCGCCAGGTGAGCCCCGCAGCGCCAAACCGGTAGGCCTCGGCAAAGGCGCGCTGGTAGCTGAAGCGCTCGACCTTCTGCACGCGCTCCCGGCGCTGCTCGGCCATGAAGCCGCCGTCGCGCGGGGCGGTCCACGCCACGACTTTCTTCCCCTGCACCACTTCCGCGCAGCAAAACGCGGGCTCATTCGTCGAGCAGAACGTCGGCACGCCGTATTCCATCACCTCGATGACGAGGCGCAGCAGTCCGGTGGCGTCGGCCGACACCGGCCACTCATCCACGCGGGCGTGCCGGTGCGCCGTGCGCGCCGGGCCGCGTCCGATGACCGCGCCATTCGCCCACACGCGGTAGGCCTGGGCCGCGGCGACGCGCAGCGTGGCGCGGGGGCCGGAGAGTTCCACGCGCGCGTGGAAGCTCACCCAGGTGTTCATCCGGCCGGCCAGTTGGGCGGGCCAGACGGAAATTGCGCGGGCGAAGGGACGGTGGGATTTCATGGGGAAAACAGGAAACCGGGCCGCGCGCCGCGAAAATTTCGCGGTCGCGAACGGGCGGCTTCTCCGTCCGGCCTCAGGCATTCACCGGCTTCAGCGGACCGGAGTTCGACGGCAGTTCGGCGACGTACTGGTAGGCCGGCTCGCGGGCCTGGCGCTGCAGGACGGAGATGATGTGGCGCCAGGTTGCGACCAGGCCGTCGGGTGCGGGCGGCACATCGTAGCGGATGGCCTGATGGAGCTGCTTGAGGTTGTAGCAGGGCACCGCGGCGAACATGTGGTGCTCCATGTGGTAGTTCATCTGCCAGAACAGAAACGCCGCCACGGGATTCAGGAGCACGGTGCGGCAGCACAGACGGAAATCCGGCACCTTGTCCTGCAGGCCGATGTGCTGGGTGTTGTTGCAGAGGAAAAACAGCCAGCCGCCATACATCGGCGTGAGCGAGGTCAGCACCGGGATGATCCACAGCCCGTAGTAGAGCGAAACCGCGGCGATCAGCACGTGGCCGGCGAGCACAACGCGCGCCCAACGGATCGGAAGACGGCGCGTCTGCAGCTGGTCGGGTGGATAACACACGAGTTCCCACGCGCCGGTGAACCGGCCGCAGGCGAGGCGCAACGTGTAGAGGAACATCCATTTCATCCCGCGCGGGTTGAAGAAGGCCTGCTCGAGGAAATGCTTCACCATGAGCTTGGTGGGCAGCACCACTTCCTGGTCGTCGGGCGGGTGCAGCGTGTAGCGGTGGTGCCGCTGGTGGCTGGCGGTGAACACGTCCGGATGGAGCCAGCCAAGAAACGAGATGAGGCGGAGAAATAATTCGTTGAAGAACTTCGTCTTGAACACCGTGCCGTGCCCGAGCTCGTGCATGGCGTTGGTCAGGAAGCTCGCCACCGTGCCGTGCGCGAAGACCAGCAGTACCGTAAGGTACCAGGGCGCGTGGTGCCGCCACGACAGGAAGGCCAGCGTGGCCGTGGTCGCGTAAACCGCGAGGTAGCCGAGCGTATAGACGAACGCCTTGGCGTCGCTCCGCTGGTGCAACCGTTTAAAGACGTCCGTCGGGATCGGCGTGCGGTACCAGTCAACGACGGGTGGGGTGTGCGGCTCGGCCATACAGTGTCGGGTATTGGGAACGCCGCCATGCATGGCAAGCCCGTTGCCGCTGAATAAACTCGCCGCCTTGCCTAAGCCTCGGCGTCACGCGCGCGGTGCCGGGCAAGCTCGTCCAGCAGCTCCGGAAAGGCCGCGCGCACGGGTGATTCGGCCAGGTATTCCGCCGCCTTCGCCTTGGCGCCGCGCGAGCAGAGCCCCGCGTACACGTGAAGCTCGAACTGCAGCCGCAGCCGGGCGTGGACCTGCGTCAGGCCGAGTGCCGCCAGCAGGAACAACAGCGCCTCCATCGTACAGAATTTCCCCTCCCCCGCCTGGGAGCGGAGCCAGTAGCGGCTCACGCCGGTCATGGGCAGGGCGATCCGCCGGCCCCACGACTCGACCCCGCGCATCATCTCACCCGCCTGCCGCCACGTGCCGTCGAGCAGCAGCACCTGCAGGTCCGCCGGCGGCGGATGATCCAACGGGAGCGGTTCGCCGAGCGGGTGCAGGATCCAGAGGGTCTTGCCGGGCTGGAGGATCGTCGCCGGCGCGAGCGGACGCTCGCGCCGGTACAGGTGCACGTGCGCGGTCGGGATCACCCGTTGAATGAGATGACCCGTGCTGCTCGGCCGCCAGTTTTCCATGTGGTGCATGAGGACATCCACCTTGACCGGGCAGTCCACCGTCTCGACGCCGGCGCAGATGCACCACCGGGGCGGCAGCTGGCAGCAGCCGCACCGCAGGCTTTTTTTGAGGACCACGCTTCGTGCCATCGGGCCCCATCCGGCAAGACAAAGCCCCGCCGGTCAACCCGGAGTTCGCCGGCGCGGAGGTTTAATTCGCTAATGGCGCAATCCGCGAGTACGGTGCGGGCTCCCGCAGAGATAAATTTCAACGAAAACACTCCCATGGCCCGCCCTGTTCACCGCCGCACCATCACTTTTGCCCAAAAGGCCTACAGCTACGATCCGCATGAGCGCATCGAGTCCATCGGCGGGCTCAACTCCGACAAGAGCCGCTGGAAGCTGTCCCAGCAGGCCGCCATCTCCGCGATCGAGTCGGGCACGGACGAGTTCGTCGTCGTCACCAAGGAGCGCACCGAGCGCATTGTCGTGGTGACCTACGCGGGCCAGAAATATCTCAAGACGGAGCACGAGGGCAAGGGGCCGGACAGCCTGCTCGCCCTGCCCTCCAGCTGACAAAAAACGCGGCGGCCCGGGAACAGGAACCGCCGCGTCGTAAGGCAGGGAGCTCAGCGCCAGTAACCGCGCACAAACACGTACACGTTGTCGCGGGTTTCCCAGTGCGCCGCGATGTAGCTCGTGCTCATCGGCGGCGGGATTTCCCAGCGCCCGGCGGACCAGGTGTAGCCCGTGCCGTTGAAATCCCAGTAGCCCGGGATCCACAGCGCGTTGGCGGCCGGGGCGGGCGGAACCACCTCGGAGATTGGGGCCGGCGCCGCAGGCGGACCCTGCTGGATCACCTCGTTGCGGTAATAACCGCGCCGCTGCGGCTGCTGATAGGTGTAGAGGGTGCCTTCTTGGTTGTCCTTGGCATTGCCCAGCGTGCCGCCGGCCAGCGCCCCGGCTAGGGCGCCGATGGCGGCCCCACCGGCGCCATTGTGGCTGCCGCTGTTGTTGCCAATGATCGCGCCCGCGAGCGCGCCAAGGGCGGCGCCGCCGACGGCGCCCTGCTGGGTATTCGGCCCGGTGCCCACACATCCGGTCAGGAGTGCGGTCAGGGCGACAGAGGAAAGAAGGATGCTTTTGCGGTACATGGTGAAGAGAGTTACCTGAACGACGTTGAGGCTTGCCGCTAAGTTACCGTCCGTGGCGGCCGTGACCGCCGCCGTGCCAGCTGCCACCGCCATGCCCGCCGGAGTGGTAGCCGAGGCCAAAGCCCACGCTGAGTGCGACCGGCGCATACCATCCGCTGTAATAGGAGGGATAGTAGAAGGGATCGTAGTAGTAGACCGGCGCCGGAGCCGGCGCGGGGGTGTAGTAAACGACCTGAGTGGTGGGGGCCGCCGCATAAACCACCTGCGGGGCAGGCGTGGCCGGGGCTGAAACCACAGTCGTGGTCTGGGCCACGGGGCTGCCGGCCGACGGCAGCAGCACATAAGCGACGGTGTTCGTCTGCCCGCTGGCGTTGCGATAAACCACCGTCATCTGCGACGTAGTCTGCACGATCTTGTCAATCGTCAGGCCTTGGGCGCCAGCCACGTTGGTGAGCTCGACCGCCGAGGGCAGCCGGGGCGTATAGACGAGCTGGCTGGGCTGCAGGGCGACCTGGATGTCAGCGGCCGGCGCGAGCGGCGTCGGCGTGGCCACCTGGGCGCTGGCGCCGAGGGTGATGAAACCCGCCGCGAGGACAAAAACAGGGAAAGGTTTGGTTTTCATGGTGGAGTGGAATGGACCGATATTTCGATTGGACCGTGGAAAAGTTTAAAAAGTGCCGTGATTTTTTACGCGGAAGGAACTGGATGGCTGATTGATACCAATCTAGTCCCCTCCCGGGGTTTTGCAAATCCGACCCGGATCAAAAGGCTGGCATGACGTAGGTCGGGCTTTACGCCCGACACTCCGGATGTCGGAGGTAAACCCCGACCTAGGCCGAAGTGAGGTGCCAGTGCTGGCAGAGCGGACAGAGGTAGGCTTTTCGCTGACGCTCCGTTCCCGCCAGCAGGGCGGCATCGAGGGCATCCCCCTGGCTGCGGTATCTCCGCTTGCTCGTGCACTGGCGTTTTTTCTCCCCGGCGGTGGGCTTCTTCATGGTCGGAACGGCGAAAACACGCTGGCCCGCCCCGCTTCATGGCACAAGCCGGGCCTTATTTTCACCCCCAAACCCAACCACCCTCCCTTTTAGCTGTCCATGCCACGTCCCCAACATCCGCCTCAACCTTCCCACACCATGGCTCTACTCTTCCTGGCCATCTTCCTGATCGTCTTCGGCCTGAACATCATCGTGGGCCTGTCCATTCCGAGGTGGGTCATCGGCATCCTCGCCCTCGTCGCCGGACTTCTGCTGATCATGGGTCACTTCCGGGGCCGCGTGGACAAGAAATAGCCCTCACGCCGCGCGCGGTGGAGGCAATTGCTGCGAGTCCATGAACCAGCCCGCAGTAGGCCCGCCAGAACAGACCGTTGAAAGGTGAATGTTGAAGGTTGAAAGCCGTGACGTCCCTACGACCGCAGCTGTGTCCACCTGCCTTGCCTCCGGCCTGCAACTTTCACCTCTCAACTTTCAACGGCGCGCCGCCGCCGCGGCCCGCACGATCGCCGCCACACTGCGGTCCACATCCGCCTCGGTCGTGGCCCACGACGACACGCTGATGCGCATCGCGGTCCGGCCCTGCCAGACGGTGACACCGCACCAGCACGTGCCGTCAGCCTGCACGGCGGCGATGACGCGGTTGGTTTTCTCCGCGTCGCCAAACGCCACAAGCACCTGGTTGAGCACGACCTCGTTGAGAATCTCGCAGCCCGCCGCCGCCAGCTTTGACGCGAAGCGCTGCGCCTGCGTGCAATTGCCCTCAATCAGGCGGGCGATGCCGTCGCGGCCCAGCGAGCGCAGTGCCGCCCAGACCTCGACGCCGCGGGCGCGCCGGGAAAGCTCCGGCGTGAAGTCCGCCGGGTTGCGAAACTCGCTTTGCGTAGGGAGATATTCCGCCGTGATCGCCATCGCCGCCTGCAGCGCCAGCGGGTCCCGCACCAGCGCCAGCCCGCAGTCGTAGGGCACGTTCAGCCACTTGTGCGCGTCCGTTGCCCACGAATCCGCCCCAGAGATCCCCGCCGTCAGATGCCGGCGCGCCGGCGTGGCCGCGGCCCACAGGCCGAACGCGCCATCCACATGCACCCACGCCCCCGCGGCATGCGCCGCGCGGCAGACCTGCTCGATGGGATCGAACGCGCCGGTATTCACGTTGCCGGCCTGGACCACGACGATCGTGGGCCCCGAAATCTTCGGCAGCTGGTCGGCGCGCATCCGGCCCTGGCCGTCCACCGGCACCTTCACGACGCGGGAACGCCCGAGCCCGAGGATGCCCAGCGACTTCGTCACCGAGGGATGCACCTCCGCGCCGACAATGACCGTGATCGGGGGCGCGCCGAAAAGGCCCTGCGCCTCGACGTTCCAGCCCGCGGCCTTGAGCACGGCATGACGCGCCGCCGCCAGCGCGCAGAGATTCGCCACCGTCGCGCCCGTCACAAAGGCCCCGCTGCATTCCGGCGGCAGTTGCAGGACCTCCAGCAGCCACCGCAGCGCCACCTGCTCGACAAACGCCGTGCTCGGCGTGGCGCGGTAATACGCGGTGTTCTGGTCCCACGCGCCGGCCAGCCAGTTCGCCGCGAGCGAGACGGGCAGTGAGCCACCGATGACGAAGCCAAAAAAACGCGAACCCGCCATCGCCATCGTCGCCGGGGAGCCCACCTCATCAAGCAGCCGCAGGGTCTCGGCCGGGTCGCCCGACTTCGCGGGCAGAGGTTCATCCAGCACGCGCAATTGCGCCATCGCCGCGGCGGAGGGCGCGACCGCGCGCGTTTCCAAACCCTCGAGATAACGGATCGCGCGCCCGGCGGCATCGGTCAGGATTTCTTTCATGCGGGCGAATATCCGGGCCCGCCGGGAGGGCGTCAATCCGCGGTGCGCCGCCGGATTCCGGGGCCATTCCAGCTTGCCTCGCGCCAACCGCACCTAGGCCTTGGACCCCTTCGCCGGCAGCGCCTCACGGGCCTGCGCGACGAGTTCGAACGAGCGCAGTCGCGCCGCCTGGTCGTAAACCGCCGCGGTCACCATCAATTCGTCCACGCCCGTGCGCTCGAGGAACGCCGCGATTCCCCGCTGCACCGTCGCCGGCGAACCGATCACCGCCTCGCTAAACGTATGCTCAACGCCCGCCCGCTCGACCGGCGTCCAGAGTTTATCCATGGATTTGACCGGCGGCGGCAGCGGACCCGGCGTGCCGCGGCGGAGGTTGAGAAAATTCTGCTGGAGCGACGTGAACAGATGCGCGGCCTCCGCGTCCGTGTCGGCGGCGTAAACCGCAATCGCCGCCATCGCGTACGGCTTTTTCAGCGCCGCGGTCGGGCGAAAATCATGGCGGTAAAGCTTGAGCGCATGGGCGAGGTGATCCGGCGCGAAGTGCGACGCGAAGGCAAACGGCAGCCCCAGCGCCGCCGCGAGTTGCGCGCTGTACAGGCTCGAGCCCAGCAGCCAGACCGGCACGTCCTGACCCGCGCCCGGCACCGCCTGCACGATCTGGCCCGCCACCGCCGGGTGAAAATAGGACTGTAGCTCGACGACGTCCTGCGGAAACGTGTCCACGGGGTCCGGTCGCCCCCGGCGCAACGCCCGCGCTGTCGGCTGATCCGTGCCCGGCGCGCGGCCGATCCCGAGATCAATCCGCCCGGGAAACAGCGCGTTCAGTGTGCCGAACTGCTCGGCGATCACCAGCGGCGCGTGGTTGGGCAGCATGATGCCGCCTGCGCCAACCCGGATGGTGGACGTGCCCCCGGCGACGTGGCCGATGACGACGGCGGTCGCGGCACTCGCGATGCCAGGCATGTTGTGGTGCTCCGCGAGCCAGTAGCGGCGGAAGCCCAGGCGCTCGGCGTGCTGCGCGAGTTCCAAGGTGCGCTGCAGCGCCTGCGTGGCCGTGCCACCCTGGATGATCGGGGAAAGGTCGAGAACCGAGAAGGGAACCATGTACACTATGTCCGGATGCGACAAATTGCCAACGACGCGACGGCGGATGCCCCGCTCACGCCTGCCTCGGCCCGCCCACCCAGCGGGCGAGATCCCCGTCAAAACCGTGCGACTCGATGCGGCGCGCGACCGCATAATAGAAATCGGGATACTTGAAGCCTTTCTGCACCGGCAGGAATTCCTTGCGGGCGGCGGCCAGCGCGGGGGAGTTGCGGCGCACGAGGTCGGCGTTGAGATCGAGGTAGATCGCGGAATTCCACGGGGCGGACTGGCGCACGTCGCGGTTGCTCTTCAGCGCGGTGTAGGAGAGCGCCACGACGGTGGTGAGCAGGCCGACGTGGTAGAGCACAAACGGGTCGAACGTGCCCACCGCGGGGTTTTCGCGCGCAAACAGGAGAGCCACCAGCAGCGTGCCACCCCAGGCGTAGGCGAGCGAGGTGACATAACGCGTCGGGGAGAACCACGGGAGATGCTGGAGCTTCGCATTCGGCACGCAGCGGCCGAACATTTCGGCCACGGCGTTGTGCGGATATTCCCGCTCGCCGATCAGGATCGGGGCGTTCGACCCGCGGGTGTGGCGGAGGATCTCATGCGTCCGGAAAAACGTCGCCGGACCCTCGAGGAATTTCCGCCGGTCCTGCTGCTTCAGGTTGAAAAAGGTGATGGTGCCGCCCGCCAGGATCTCCGCCACGAGGGGATTTTCCGCGGCCTCGTGGGAGAAGTACGTCACCTTGTGCGAGGTGATTTCCGCGACCTGCTCCGCCGTGAAGGGCGGGGCGTGGTGGTTGTCGGCGGAGCGGCAAAGCGTGTAGAGGGTGTCCATGCGAGGGGTGAACTCCTGTCAGCGGACTGGGCGTTGAACTGAAAGGCGGCCAGCGGCGGCGACCCTTGCGGGCGCGTCGCAGCAGCGCAAGGCGCTTCCGGCGCACCGGCCAAAAACCGACGGGAATCCGCCCGGCCGTTTGCAAACCGGGGCGGGCCTCGGGTGCTTGTGCCGCCATGAAACGCTCCGCCTCCGCCGTCTGGAACGGCTCCCTCAAAACCGGCACCGGCAGTCTCACGACGCCGGGCAGCGCCTTTTCGTCCACGCCCTACTCCTTCAACTCGCGCTTCGCGTCCGGTCCCGGCACGAACCCCGAGGAAATGATCGCCGCCGCCCACTCCGGCTGCTTCGCGATGGCCCTGTCCGCCACCCTCGGCATCGTCCCACCCCCCGGCTGGACCGTCACCGCCCCGCGTCTCATCCTGACCGCCAAGGTCACGCCCAGCGCCACGCTGGCCTGAGCAAAATCATCCGGCCGGGTCCTTTGCCCTCGCCCTGCCCGCCCCCGGCCCGCTAGCTCTGGGGGATGTCAACCGAGCCGGCCAAGGATACCAAACCCAAGCGTGGACTCCCCTGCCCCTGCGGCAGTGGGAAACTGTTTGAGCTCTGCTGTGAGCCGGTCCTGACCGGCCTGCAGACCGCAGCCACCGCGGAGCAGTTGATGCGCGCCCGTTTCACCGCACACGTCGCCCACGATTTCAAGTTCCTGCACCAGACGTACCGCCCCACGTCCGACAAGCCGTACGTCGCCGAAGCGGGCGAGCCGACGATGCACTGGACGAAGCTCGTCGTGCACGCGCACGAGCTGACCGACAATCCCGACAAGGCCTTCGTCGATTTCTCCGCCTACGGCACCGAGGAGGGCGTCGAGAAAGTGCTCCATGAAAAGGCCGAGTTTCTCCGCACCAACGGCACCTGGCTCTACACCCGCGAGGCCCGCCTCGGGCCCGCGCCGTTCAAGTCCGCCGCACCCAAGGTCGGCCGCAACGACCCCTGCCCCTGCGGCAGTGGAAAAAAGCACAAGCAGTGCTGCCTGCTGAAGGCGTGATTCTGGCAGTGGCTTGAGGTGGGCAGGCACGTCCCGTGCCTGCATGGGTGCGACCCACGCGGAACTACAAGTCCCTGCTCTCGATCCGAATGCGGGCACAGGGACGTGCCCGCCCACCTCAGGGGTGGTCCGCCCCGCGTCCGCCCTGCTCCGTCTCAACCTGCCGGCGCAGCGCCGCCATGTTGTCCACGAGGTTGGGATAACGGCGGCTTGCCGCTTTCGCCCGGGCCTTGGCCCAGGCAATGCTCGCCGGCGTCAACTTGACCTTCGTCCCGCTTTTCGGGCGGGGCTTTCTCCACGGGGGTATGCGATGGGTGGCCATGAGTAAGTCTGTCTCTCCACTTCTTCCTTCTTAATTCTGTCTTCTCACTTTCCGTCTGCCCAGTCCATCGGCGCCGGCGGGACGAAGCTGGAGGTGACCGCCACCGGCCCACCGTCGCGCATCGAGGTGCCCATGGCCTCGAGAATTTCCACCACATGCGCCGCCTGCGCGCCGCTCGCCCGTTGCGGCCGGCCGGCGATCATCGCCTCCGCCATTTCCTCCACCGCGCGAGCGAACTCGGTGCCCTTGAAGCCCGGACGCACCAGCGGGACGGTTTCGAACGCGGCCCCGAGCGGCGCATACTCCACCGTCGCGTCGAAGCCCTGGAAATCCCCGAGATACACGCTGCCGAGGTCGCCCGAAAACTCGAGACCGCCCCGCTGCTTGCCGCCCTGCACATAGAAATTTGCCGAGAGCCGCGCGGTCAGGCCCTCCTCGAACTCCAGCATCGCCAGCACGAAGTCCGGCGTGGTGAGGCTGAACTTCCGGCCCTCCTTGGTGACGCGATCCGGGTAAACCACCTTGCCCGTCGCCGTTACGCGCCGCACCGGGCCGAACATCGTGGTCAGCAGGGTCAGCGGGTACACGCCCACATCCCACTGGATGCCGACGGCGTAAAACGGCTCCGGATTCGGATGCCACGCCTCGATGCGCCCGTGGTTGATGTCGGCGTAAACCAGCCGCACCCGGCCGGCCTTCCCGCTGCGCAAGATCCGCCACGCCGTCTGCTGGGCCTCGCCCATGTAGGTGACCGGCGCACTGCCCAGCCGCAGCCCGCGCGCGGCGGCCAGCTCCACCAGTTCCTTCGCCTCGCTGTAGCGGATCGCGAGCGGCTTTTCCGTGTGCACGTGCTTCCCAGCCAGCAGGCACTGCTTCACGACCTCGTAATGCGCAAAGTGGATCGTGAGGTTGACCACGAGTTCGATGGTCGGGTCCGCCAGCAGCTCCGTGAGGCTCGCGTAAGCCCGGCCGCCGTACTTCGCGGCAAAGTCCTTCGCCCGGGCGGGATCGAGGTCGCAGAAGCCCACGAGCTCGCAGGCGGCGTAGGTCTGGATGCGGTCGGCGTAGCGGTTGGCGATGTTGCCGCAGCCGACGATGGCGACACGGATTTTTCGGGAGGACATGGGGGACGGAGAAAGAATAAAGGAGCAGGGAGTGAGGGTGACGGGAGAAAAGCGGCCTATGTTGTCATACTGAGCGGAGCGAAGAATCCAGTTGGATCGGATCGAAGCGAGCGGCGCAATCTCACTGGATTCTTCGCTGCGCTCAGAATGACAACCCGGCGGCGACTTTCTGCACGCAGTGGGCGAGGGCCGGACCGGGGTCGGCGATGTCGCCTTCGTACTCGATGATGACGCTGGCCGTGTTTTCATTCGCCGACAGCAGCGCCAGCAGTTTCGACAGGTTGAGATTGCCGTCGCCGAGGATGACATCCGCCGGGCGTCCGGCACGATCGAAGACGAAGTCCTTCAGATGCACACCATACAGCCGGTCGGCGAATTTCTCCGCCATTGCCACCGGATCCTCGTGCGCGTCGAGCGCCCAGGCGGTGTCGAGGCAGAGGCCGATGCGCGGCGAGGTGCTGGCGAAGACCTGCGCGAGCATCTGCGAGTTGCCGAGCCAGTGACGCCCGCCGTGGTTGTGGATCGCAAGGCGCAGATCGAACTCGTCGGCGACCCGTTCGGCGGCTCGCCAGACCTCGGGCCCGGCTTCCGGGGCGAAATCCACGGCGATCACCGACGCACCCGCCGCGCGCATGAATTCCGCCAGCCGCCGCTCCCGGGCGAGGTTGCCGGAAAATCGTTCCACGCCGATGCTCGCGATACGCACCCCGGCCGCGCGGCACTCGGCGATGATCGCGTCGGCGGCGTGGGTGAAGTCACCATGCACGCCGCTGAGCTCGACGGTGGCGACGCCACAGGCCTTGAGCCGGGGCAGGACCTCCGCGAGGGTTTTGAAGCCGCGGAAGCAGTAACTCTGGATGCCAATCTGGGCCGCGAGGTTTTTCATGGGGCAGCGAACGCGGGCTTGGTGCTACCACGTTCCCTCCCACTTGCAATCCCACCAGCTCCCACCCTCTCCCTGCAGCCCCCTCCGGGTCGGCAACCGCCCTCCGTCGCTTTCACTTAATAAGTGAAAACGACCCGGGCTCCGATCGAAGGGGAACGGCGCGTTCCTGCTGGAATTCAGTTCCCCGCCTTGCCTGATGCGAACGCGCGCGCACACTTTCCCCATGGCCACGAGCGCGCAGTTTCCCGAGGAGAGCAGCGAGGAGGGGGAATTCGAGCGGCAGGAGGATGCGTTTCGCGGCTGGGTCCGGGCCGACGGCTCCACGCCCTACGCGCCCGCGCCCGGCCGGTATCACCTTTATGTGTCACTGGCCTGTCCCTGGGCGCATCGCGCGCTCATCGTGCGGCACCTCAAGCGGCTGGATGCGGCGATTGGCTGCACGGTGGTGGACCCGGTCCGCGACGAACGCGGCTGGGCGTTTCGCGAGGGCGCCGGGTTTTCGCGGGATCCGGTGAACGGCTTTGCCTTTCTCCGCGAGGCTTACCGCGCCTCCGCGCCGGATTTTCGCGGGCGCTGGACGGTGCCGGTGCTCTGGGACAAGCAGACGAAACGCATCGTGAACAATTCCGAGGACGACCTCTGCCGGATGTTCAACTCGGAGTTCCCCGCGAGCGCACCCGGCACGCCGGACCTGTTTCCGCCGGAGCTCGCCGCGGAGCAAGCGGCGCTGAGCCAGCTCATCTACGAACGGGTGAACAACGGCGTGTACCGCGCGGGCTTTGCCACGAAGCAGGCGGTCTATGAACGGGCCGCGCGGTTGGTTTTCGCGACCCTCGATACGCTGGAAGCCCGACTCGCCGGCCGGCGGTACCTGTTCGGCGATCGCATGGTGGAGACCGACTGGCGCCTCTTCTGCACCCTGATCCGGTTCGACGCGGTCTACCACGGCCACTTCAAGTGCAACCTGCGCCGCATCGTCGACTACCCGAACCTGCTGCGTCTCCTCCGGGATCTGTACCAGACCCCCGGCATCGCCGAGACCGTCAATTTCGACCACATCAAGCGCCACTACTACGTCACCCACACCGAGATCAATCCGACGCAAATTGTCCCCATCGGTCCCGAACCCTATTTATGAAAACACTCATCATTGGTGGGACGGGGCTCATCTCCACGGGCATAGTGAAGGCGCTGCTGAAGCGCGGGGCGGCCATCACGGTGTTCAACCGCGGCCAGACCGAAGCCCGGCTGGGCGGCGGAGTGAAGCACCTCGCCGGCGACCGTAACGACTTCGCAGCCTTCGAATCCGCCATGGCCGCCGCCGGCCCGTGGGATGTCGTCATCGACATGATCTGCTTCCGCCCCGAGCAGGCGGAAAGCGACGTCCGCGCCTTCGCCGGGCGCTGCGGGCACTTCATCTTCTGCAGCACCGTCTGCACCTACGGCAACACCCAGACCGGCCTCCCCACCCTCGAAACCACGCCGCAGGCGCCCCTCTCGGCGTACGGCCGGGACAAGGTCGCCTGCGAACAGGTTTTCCTGCGCGCCCACGCGGCAAAAAAAATGCCCGTCACGATTTTCCGCCCGTCGCACACCTACGGCCCCGGCGGCAATGTCATCAACAACCTCGGCTGGGAGGCGACCTTCATTGACCGCCTGCGCCAGGGCCGGCCGATTGTCGTCAGCGGCGACGGCCACGGGCTGTGGCAGAGCGCGTATTCCGAGGATGTCGGCGTGGGTTTCGCCCATGCCGCGGGCAAACCCGCCTGCTTTGGCGAGGCCTACAACATTGTCGGTGACGAGATCGTGACGTGGGACGAATACACCCAGCGCACCGCGGCGGCCATCGGCGCGCCGGCCCCGCGCCTCGTGCACATCCCCACCGATCTGCTGCTCACACTCGACCGTGCGCGCTACGCCGCGCTCGAGGAAATCTTCCGCTTTCACGGCGTCTACTCCAGCGCGAAGCTGAAACACGACGTGCCCGAGTACCGCTCCGCGATGCCGTATGCCGAAGGCGTGCGCCGCACCGTCGCATGGATGGATCAGCACCGGAAAATCGCGGCGGCCGACAGCGACCCGCAGGAGGACCGCCTGGTCGCGGTGTGGGACCAACTCTCCCGCGACCTGCAAAAACAGCTCGGGACCCGGGCGTAAATGGCCCCCGCGCCCACGATCCGGCGCTTACCCCGTCGCCTCGAGGTCGATGTACCCGCGAAACACGTCCGTGTAGACCAGTTGCACGCGGAGACGGTCGCCGACT
Source organism: uncultured Opitutia bacterium (assembly GCA_903839035.1). Taxonomy (GTDB): domain Bacteria; phylum Verrucomicrobiota; class Verrucomicrobiia; order Opitutales; family Opitutaceae; genus Opi-474. Next base: position 27,480 of record CAIMAQ010000070.1, read on the forward strand.
TTCAAGCCGGCAAAGCCGTTGACCAGCTTTCCTTCCACCGGGGGATGGGCCAGGCGGACATAGGTGCCCTTGTCGGACGCACCGGTGACGGTGGCGTCGAATTTTTCCCCGATCCGCGGAGTGAGCAGCATCGCGGCGGCGGATTTCACCACCTGCCGCTCCACTTTCTTCGCCGCGTCCTCCTGCTCGGTGCAGTGCAGGGCGAGGGCGGTCAGTTCGTCGTTCGGATAGGGCACGGACTGGTGCGCCAGCGCGGCCTTGAGCAGACGCTGGGTCAGCAAATCCGGAAACCGGCGGTTCGGCGCGGTCGAGTGCGCGTAGTTTTTCACCGCGAGGCCGAAGTGCCCCGGCGCCGTGCCGCCGGGAAATTCCACGACGTACTCCCCCGCGCCCAGCAGCTTGATCACGCTGAGGGACAGGTCCGGGAAATACGCCGGGTCCGCATCCTTCGCCGCCAGCAGGAATTTTTCGAGGGCGAGGCCGTCGGCCGCCTTGGGCAGGGTGAAATTCCGCGCCGCGGCCAGCTCGACGATCCGGTCCCAGTGCGCCGGCGTGCGCACCACGCGCCGGACCGAGGGAAATTTTCGGGCGGCCAGAAACAGCGCCGTCACGCCGTTGGCCGCGACCATCAGCTCCTCGATCAGGTTCTTGGCGACGTTGCTCTCGTCCGCCCGCAGGTCCTGCAGGATGTCGCCGACAAACACCGGCCGGGCTTCGATCGTCTGGAGTGAGAGCGCGCCGCGCATGTGGCGGCGCGTGCGTAGCAGCTGCGCCGTGCGGTGCTGGAGCCGGAGGTTTTCCTCGAGCCCGGGCACCGCGCCGATCGCAGGCGGCCGGGGCCCCGTGCCATCGAGCCACGCGGCCACGCTGTTGTACGCCAGCTTGGCCTGGTTGCGCACGACCGCCTCGAACACGTCCGACCGCACCATCTCGCCTTCCGGCGAGAACACCATTTCCACGATCACGGCGAGCCGCTCGGTGCCGAAATTGAGCGAGGTCAGGTTCGTCGACAGCTTCTCCGGCAGCATCGGAAAGATCTGGCCCGCGGTGTATACCGAGGTGGTGTTTTCCCGGGCGTGCGCGTCGATCGCCGAATTCTGCCTGACCAGCGCAGCCACGTCCGCGATCGCGACCCGCAGCATGACCTCACCGCCGGGCAACGCCTCGGCGACGGAGAGCTGGTCAAGGTCTAGCGAGTCATCGTTGTCGATCGAACACCACAGCAGCGCCCGCAGGTCGCGCGTCGCGGCGGTTTTCACCGCCGGGCCGTGGATCGCGGCCAACTCGAGCAGCGCCGCGGGGGAGAAATCCGGCTCCAGGCCCCGCTCGATCATCACGCGGTGGGCAATCCGTTGCAAAACGACGCGGGACTGTCCGGAGGAGGGAGTGGTCATGGGCTATTTCCTGAGTGCCAGCTGCCGCTGGCGTGGTCAATGAAGGCCTTTCCTTGGTCCCGAACACGCCGGAAAGGTTGCGGCCGGAGTGATTTCCGTCCGCGCGGATTGACAGGGACCGGTGCGGGCCGGTTGGCTGCTGTGGTCAGGAGCCCAGCGTGGTCACCCCGCCCGCATGAACCAAACCCGCCGCACCTTCCTGAAACACGCCTCCCTGCTCGCGGCCACCGTGCCGCTCGCACGCCTGGGCCTCACCGCCGCCGTACCAATGCCGGATCCCGCGCCCCGGCGCCGGCCGCTGATCACCGGCAGCTTTCTCGACATCCAGCACGTCAACACCTGGGACGCCCAATACTGGATCGACGAGTGCCGTGAGTGGCGGGAGGGAAACTGGGCCGCACTCATTGCCGAAATGAAGGCCGCGGGGCTCGACACCGCCATCCTGACCAACTGCGCCCTGTGGGGCCGGCCGCTTTATCCCGCGAACCCCCGGACCGTCGGCCGCCAGCTGCCCGTGCCGTGTCCGGATCCCGTGGGCGCGATCGTCCGCGCCTGCGAGCAGCACGGCCTCGGGCTTTACCTCGGGCTCGGCGCCTTCGGCCGCTACTCGCTCAACGCCAATCCCGACCTCACCCCTGAGCACGACACCTGGCTGGCCGCCCTGGCGGAGGACCTGCGCGAAAAATACGGGGCCTCGCCCGCGTGGCGCGGATTTTACCTCTCCGCCGAGGCGCACGCGGTGAAAGGCGGCGACCTCTTCGAGCCGGCGGACTGCGCCAAGACTGCGCGTTTCGTGAAATCCATCCGTGAGCACGTCCCAGAGGCGAAGCTCATGATGTCCCCCGCCCACCTCGGCCGCCCGCGGCCGGAGCAACTCGACCCGCTCCAGCGCCAGCTGGAGCAGCTCAACGTGGACATCGTCGCCTACCAGGACCATGCCGGTTTCGAGAAACTTTACCCGGACCTGAATTTCAACGAGGCCGCGGCCGGCTACGCGCTGATCAAGCCCCTCCATGAAAAAGCCGGCCAGCAGCTGTGGGTGAACTGCGAGGTGTTCGAGTACACCGAGAAACGCCCCGACGGCCGCCGGGTCTGCACGCCCTGTCAGTTCGAGCGGCTCGAGCGCCAGCTGCTGGCCGCGGCGCCGGTCGCGGACAAGATTATCATTTACCAGTACCAGGGCCTCATGAACCTGCGGTCCGAAAAAGTGAACATCGGCGCCCCGGGCACGGTTGAGTTGCACGACGCCTACCTGAAATTCCGCGCCGCGCAGCTCGCCTCCTGACCTCCCCCGCCATGAACCAGACCCGCCGCCGCTTTCTCCAAGCCTCCACCCTGCTCGCGGCGGCGCTCCCGCTGGCGAAGCTCCGGCTCGACGGCGCCGGGCCCGCGGCTGCGCCGGCCGGGGTCCCGCCGGTTGGGACGCCGGCGGGGCTGTTGCGCGAGATCCTCTTCACCCCCGGCAACACCGCGGAGCGGAAAAACAGCTACGACCGCTTCGAGCTGATGCAGAAGTCCGCCTTGAACCCCGTCTTCACCGCCGAGCAGCCGTGGGAGGAGAGCGGCCTCGACTGGGGGAGCGTGATCCGCTCGCGGCTCGACGGGAAATTCAAGTTTTTCTACAGCACCGAGTTTCCCGGCCACGTCGAGGGCGCCGTCCTCATCGACAACTCGATGCAGGGCAAAAAACAGTGCGTCGTGTGCTACGCCGAGTCGGACGACGGCCTGCACTGGCGCCGACCGGCGCTGAACCGGTACTTCGCCGAGCAGTTTCCCGGCAACAACATCATCCTCCACTGGCCCGCCTACTTCAACGACTCCGTCTCCGTCATCGAGGACTGGCATGAGCGCGATCCCGCGCGGCGTTACAAGATGCTGATGTACCACCATGACGTGGCGGACCTCGACCAGCGCGGCGGCTGCCTGCTGGTTTCGCCCGACGGGCTGCAGTGGACGCCCACCGGCACCGTCCTGCCCTCGCAGGACGCGGAGTCGCTCTGGCAGGATCCGGCGGGCCGCTACTACGGCTTCCTCAAGGACCGCCTGGCCGACCAGCGCAGCCGGACGCTGGTGCACAGCGACGACTTCAAGACCTGGAGCGAGCCGCAGTGGATCATCACGCCCGACCACGGCGACAACGCCGGTACGAATTTCTACAACCAGACCGCCTTCACGCTGGCCGGCCGCACGCTGGGATTCCTCAACGTGTTCGATGTCGCGAGCCAGACCACGTGGATCGAGCTCCTGGAGAGCGGCGACCCTCTCAACTGGCGCCGCATGCCCTCGCGTCCCCGCCTGCTCGGGCCTGGCGCCCCCGGCTCCTACGATGGCGGCGGGACGTATCTCGGTCTGGCCGAGCCCATCCTCGTCGGCGACGAGCACCGTTATTATTATTACGCGTCGGCCGACCGGCACGATGACGCCGCCGCCGGGCGGCTCGCCGCGCTGAAACCGTCGCTCGCCTTCGCCACCTTCAAAAAGAACCGCCTCGTCGGCCAGCAGACCGAGGGCGACGGCTATTTTTCGACCCTGCCCTTCATCTGTCCGGGCGGAAAACTATTCCTCAACTTCGTCGGCGCCGAGGACGTCACCGTGTCCATCAAGCGCGCCGGCTATGGCATCGAGTACGAGGGCTTCGCCCAGCCGGACTGCCATCCCGTCACCGGTGACCAGCCGCACGCCGCGATCACCTGGAAAACGAAGGCCACCCTCGACGAGCTCAAGGGCAAGTACATCCGCCTCCGCGTGCACGGCCGGAACCTCTCGGCCTACAGCGCGGTGTTCGAGGCCTGACCCCCGGATCACGAGATCCAGTGGGCGATGGCAAACGCCGCCGCCGCCGCGAGGCCACCAATGATCGTGGTCTGCAGCGCGCTCCGGATGACCGGCACGCCCGTGAAGCGGCCCTTGATCCCGCCGAAGATCGCCAGCGCCAGCAGCGTCACGGTCACCGAGACCTTCAACGCGCTGTGCGCGTCCGGCAGGACCAGATAGGCGCTGAGCGGAATGATGCCGCCGACGATGTACGCGCTGGCAATCGTCAGCGCGCTCTTCCAGGCGCGATGGGGATTCGGCTCCTCCAGCCCGAGTTCAAAGCGCATCATGAAGGTCACCCAGTCCTTCGGCCGCTTCCGCAGCGACTCGACGACCGTGTGGCATTCCTCGTGGGTGAGGCCGTAGGTCAGGAAAATGTCGCGGACTTCCTGGGCCTCGTCCTCGGCCCGCGTGATGATCTCGGTTTCCTCGCGCACCTTCTCGCTCGCATAATGCTCGGCATCGCCGCGCGCCGCGAGATAGCCGCCGAGGCCCATCGCGATTGAGCCCGCCGCGATCTCGGCGAAGCCGGCCGTGACGATCAGTTGCGTCGAGGAAATCGCCCCGGTGAGCCCCGCCGCGAGGGCGAACGGCACCGTCAATCCGTCGGACATGCCAATGACGATGTCCCGGACGGACGCCCCGGCCGTGAAATGCTTCTCGATGTGTGGTTCGCTGGGCATGGCGCAGGATGAGCCGGGGGCGGATTGTGTTGCAAGCGAGCAAGTGCGTAGCACTGGATCTGCCCCGGTGGGGCCCGGATCAAATCAGGCGAGTCCCCCGCCTGCTTCCCCGCCTGCTTCCCCGCAACCCGTCCCACCCGCACCATGGCCACCTTCCTTCATCCCCTCGAACCGTTGAGTGCCGCGGAGGTCCAGCAGGCCGTCGCGCTCCTCAAGTCCGCCGGCAAGGTCACGCCGACCACCCGCTTCGTGTCCGTCAGCCTGGAGGAGCCCGCCAAGGCCTTCGTGCACGCGTTCACCGGCCGGGAAGCGGTCACCCGCGAGGCCTTCGCCGTCCTCTTCGATAACGGCACCAACTCCTGCTACGAGGCCGTGGTGTCACTCACCGACCGCAAGCTGCTCTCCTGGCAGCACCTCCCGGGCGTCCAGCCGAGCATGACTGCCGACGAGCAGATCGAGTGCGAGCAGGCCGTGATCAACAGCCCCGAGTTCAAGGCCGCGCTGAAACGCCAGTACGGCATCGAGGACACGAAGCTCGTCATGGTGGATATCTGGAGCGCCGGAAACTACGGCTCCGAGGAGGACCGCACGATGCGGCTCGCCCGGCCGCTGTGTTTCCTGCGCATGGACCCGACCGACAACGGTTACGCCAAGCCCATCGAGGGCCTGCGGCCCGTCGTGGATCTGAATACGATGAAGGTCATCCGCGTGGACGAGCACGGCCACTGGCCGCTCCCGCCGCAGTCGGCCAACTACGCCGCCGACCGCGTCAAGAATCTGCGCACCGACATCAAGCCGCTCAGCATCATGCAGCCCGAGGGCCCGAGCTTCACCGTTGAGGGCTACCAGGTGAGCTGGCAGAAATGGAGTTTCGTCATCGGCTTCACCGGCCGCGAGGGACTGGTCCTCAATCATCTCTGCTACCAGGACGGTGCGAAAAAACGCTCCGTGCTGTACCGCGGCTCACTCTCGGAAATGGTCGTGCCCTACGGCGACCCGGCCCCGCAGCAGGCGCGCAAGAATGCCTTCGACGCCGGCGAGTACGGCCTGGGCTATTGTGCCAACAGCCTCGAGCTGGGCTGCGACTGCCTCGGCTTCATCAAGTATTTCGACGGCCAGCTCTGTACCAGCCGCGGCGAGCCGCTCACGATCAAGAACGCGGTCTGCATGCACGAGGAGGATTATGGCATCCTCTGGAAACACACCGACCGCCGCCTGGCGACGCCCGAGGTCCGCCGCTCGCGCCGGCTGGTCATCTCGTCCATCGCGACCGTCGAGAACTACGAGTACGGCTTCTTCTGGTACCTGTACCAGGACGGCAACATCCAGTTTGAGATCAAGCTCACCGGCATCCTCTCCCTCGGCGCGCTGCCGCCGGGCGTCAAGTCTCCCTACGGCGCGATGATCGCGCCGCAGCTGTACGCGCCAAATCACCAGCATTTTTTCAACATGCGCCTCGACCTCGATCTCGATGGCACGGCCAACTCCGCCTACCAGGTGGATGTCGTCCCCGACGCGCCCGGGCCGGAAAATCCCTTCGAGAACGCCTTCCGCGCGCAGGCCCGCCTGCTGCAAACCGAGCAGGAGGCACGCGCCAACCTCAGCGTCGAGACCGCCCGCATCTGGAAATTCACCAACCCCGCCGTGCTCAACGCCGTCGGCGAACCCGTCGCCTACAAGTTCATGCCGGGCGACAACTGCTGCCCCTTCGCCTCGAAAAAAGCCTGGTGGCGCAAGCGGGCCGGTTTCGTGGACCACCACGTCTGGGTGACGCCCTACCGCAAGGAGGAGCGCCACGCCGCGGGGAACTTCCCCAACCAGAGCTCGGGCGGCGACGGCCTGCCTCGCTGGACCGAGGCCAACCGCTCCATCACCGGCACCGACCTCGTGCTCTGGTACACCTTCGGCCACACGCACCTGCCGCGGCCAGAGGATTACCCGGTCATGCCGGCGGCCTACATCGGCTTCATGCTCAAGCCGACCGGCTTCTTCACCGAGAACCCGGGCAACGACGTCCCGCCCTCGATGTCGCATCACCAGCCCATGGCGTGAAGGGATCCCAATCTGTTCTTACAGGAGGCAACCGAGGGAACGGAGGAAGGGGCGCAGGAGACCGACCCTCGTTTTGCAGGCCGCGAGCTTGCGCGCGCTTCAAAGAGCGCCTGTACCTCTCCGTTCACTCAGTTACCTCCTGTAAAACTGTCTTGGTTTACGAAGTGACTCCGGAGGCTGCCCTGCCGTAGTTTCCCGCTCCCATGAGCGATTTCCGCCTGACCCGGGAGCAACTGGCCCAGTTCAACGCCTTCGGTTACCTGAGTTTCCCGGGGCTGCTCGCCGACCGCATTGACCGCATCATCGCGGAGTTCGAGATCCTCTGGCAGGCGCAGAACGGCGGGCATCACGGCCAGGCCCATGACGGCAAGCGCCGCTCCTGCATCGCGCCCTGCGTCGACAAGAGCGTTTACCTCAGCACGCTGCTCGACGACCCGCGGTTGCTGGGCATCGCGACGAGCATCCTCGGCGACGACTTCAATTACATGGGCTCCGACGGCAACCTCTACGCCGGCGACACGCCCTGGCACTCCGACGGCTGGCACCCGGAGCAGGTCCATATCAAGATGGCGTTCTACCTCGATCCCGTGGCCAAGGACACCGGCTGCCTCCGCGTGATTCCCGGCAGCCACAAGATCGGCGACAAATTTGCCGACGCCCTGCAGACCGAGATTTACGACTGCGAGAAGAACTGGGGCGTCCACGGGCGCGACGTGCCCTGCGTGGCGCTCGAGACGAAGCCCGGCGACGTGGTGATGTTCAACCATAACACCAAGCACTGCGCGTTTGGCGGCAGCGCGCGCCGCCGGATGTTCACGATGAACTGCTGCCAGCGCTACCCGGACTCCAAGCTGCAGGACCTGCGCGACTATCTTGCGGGCGGCGCCCGTTTCTGGGTCGAGCGGGCTTACGGTGACGCGATGATCCGGACCGCGACCCCGGCGCGCAGGGTCCACCTCGAGCAGAACCTCGCCAACGACGGCCACCTCAAGGCTCTCGCCGACAAAGCCCGCCTCGAGATGAGCGAGCCTTCGCGGGGTTAAATCCTAATTCCTCCACTTGCGGACTTTCGCCCCACCCCTCCCTTCTCCCTCATGAAGCCTTCCTCCCTCTCCATCGGCCTCGTGCTTGGTCTTGCTCTGCTCTCGCGCAGTTTCGCGGGCGAAGTCGCTCCCGCCCCTTCGCCCGCCGCCACCGAGCTCACGGCCCTGGAGACGCGCGTCTCGGCAATGGAAAAAGCCGGCAGGGAAAAGCTCGCCGACTTCACGGCGGAATTTGCGGCCTACGATGCCTTGCTCGCCAAGTACGCAGGCCAGCAGACCGCGGAGGTCGCCGACATCGCGCTGTCCCGGGCCATGCTTTACTGGGACCTGGGCGCCACGCCGGACGTGCAGGAAAAACAGTTCCGCGCCGTCACGGAGGGCTTTCCCGGCACCAAGGCCGCGTCCACCGCCGCGCGCATCATGAAGAACAACGCCACGATGGCCGCCCTCGTCGGCCGGCCCGCGCCGGAACTTCACTTCCTCTGGTCCTCGACCGGGAATCTCCCCACCCTCTCCGCGCTCAAGGGCAAGGTCGTCGTGATCGATTTCTGGGCGACATGGTGCGGGCCCTGCCTCCGCGCCTTCCCGGAGGTCCGTGAAAACGCCGCGCGTTTTCAGGCCTCGCCCGTGGTGTTCCTCGGCGTGACGAGCCTCCAGGGCCGGGTGAAAAACCTCGAGCCCAAGAGCATCGACACCAAGGGCAAGCCGGAGCTCGAGACGTCCCTCATGCCGCGCTTCATGGCGCACAAGGATATGACCTGGCCGGTCGCGTTCAGCACGGAGAACGTGTTTAACCCCGACTACGGCGTCAGCGGCATCCCCTACGTAGCGATCATCACCCCCGACGGCATCGTCCGCCACGCCGGCATCAACCCCGGCGACCCGCACGCCGACATCGGCGGCAAGATCGAGGCGATCCTCCGCGAATACCACCTCCCGGCCCCGGCCCCGAAGGGCTGATCTTCAGAACTAATCGCGGAAACGCGAAAGAGCGGAAACACAGAATTCGATCCGCAGCAGAAGGATTGTTTCGCAATTCTGTTTTCAGCCCTGCCCTCCTAGCCTTGGCGAAGACGGGGCTTCCGTGATCAAAAGCATTAATCTTCGCGTCCTTCGTGGTTAAAAATACGCCGCGATTGGCTGGCACCAAGCCGGGTTTTTGCTGACGATGGGGTCGATGAATCTCCGGCAACTCGTCCCCCGGGCAGGCTTGTGCCTGCTGTTGGGTCTCTTGCTGGGCGCGTCTCTCCGGGTGGCAAACGCCGCCCCCAAACCGGCCGGCCCCACCGCGGCGCCGGTGTTGAAGGTCGGCCTGCCGCCCCCGCCACCGGGGAGCGAGGGTGATTTCCCGCGGTCGGTGACATCCTGGCTCGAGGCCCAGATCGCCCTCGCACGTGAGGGCATTTCCAGCGGGTCGATCGATGGCGTGCCCGGCGCACAAACCGTCGCCGCCCTGCAGGCGTGGCAGGAGCGCGAGGGCCTGCCCTCGTCCGGCGCCCTCGATGCGGCGACGCGGGAGCAGCTCCAGCTCACGACTCCGCCGCTCGTCTGGATGATTCTGTCGCAGGAGGAACTGGACCGGCTGCAGCCGCTGAGCCCGACGTGGCTCGGCAAATCCCAACAGACCGCGCTCGACTACGAAACCGTGCTCGAACTCGTCGCCGAGCGGACCCACGCGTCGCCCGGGCTCATCCAGCGGCTCAATCCCAAGGTGGATTGGAAACAGGTGCACGCCGGCACCGTCCTCACCGTACCCTCCGTCGCGCTGAACGCCCCGCTGCGCAATGTGGTTCTGATTCACATCAGTTTGTCCCAGCACACCCTCGAGGGCCGGGATGCGGAGGGTCGGCTTGTCGTGCATTTTCCAGTGAGCATCGCGCGCATGGTGGAGAAGCGTCCGGCGGGCGAGTTGAAGGTGACCGTGGTCATTGCGGACCCGAACTACACCTTTGATCCGGAGGTGATTCCCGAGTCCGCCGAGGGCCGCGAACTCGGCCGGAAGCTCATCCTTCCGCCCGGCCCGAACAATCCCGTGGGCGTGGCGTGGATCGGCCTGGACCGCACCGGCTACGGCATCCACGGGACGCCGCTGCCGGAGTTCGTCGGCCGCACCGAGTCGCACGGCTGCTTCCGTTTGGCGAACTGGGATGCCCGCACGATGCTCGACCTTGCCTGGGTCGGCCAGCGGGTCGTGGTCGAACCATGAAAAAGGCCGGCGCACCCACCCTGGCGGCGGTTTTTCTGCTCGTCCTGTTTGGCTGGATGGCCGCGAGCGTGTCGCGGGAACACAGCACGACCGCCGACGAGATTTTCTACATCACGTCCGGTTACAGCTACTGGAAACAGGGCGATTTCCGGCTGTCCCCCGACGCCGGCAACCTGCCGCAGCGCTGGGCCGCGCTGCCGCTGCTCGCCCGCGATGTGAAGTTTCCGACGCTGGAGCAGCCGGCGTGGCTCAACGCGGATGTGGGCGCACTGGGGCACCAGTTTTTCTACGAGTCGGGCAACAACCCGGCGCGGATGCTCCAGGACGCACGGATCATGATCGCGCTGCTCGGCGTGGCGTGCGGCGCGCTGGTGTTCGCGTGGTCGCGGTCGCTGTTCGGGCTCAAGGGCGCGCTCGTCTCCACCGTGCTGTTCGCCTTCTGCCCCAACCTGCTCGCGCATGCCGGGCTCGCGACGAGCGACATGGCGGTGACTCTCGGTTTCCTCGCCGCCGTGCTGGCCGGCTGGCGGCTGCTGCATCGCGTGACGCCCGGACGCATCGCCGCCGCCGGGGCGACGGCCGCCCTGCTCGGTCTGAGCAAATTCTCCGCCCCGCTGCTGGTGCCGATGCTGGGGCTGATGGCGCTGGCGCGAGTGATCCGCGGAGCGACGCTGCCGGTTCGGCTCGGCGGGTTTTATCAGCGGGTGCGCGGTTGGCGCGCGGGGCTGGTTTTGGTCGGAGCATTTTCCGCAGCCGCCATCTTGGGCGGAATCCTGATCTGGGGCGCGTATGGTTTCCGTTATGCCGGGGTGCACGGTGCGGGTTCGTACAACCAGCCTTGGGACGAGGTTTTGCTGACCACGACGAATCCCGATCCGACGGCAGCGACGCTGTTGCATCCGGGCCCCGTACAGGCGGTCGTGCGTCCGCTGCGCGCGTGGCACGCGCTGCCCGAGCCGTGGCTCTACGGCCTCACTTTCGTGGACCGCTTCTCCCGCTTCCGGGTGGCTTTCTTTGACGGACAAATCGCCTCCACGGGCTGGGTCGGATTTTTCCCCACGGTTTTCCTCCTCAAGACGCCCCTGCCGGCCCTGGCCCTGTTCGCGCTGGCCGGCGGGCTGCTCGCAACGCGCCTGCGGCCGAACTCTCGCCGCACCGGCCGGTTGTTCTATCGGCTCACGCCGCTCGCCGCGCTGGGTCTGGTGTATGCCGGGTTTGCGCTGACCAGCCACATCAACATCGGCCTGCGCCATCTCCTGCCGCTTTATCCCGTGCTCTACATCGGAGCCGGCGCCGTAGCGCTGGGCTTCCACCGTCGATGGCTGGCGATCGCGACCGCCGCCCTGCTGCTGTGGCAGGCCGGGGTCTCGCTCGCGATCCGGCCGAACTACCTCGCGTATTTTAACCCGCTGCTCGGCGGGCCGCGTCACGCCTACCAGCGATTCGTGGACAGCTCGCTCGACTGGGGCCAGGACCTGCCGGGTTTGAAGCGCTGGCTCGACACCCATGCGCGCGGCGAGGCGGTCTTCCTGTCGTATTTCGGGTCGGGTTCGCCCAAGGCCGAAGGAATCACGGCGACGCGCCTGGCCGACGGGAATTTCGACCGGAACCTGCGCCCGGTGGGTCCATCGATGACGGGCGGCGTGTACTGCATCAGCGCGACAATGTTTCAGCAGATCTACACCCTCGTGCGGCACGGCTGGACGCCTGAGCATGAGCGCCGCTACGTCGCATTGAACGCATGGGGGGACGCCTGGAAGGCCGGCTACGACAACACGCCGCGCGACACCGCGCTGCAGTTCCTCGTCGAACTCGAGCACCTCCGCTTCGGCCGGCTCTGTGCCGGGCTGCAGGTGCGCGCGCCCGATGACGAGGTGGGTTATTCGATCCTCATCTTCCGCCTCACCGACGCCGAGGTGCGGGGGTACCTCGAAGGGCCGCCGCCCTTTGACCGCTAGCCCATAACCGCTGATCCAACTCCTTTGCCTTGCCCGGACGTTGACGGCGCCGAACGCGGCCCTCAGCGTGGGAATGCAGGTCAGTCGTTTCAAACTTCAACCTCCCTGATTCCTATGTCCACCGAGACTCCTCCCCCCGCCAACGTCCCCGCCGAAGATCGCACCGTCGCCATCCTGACGTACCTGACGATCATCGGCTTCATCATCGCGATCGTCATCCACAGCAGCAAAAAGACCGCCCTGGGTTCGTTTCACCTGCGGCAGGGTCTCGGTCTGATCGTGTCCGGCATCGCCTTGGGCGTGTGTGGTGTCGTGCTGATGTTCATCCCCATCCTGGGCTGGCTCGCCGTTCTGGCGGCTTGGATCCTGTTCTTCGTCATGTGGCTGATGGGCCTGATCGCGGCCGCGACCGGCCAGCAGAAGCCCGCGCCGGTTCTCGGAGCCCAATACCAGAAGTGGTTCTCCGGGGCCTTTAACTGAGCTGAGCATCGACGCCTGGCCTGCGGGGAACCCCGCACCAGGCGTTTCTCCTATTACAAACGCTAGATACTGACCCCTTGGCCATGAGTCGTTCGCCCGCAACTGAGTCCCCGTCCGAGTCCCGCAACGCCCGGGGCGAGTGGCGTCCCTCCTACCCGATCCGTTATGCGCCGCTCTTCGCGTGGCCGCTGCGCTTCGGGGCGACGCTGAAATGGCTCGTCTGGTATCCGGGCTTCATGTGGCCGCGCAATCTCCTGCTGCTGGTCGTCTCGGCCGCCTCCTGGTATTTCACGCAACCCGCCCTGGCGCGGTGCGTTCACTTCGAGGCGGGTTGGATCGCTCAGATCTACGGACGCAATCTCGCGCTGATGTGGCTGTTTTACGGCGGCTACCATCTCTACCTTTACACGCTCCGGCGCGAGGGCACGAAGCAGAAGTACGACCCCAACTGGCCGGCGGCGAAGAGCCGGGTGTTCCTGTTCGGCAACCAGGTTTACGACAATATCTTTTGGACCTCCGGCGTCGCGCTGCTGGTGTGGACGGCCTACGAGGTCGTGACGCTCTGGATGTTTGCCAACCACCGCATCCCGTACCTCGACTGGGCGCAGCATCCCGTCTGGTTCGTGCTCCTGCTGATCGCCGTCCCCTTCTGGCGCGAGTTTCATTTCTACTGGATCCACCGGTTGATCCATTGGAAGCCGCTCTACCGGCACGTCCACTACCTGCACCACAAGAACATCAACCCGATTCCCTGGTCGGGCATGGCGATGCATCCGGTCGAGACGATCCTCTACCTCAGCGTGGGCCTGATCCACTGGGTGGTGCCGTCGCACCCGATTCACTTCCTTTACGACATCCAGCACGCGGCGCTGGGCCCGTCGAGTTCGCACCACGGCTTCGAGGGCCCGATCGCGAACGGCAAATGGCCCACGGGGTCTTATTTTCACTACCTCCACCACCGCTACTTCGAGTGCAACTACGGCGACGCCACCATCCCGCTGGACAAGTGGTTCGGCAGCTTCCGCGACGGCCTCCCCGACGGCGCCGGGGCCAAGCTGGCCGAAGAGCACAAGCACTGAGCCGGATTGGGCCTCACGCCGAGGCGCCGAGTCGCAGAGCCCGGATCAAACTCGGCATCTTTGCGCCTCCGCGTGAGCCCGTCCATGGGCTTGCTCCCCAGTTTGGATTTGACGCCGGCGGGCCGCCGCCCCGGCCTTGGCCTGCCGTATGAAAAAGACCCTGCCCCTGGTAAGTGATTGGAAGGTGATGCATGCCGAACCGTGGCTGGGGCCCACCGTGGCCTGTTCCGCCCTGCCGCTGGACCAGCGCTGGGTGCCGGCCCAGGTGCCGGGCGACGTCCACCTCGACTACGAGCGCGCCGGTCTGATCGCCGATCCGTTTTTCGGCACGAATCACGACCACTGCCGCTGGATGGAGGATTGGGATTACTGGTATCGCACCGACCTCACCCCGCCCACCCCCGGGCCGGGTCAGCGTCTGCACCTGTTGTTCGAGGGTCTCGATGTCTTTGCCACCGTCTACCTCAACGGGAAGCAGGTCGGCAAAAACCAGAACATGTTCACGCCCCTGCGCGTGGATGTGACCGACCACGTGATACCCGGCGCCAACCGTCTCGAAGTCTGCCTGGGTTCGCCCGTCTCGCCCCCCGGCCGCCTGCCTTCGCCGGAAGTGCGGGGCTACGGCAACCCGCTCCGTCTGCAGGTGCGCAAGGCCCAGTCCTGCTACGGCTGGAATATCACGCCGCGCCTGGTGACGATCGGCATCTGGAAGCCGGTTTCGTGGGTTCTGGTGGACGCGGCCGAGCTCGCCGACGTCTTCGTCAGCACGGTGGCCGTCCGCCCGGACGGCGCGGCCGAACTCGAGGCGTTGGTAGAGCTGAAACACAATCACGGCGCGCCCGGCCCGCTGACGGTGGACCTCACGGTCGCCGGCCAGACCCGCACGCTGCAGTTCGCGGGCGATCCCGCCGGCGCTCGCCACGTGGAGCGATTCACCGTGCCGCAGGCCAAGCTGTGGTGGCCGCACAATCACGGGGCCCAGCCGCTCCATGACTGGGCTGCGACGCTGCGGCGCGACGGCCAGGAGCTCGACCGGCGGAGCGGCCGCTTTGGCATTCGCACCATCACGATCATCCAGGAGCCCGCCGCGGACGGCGCGACTTCGTTCATCCTGGCGGTGAACGGCCGGAAAATCTTCCTCAAGGGCATGAACTGGACGCCGGTGGACGCGATCTACGCGCGGATCACCGACGCCCGTTACCGCGAACTGCTCGACGCGACCAAGGCCGCCAACATCAACGCGCTGCGCGTCTGGGGCGGCGGCATCTATGAGCACGACTCGTTTTACGCGCGGTGCGACGAGCTCGGCATCCTCGTCACGCACGACTTCATGTTCGCCTGCGGCTGCTATCCGCAGGATCCGGAATTCCTCGCCGAGGCGCGGCGTGAAGCGGAGTTCCAGGTGCGGCGGCTCCGGCATTTTGCATGCATCGCCGCGTGGTTTGGCGACAATGAGAACGACGTTTTGGCCGACATGAGCTTCAACTACCCGGCCTACCGGCACAACCGGTTGAGCAAGGAAATCCTCCGCGACGTCGTGCTGGCCCACGCGCCGCTCACCCCGTACGTGCCGACCTCGCCCTATTCGCCGAGTGTGTACGACCAGAATTCCCCGCTCGAGGGCGACTGCCACCTCTGGGCGCACGGCCAGTCGTACAAGGCCGAGATCTTCTCCGGCGCGCGTCCGCGGATGGTGACGGAGATCGGCCACATGGGCATGCCCGACCTGGCGGTGATCGAGCGGTTCGTCAGTCCCGACCAGCGCTGGCCGATTTGGAATGAGGAATACCTCACCCACGGCTCGGACTGCACGCGGCTGGACCGCCGCGGCCTGCTCTACTCGATGTTCCAGAGTATCCAGGCGCGAGGCTGGGAGGAGCCGACGTCGCTGGCCGACCTGATCACCAAGATGCAGCAACTCCACTCGGAGGCCTCGCAATACTGGATCGACCTCTACGCCGGGCAGCCGGACTGCTGGGGCATCTTCCTCTGGAGCCTCTCCGACTGCTGGCCCCAGATCTCCCCCGCGTACATCGCGTACCCCTTCCATCCGAAACCCGCCCTCATCGCCGTCCGCGACGCCTACGCCCGGGTGAGGCGGTGAGGCGTGGCGCTCCCTTTCCTGTCCACGGAACCCACCGATCACACGGAATGACTGCCCTCATTTTTTCGCAGGACGAGTGAGTTTCGTGCTCCCGATCTTTTCCGTGTAGTCGGTGTGTTCCGTGGGCAATAATTTTCGTTTCAGGAATTTGCGGCGATTCGCATAATTCGCGGGCAATCTTCAACCGGTTTGGTTTTCGTGGGTTCATGCGCACCATCCTGCTCAACAGCGCTGAGGCGGTCTTTGCTCCTTTTTTCGACCCGGCGCTCGCCGAGCTCGCCGATTGGACCGTCGACGCCCCGGGCGCGCAGGGCCTGCGGGTCACCCAGAGCTGGGCGTTCGTCATCGTTAACTGGGAACGCGCCGCCCCCGACGGCCTCGTTTTTCGCCTGCACCGCGACTACATGCGGCTCGATTGCTCCGCCTACGACCGGCTGCTGGTTTGCCTGAATCTCCCCGAGGACAGCGTCATCCACATGGCGGCGGAAACCGACGCCGGCCCGCGGCGTCGCACCGGCCGGGCCACCGGGCCCACCCGGCACGAGGAGTGGCTGCCGCTCGAAGGCGCGAAGTTCCTCACGTCGCTCACCATCGAGGTCCGGCACCCCGGCACGGCCGCGGCGTCCGCGTGGCTGCTGTGGCTGGGTTTCCAGCACTCCGAGCGCCTGCCCTTCCATCTGGCGCAATGGACCGGCTACGACGAGCGCTGGGAGAAGTACCTGCAACCGCCCGGGTTCACCCCCAGCTTCACTCCCACCTACGGACTGCTCGTCAACGCACAGGAACTGGAAGAGGTGCGGCGCGAGTTCGCGGACAACCCCGTCACCGCGGAGCTGCGCGCCCTGGCCGAGATCGCGCGCCGGGTGCAGCCCGAGAGCCTGATCGGCGAGGACCTGAAATATTGGAGCACCAACGTCCTCCGGCGCGAACGCGACATCAACAAGATGCTCTCGCTCCACGGGCCGTTCGCCGCGCAGGCCGGGGTGCTCTGGCGGGATGCCGGGCTCTGCCGCCTCGCGGCCCGCTTTGCCCTCAGCATGGTGCACTGCGACCACTGGGAGGATGTCTTTTTCGCCCACTGCCGCGGCAGCGCGTGGGACCAGCGCGGGTTTCCCCAGGCCACGGCGACGTGGGATTGCACACTGATCCTGGACCTGTGCGGGGAATGGTTCACTCCGCTGGGACGCGACCTGATCCTGCGGCGGATCGCCTCCGACGCCCACGGCGCGATGTGCCAGGCCTCGTGGTGGTGGGAATACATGTACTACGGGAACCAGCTCGCGTGGATCTCCCCGGCGCGTATCTACGGTCTCCTCGTGCTGGAGCAGGTCATGCCGGCCCGGTGCGAGAATTACCCGCGGCCGCCGACGCGGGTGCGGCCCCACACCGACCTCGCGTGGGACAACCTGCAGGACAATCTGTCAAAGGCGCTCCTGGCCGACGGCGGCTACCTCGAGGGCGTGTCCTATTTCGCCTACACCGCCCGCCAGGCCTTCCTGTGCGTGCACCTCTACGCCCGCGCCCGCGGGGTGGATCCGCGGTCGCTGGTCGCGCCCGCCCTGCTGCGCACGGAGCGCCTGGCTGAAATGCTTTATTCCACCGACGACCGCCAGGACCTGATCCTGGTCGCCGACGCCAACTTCGCGATCAGCGAGGGCCTCGCGTTTCTCGCCTGGCTGATGCCGCAATCCCACTGGGTCACGGTTTACCGGAAATCGCTCAAACGCTCCGGTGCGGCGCCCATGCTGCTCGCGCTCCGCCTCGACCGGGACATCCCCGCCGAGGGACCGCCACTGGCGCCGTTCTGCTCGATGCCCGACACCGGGATGATGTGCTCGGTCCGCCAGCTGCAGGGCGAAACCGTGAAGCTCTTCATCATGGGCAACCGCTCGGGCGGCGATCACCAGCATGAGGACAAGGGGCATTTCGTGCTCGAGTGCGCCGGCGACAGCTTCGCCTTTGATTTCGGGGTCATCGACTACGCCAATCCCGTCACCGAACAGCTCAAGCAGGCCCAGCGGCACAATATGCTGACGCCGTGGAGCGACGCAGAGCGGCCGAAACCCGCCAACCCGATTCACTCGGATCTCAAGCCGGTCGGTTCCGGGGATGCCGAGCGCTTCCACGCGACCATCGACGTCACCACGGGTTGGGCCGGCTGGTTCAAGCGCTGGCAGCGCACCTGGGATTCCCCGCGGCCGGATCTGATTGTCATCACGGACGAATGGGCGGTCGAGAAAGGCCGCGGCGTGGTGTTTCACTGGACGACCCGCCTCCCCATGCGCCGGGAGGGCGACCGCATCGTGATCGAAGGCCGGCGCGCCCGCGCCGAAATCATCATCCCGGCCGGGGTCACCGCCGAAATCGAACACCTGCCGCTGCAGGACCCACGGCGGACCAAAAACGAAATGGTGTACCACGGCGCGAGTAACCGTTGCGTCGAATCGATCGAGGACGGCCGCGAAAACGGCAGCATTTACGGATGGCTGCACGCCCCGACCCAGCCCCGCCTCACCCTCCGCCAGCCCGGCACCACCGGCCTCCTACGCGTCGAAGTGAGACTGACCCTAAAAACGAACTAGAACCGGGACGGGCCCTCCAAGGCACCCCCACGTGCTACTCCGACTTCCACATCCGGTAAAACGTGATGCCCACAAAGAGCACCACCTGAGATAGAAAGACGCCGCCCAAACCCCAGTTGAGAAACCGCAACGCGAGTAACGAAGCGGCGAGGGACAGGGTGGCCCACAACACCGCCCAGCTTCGTTCCATCTGACCGGCGCGAAAGAAGACCAACGCGAAAACTCCCATGACGACGAGCTGGAGGTAGGGAATGGTCATCGGGCAGGACCGGGGCTTGGGATGGGGTCCATTGGGTCGAATGGACCGACGGACCACAAACCCCAAAGCCTGACCCCTTCGGTCTAGCCTGTCCCGGGGCCTGACCTCTCCAGCATTCGGCTCGGCGGACTTAAGTTGCCCCCGGCTCGCTGCCGCTCCCGGGCTTCTTTTTCGCCATCCGCTTCTGCCGCAACCGAACCAGCGCGATGGTCCCCAGCGCCGCGAGAAACAGCGGGCTCACCGCGCCGCCACCTCCGCCGCCCGAGGAGCTTGGCGTCGTGGTGGAGGTGGAGGTGGAGGTGGGGGGCGGAGTGGTTGGCGGAGTGACGGGTGGAGGTGTTACCGGGGGCGGTGGGGCGACGACTGACTTGTCGAAGATCCCCAGCGGGGTGCGTCCGCCGAACCGGCTGCTGAAGGCCGGCAGCACGTAGTCCAGATTCGCATTGCTGACCCCGAACCAACCCAGGAGGTCGCGGGCGTATTCATCCACCGCCACTCCGGGAATGAGTCGTCCCTGCCCGGTGTCGATCGCCGCGGAATTCTGCAGGTCGGGGTAATAACCCGCCGCTTTGTCGCCGAAGACCTGGCCACCGGCGACCGCGCCGCCGAGCACGAAGTGATTGGCGCCCCAAGCATGGTCGGAGCCGTCGCCGTTGGAGGTCAGCGTCCGGCCAAAATCCGACGCGGAGAACAGCGTAACCTGGTCCTGCATCCCGATCTCGTTCAACGCCGACCAAAACGTGCTCACGCCTTTGCTGACCGTGCTCAACAAACCGGGATGGTTCGTCAAGAGGTTGTCGTGCAGGTCGAAGCCCCCGAGCATGACAAAGAAAATCTGCCGGCGGACGCCGAGCTTGGCGCGGGCGGCGATGGTTTTGGCCACCATCGCGAGGTTGGACGCGACGGAGTTGCCGGTGGGAATCACCGTGCTCAGCGTGATGCCGCCCAGGGCCGACGAAAACTGCTGGTAGGCGTCGATCGATTCGCGCGTCGTGTTCGCGTAGGTCTGCTCGAAGAGGCTGCGATACTGCTGCCCCAGCATCCCGTCGACCGCCTTGGACCGCTGCGCCGTGAGGCTGTTCACGGCGCCGGCGTTGTAGCCGGTCAGGGCCGTCGCCCCACTGGCGCCGATGCTGTAGGTGAAGGCGTTTTGGCCGGTGAGAAAAATATTCTGCCCGGACAGCGAAATGTTCATCGAGACCAGGCTGGGATCGTTCAGGGAAGCGATGATGTCGGCGGCCCGCCCGCCCCAACCGATCGCCGTGCGCGCGTCCGGAATGCAGGTCTGCCACTGCTTTACCTGGTCGGCGTGCGAATAAAGCGACACCGGCAGCGCGGTCCCCGCGCGATATTCCGCCAGGGTGAGCGGACGGATGAGCGAACCGACGTTCGAGACAAACCCCAGCTTGCCCGCGTTGAAGAGGTCGCGCAGTTCCGGCATGG
Source organism: uncultured Opitutia bacterium (assembly GCA_903839035.1). Lineage (GTDB taxonomy): Bacteria > Verrucomicrobiota > Verrucomicrobiia > Opitutales > Opitutaceae > Opi-474. The sequence continues at coordinate 47,577 of CAIMAQ010000070.1, forward strand.
ACGGATGCAGCCCGAGCGTGCGTCCACCCAGATTGTTGGGCGTAAGGTTCAGCGCTAGGTCCGATGCCACCGCGAGGTTGCCGCGGGCCTTCGCATAGGCGGCATACTCCCCGTTGGTAGTGGGAACGAGCATGTTCCACGAGTCGTTGCCTCCGGCCAGGAACAGGCAAACGAGCGCCTTGTAGTCCCCGGAGGCGGGCGCCGTCTGCGCCGAGAGGGAATTGGCGAGGCGTAGGGTCAGCAGCGTCGAGAACAGCGCCGACGAACCGACCGCCGCGCAACTGGCCTGGCCAAGAAATTGCCGGCGGCTGATCGGCGGGGCTGAGTGCGAGTTGCTCATGGGGTCCTTATTTCTGGATCGCGAAGTCCGGCGAGGTCGCGACGAGGTAAATGGCGAGCCGGGTGCGGGTCTGCGCCAGCGTGCTGCCGTTGGGGACCATGGCCTGCGTCACCCCGTTGAGTGCGGTCAGGATGGTGGCCCGCGTCGTCGCGCTCAACGTGCCCGCCGTCAGCAGCAGATCCACGTTGTCGAGCAGCGAAGCGGTGTCCGGCAGTGCCGTCTGGGCGCTGAGGTCGAGCGAAAAACTCCCGACCGCGCCGTTGGTGAGCGAGTAATAGAGGTTGGGCGTGGCGATGCCAAACACCGCATTCTGGATCTGGAATTCCGGGGCGAAGAGGCCGGCGTCACCGATCGGTCCCCGAGGCTGGTAGTCAGGCGCGTAAAAATTGAACACGGTCGGGGCCGCCAGGGGAAACTGGCCGAGGGTGTTTTCATTGGCGCCGCTGAGGTCGTAGGGCAACACGGTGCCCGCCACCTGATAGTGAAACGCGCGTAACAAGTGCGTCAGGCGCACAAAGGGCTCGCGCAACTTGCCGTGCTCCGGGTCGGTGATGAACGCCACCGACCGTGCTTCCGGGTCGAGCAGGATCGCCTTGATCACCGCCACCATGTCGCCCCGCTGGCCCTGGCCGTTGTTGACGAACACGGCGCTGACCCGCCCCACGTAGGCGTCCGAGGGATTCGAGGTCACCAGGCGCAGGATCAGCAGTCGGGAAATGAAGGGCGCCGTGTTGGGATGCTCCACGAGGTTGTCGATCGCATCGCTGATGTCCTGGTCGCCGGTCTGGCCCGCGGGCAGGTCGGGTTTGCGCGCGCCGGCGTAGTGGTGCAGCGACTTCGTGTTCACGTCGTGCTGGCCCGGCCACATTTTCATGGGCTCCGTGTAGTTGGGCTTGGCGGAGGGGAAGTCGGTCCGCCCCACGCCGGTGCCGACGGGGTTCGGGTTGTGATCCTCGTCGGTCAGCCCGGTGAAGACCTTCGCGAACTCGGTGATCTGGGTGTTGGTGTAGGATTCGTAGGGCCGGCCGCTGGGATCGGTCACGTAGTTGCCGTCCGGGGTCAGCTGATAAAGTCCAATCGAGAAGAGCTGCTCGACCTCCCGGGCGTAATTCTCGTCGGCGCTGGTGTTCATCGCCGGGTTGGCCTTCCGGTTGCGATATTGGTTAAGATAGCGCCCCATCATCGGGCTGTAAGTGACGTCGACCAGCAGTTGGCGGAAGGTGGTGAAGCCGTCGCGCACGAGCAGGTCGTAATACGCGCAGGAACCCTCGGCGGCGCTGGAGATGGCCGAGTTGTTGTCCGAGATGACAAAAATCTGAGAAAGCGAGTATGCCACGCGCTGACGCAGCTGGTCGCTGCCGCCGATCATGACCTGGTTGCGAGCGCGGCGGTTTTGCGCGTTGCCGATGGCGGTGATTCCCCCGGAAGCAAGCGCCGCGGTGACGAGCGGCGCCGAGTAGCTCGGGGTTTTCGCGATCTCGAGATCGATCCAAGCGTTGAAATCGTTACCGGCGGCGCGCAGGGCGGCAATGGCCTCGGGCGTCGGGCCGAACGTGGCTTGCGCCAAAAAGCGCGACGCCAGCTGGTCGTTGCTCAGGTTCGCATTGGGCTGTACCGGGACCGCCGCGGCCGACCCCACCACCCACAGACTTGCGGCCAGAACGCAGAGGTGGCGGAAAAAAATCACGGGGAGTGGCGGTTCGAGGGTGGCACGACGCGGATTCGAATCCGCAAAAAGCTAGGCGTCGCTTAGACCCCAAGACGAGGGGAATGGCAGGGAAGTTACGCGATTTAACCTTTCTTAACGGGCCATCCATCCCACGGAACCCACGAGGCTCACGCAAAGAGCCTTGCCCCCTTGCCGCCGCTTTTGGTCCTTGGCAGTCCGCGACGGGACGTTGTGATCCACGGGCGAATGACGCCCCCCGCCCGGCCCGCGCCGTACCTGATTTCGATTGCCGGCTGTCTCTTCGCGTTTTGGCTCGGCGCCTTGGCCGCGCCGCTGGCTGCGTCCGCGGCGAATCTTCCGGCGTGGGCTTACCCGGTGAATCCTCCCGCCGGCCACCCCGTGGCCGACGACGGTCATGCGATCCACGTCCCGGACAGCACGGTCACCTTCACGCGGACCCAGATCACCAACCTGACGGGACCCGTTCCCGACTGGCACCCCGATGAGCACCCTGCGATGCCGGAGATTGTCGCCAAGGGCCGCGCCCCCCACGTGCTGGCCTGCGCCTACTGTCACCTACCGAACGGAGCCGGCCGCCCCGAGAACGCCAGCCTCGCCGGTTTGCCGGCGGGCTACATCAGGCAGGAACTGCGAGCCTTCCAGCATGGGGACCGCCCGGGCTCCGAGCCCAGGCGCCTCCCGCAGACGCTGATGATCACCGGGGCGAAGGCCCTGACCGAACCCGAGATCGAGGCGGCGGCCGCTTACTTCTCGTCGCTCAAGCCGGCGTCGTTTGTCCGCGTCATCGAAACCGCCACCGTCCCCCAGACCAGGATCGCCGGCTGGGTGCTGACCCCGGCGCCGGGTGCCGGCACCGAGGCGATCCGCAACCGGATCATCGAGACGCCCGAGGACTTCGAGCGCTTTGAGCACCGCGATTCCCGGACGCCCTACCGCGTCTACGTGCCCCGCGGCAGCATCCAGCGCGGCGCGGCCCTGGTCACCCAGACCCGCGACGGCGGGACGGTGCCCGCCTGCATCACCTGCCACGGGCCCGAGCTGAAAGGCCTGGGCGACGTCCCCCGCCTGGCCGGCCGCTCGCCCAGCTTCCTGATGCGGCAGCTCACGGACCTCCGCAGCGGCGTGCGCCAGGGGGCCTCGACCGACCTGATGAAGCCCGTGGTCGCGCACCTGACCGACGCCGACCTGGTCTCCCTCGTCGCCTACCTCGCCAGCCTCGAGCCGTAGCCGGCGGAGCAAAGGCCACGTGCGCTGCAGCAAAGCTCAGGCTCTTGGACTTGGGGTAAATCGGAGGGGGGACCCCGGGGAGACCCCGAAGGCGAGTTGCCGAAGCGGGCAGCCTGACCACATCGGCTCGGCTCTCCCCTTCAACCAGACCACCACAAGAGTTAGGGGCTGACACCTTCGGCTCGGCCTGGCACCACCGGCCTCCTACGCGTCGAAGTGAGACTGACCCTAAAAACGAACTAGAACCGGGACGGGCCCCTCCAAGGCACCCCCGCGTGCTACTCCGACTTCCACATCCGGTAAAACGTGATGCCTGCAAACAGCACCACCTGAGCCAGGAAGACGCCGCCCAAGCCCCAGTTGAGAAATCGCAACGCGAGCAACGAGGCGGCGATGGACAGTAC
>CAIMAQ010000071.1 GCA_903839035.1 uncultured Opitutia bacterium
CTGGAGCCTGAACCAGCCCAAGAACCTGCCGGAGGACCTGACGGTGTTCTTCGCCAACATGGAGCTGCCGCGTGAGCACTACTCGTTCGGCGAGGAGCTCATCCATGGCGTGATCGAGCACCAGGCGGAGATTGATGCCAAGATCAAGGAGCTCGCCCAGAACTGGGAGTTCGACCGCATCGCGAAGATCGACCTGGCCATCATGCGGATCGCGATGTTCGAGATGATCCACCGCAAGGACATCCCGCCCGTCGTCTCGATCAACGAGGCGATCGACCTCTCCAAGCAGTTTTCCAACGCCGATGCCAAGCGCTTCATCAACGGCATCCTTGACCGCGTGAAGGACCAGCTCGGCCGCGACGCGCGCAAGGCGGAGTGATTTTTTACCGCGGATCACAAGGATGGGCACGGATATGAGATCCCGATCCCAATCACCGGCCAATTTTACAGGAGATAACCGAGGTAATGGAGAACACATCTTCGCCCCTCCGTTACGTTCTGTAAGATTCAGGTTTGCATTTCCTTATCCGCGTACATCCGCGTAATCCGCGGGAAAATCCGATGTTCGGCTTATTCAAAAAATTCAAAGACGGCTTCGCCAAGACGGTTGCGGCCATCTCGGACCAGACGGCGGGCATCTTCTTCGGCAAGCGGATCGACGCGGACTCCCTCGACGAACTCGAGGAGGCCCTCATCACGGCGGACTTCGGCGTCGAAACGACTGCCGAGATTCTGGCCGAGATCAAGAAGGCCTACACGGCCGACAAGACGCTGCAGGGCCGACAGGCCGCGGAGATCGGCGCCGCCGTCCTCCAGCGCGTGCTCGCCGGCGCCGAGGGGACCCTCGGGGCGGCGGACGTGAAACCCAACGTGATCGCCATGATCGGCGTCAATGGCTCCGGCAAGACCACAACCGCGGCCAAGCTCGGCTGGCGGCTCAAGCAGGACGGCCGGACCGTCACCCTGGCGGCGTGCGACACGTTCCGCGCGGCGGCGGTGGAGCAGTTGAAAAGCTGGGCGGTGAAACTGGACATCGAGGTGGTGGCGAGTCATCCGGGCGCGGACGCGGCCGCGGTGGCGTTTGACGCGTGGCAGGCAGCGAAGGCGCGCGACCGGGACTACCTGATCGTGGACACCGCGGGCCGGCTGCACACGAAGGGCCACCTGATGGACGAGCTCGCGAAGATCCGCCGGGTGCTGCAGAAGAACGACCCCACCGCGCCGCAGCACCGCTGGCTCGTGGTGGACGGTTCGCTCGGGACCAATTCCATCGAGCAGGCCAAGGTGTTTTCACGCGAGCTTCGGGCTGACGGGACTTGTCGTGACGAAGCTCGACGGCACCAGCCGCGGCGGCGCCCTCGTGGGCATCTGGCGGCAGCTGAAGATCCCGATTTATTTTCTCGGCCTCGGTGAACAGGCCGAGGATCTGCAGCCGTTCAGCGTGGAGAATTACTCCAAGGCGGTGTTCGGGCTCGGGGACTGAGCGGCTGCCCCAGGCGCGGACGGACTCAGCGCGCGGCGGGCGGAGTCTCGCCGGGCGATTTTTCCCGGCGGGAAATGGCATCATTGAACGCCAGGGCGGGACCCCACCAGCCGCGGCGCCGGAGCTGCTCCGACCAGCGAGCGGGGCGCAGGAGCGAGACCAGGGCCATCAGCACCAGGCCCACCGCGGCAAAGCGCAGCGTCAGCCAGCCGATTTTCTCCCACGAACTGCCCCCGGCGAGGAGGATACCGGCGACGATCACGAGCGGCAGCCAGAATTTCCAGCGGGTGAACTCCAGCCAGCGCGCCCAGCGGGCCGCGCGCGTCGGTTGGGCCGCCACCGGCGTCGCGACCCCCGCGGCTTCCTGCTCCAGGATGCGGCGGATGGCCGCCGGGGGCTGCTGCAGTCGCCAGGCGATGACGCAAGTCACGGCGCAGATACTGCCGTGCACGAGGGCCCAGCCGCCGACCACCCACGGCAGGGTGGGCGCCTGCAAGTGCAGCCATTGCGCGATCCACAGGACCATCGAGTCGTAGGCTTTGACCAGGTCGCTGCCGAGCATCAGGTATTCCAGGAGGAAGCCCTGCAGCGCGGCCCAGAGGCCCATGAGCATGCCGCCGAGGGAAATGGCGAGGACGTTCCAGCCCAGCACCTGCACGGTCGAGCCGAACAGGAAGCCCTGCACAAAAATCGCGAGCATCGGACGGAGGCGGCTGCCGGCCGGGGAGAGCGCCTTAAGCCCGGAAGAAATAAACGACACCCACATGACCCGCCCGGGCTGCGTGAGGCCGAAACCGGCGAAAACCATCATGGCGCCCTGTACGGCGGAGAGGAAGGTGCTGCGGAAGGGGATTTTCGCCGCGTGCAAGGCCGAGCCCAGCCCCGCCTCGGTCATGCCGCTGGCCCCGCCGAACAGGCCGATCCGGGTCCATTCGCCGAAATCATCGCAGATCTGTGAGAGTTGGGCGAGGGCGTCCGGGTCCTCGGCATCAATGCGCCGGTCAAACTTCTGGCCGAGCTTCGCCTCGATCGCATCGACCAGTTCGGCGCGCACCGCCATCACGACAATGCGCGGACGCTGGGCGCAGAGGATCGGCCATAGCGGAAACAGGCCTTCGCCGCGGGCCTCGAACTTGGCGAATTCGTCGAGCAGCACGAGGGAGGTGCCCGGGGTGAGCCGGTTGGCCCAGTCCTGCAGCCGGTAGAAGGTGACCGGATCGAAACGATAGGGCGGATCGAGACTCTCGTCGCGGACGGCCCACGGCAGCGTCTCCCCGCTGGCCAGCATCTTCAGCTGGTATTCGCCGGCGCCCTTGTCCGGCACGAGCCGGACGCCGGCGGCGGCGAGAAACCCCTCCGTCCGTCCGCCGCGCGCCCGCTGCAGGGCGGCGAGTTCCGCGAGGAGGTGGGTCTTGCCCGATCCCGGCATGCCGGTGAGCGCGATCAGCAGCGCCGGGGCAGGCGACGACTCGGAGGCGGGGCGGGACATCGGGCCGTATTGTTTCGGGCGAGGGCTGGTCGGCAAGGTTTGTTTGCCCCGCTGGCAGCCTCCATTACGCTGAACTTTCAATGCCGCCTCCCGCCCAACCTCCGCCCGTGACGGTTTTCAGCGGCTTTCTGGGCGCGGGCAAGACGACTCTGCTGCGCCACCTGTTGTCGCAGGCCGGCGGCCGGCGCTGGGCGGCCGTGGTCAATGACCTGGCGTCGATCAACATTGATGCGCAGCTGGTGGCGAAGGCCGGAGCGCAGCGGGTGGTGGAGCTGGGCAACGGCTGCGTCTGCTGTTCGGTGCGCGACGATCTCGCCGAGGCGATCGTCGAATTATGCGCCACCGGCACTTACGACCATATCCTGGTGGAGACAACGGGCGTGGCCGAGCCGCGCGCGGTGGCCCGGATCTTTTCGCGGCGCAACGCGTTTGGCCGCAGCCCGGCTGATTTTGCCCGGCTCTCGGCGCTGGTGACCGTGATTGATGCCCGGAATTTCCTCACGGAACAGCGACGGGCGTCGGCGTCGGCC
>CAIMAQ010000072.1 GCA_903839035.1 uncultured Opitutia bacterium
GCCCGGCGCGAGCGTCGCGAGCCAGGCGATTGCCAAACCAGCAGCGCCCCACGTCCGCCACGAGTAGGCGGCCGACCCCAGCCGCCACAGGGCGATGGCGTTGGCGGCAACGCCGAGGGCGAGCAGGTCGCCATAACGGGAGGTGAAACCGATGTAGCTGCCGCCCCGGGCAAAGGCGAAGGCGGCGGCCTGGGCCGCGGCCCACACCGCCAGGGCGACGACGACACGGTCGAAATTTTCAGCGCGCGCCGGGCGCCGTAACTGCAGGGCCAGCAGGAAGGCCGGCAGGCACAGCACGGCGGCGGCGCCCGGCCACGCGGCGGGCCAGCCGAGCTGGCGCAGCCAGGCGGCGAGAAACTGCTGGGGCGTGTGCGCCGTCAGCGTTTGGGTGGCGATGGGCGACTGGAGGCCTCGTGCGTGGAGCATGAGGCCGAGGCCGGCGGCGGCGATGGCGCCCGCGGCGAGCCAGCGGCGCCGGTCGGGGGCGCCAGTCCAGAGGGCGGTCGCCAGGACGGCGGCGGGTGCCGCCCACATGCTGCCGTAGGTGAAAAGGGCCGCGACCCCCGCCGCCTGCGCGAGCCACCAGCCCCGGGAACCGGGAGGGAGCTCGAAAGAGCCGTGGAGATGCAGGAAGACGAACAGCAGGGCCAGTGGCGTATGGGCTTGGAAGCCCCACGTGCTGTTTTCCCAGCTGAACGGCAGGCCGGCGAGGAGGATGATCAGCAGCGTGAGCCCGGTGGCGGGCCAGAACGGGAGGCGGCGGCGCAGCCAGCCGGCGAAGACGCCGGCGAAGAGCCCGTGCAGCGCGGCGTTGAACGTGGCCTGCAGCTGCGGATCCCAACGGCCGAGCCAGACGGCCTGCAGCCACGCGAGCAGCCGCGTCCAGACGGGCACATACTCATTGTGCGGGGCCAGGAAGTCCGTCCACGACAGCTTGCCCTGCAGCCAAGGCACGAGGATGGCCTGGGCTTCGGCGTCCCACTGGTCGAGGGCGGGGGTGGGACCCGAGTGGAAGTAAACCTCCCGGAGACGCGCGGCAAAGACCACGCCGGCCACGCCGAGCACCCACAGCCAGCGGCCCGCCGCTGCGCCCTGCTCGGAAAATGCGGCCGGGGCTCGGTTCATCGTGGATGCGGTCAGGAACCCGGGGCTGGCTACTTGATCTCGATGTCGGTCCAGCAGGTCCAATCCCAAGAGAAGTCATTGTACGGGCCGGGCTTGATCTGCAGGTAGATGCGGCCGCCGGTGAGGCCCTTGAGGTCGGCCGTGAACGACTGCAGGCCGCGATCGGTCGCGATTTCCACCGGATTGAGGAAGCGGTTGTGCAGCACGACATGCTCCCCGCCGTTGGACCAGTAGACGATAAACTCCGCGCCATTCGTCCGGCCGCCGTTGGAATAGGCCCCGGGCATGAAGCCGTATTTGCCCCGGACCTTTTTCGCGTCCTTGACCATGTCGAACGTGACCAGGCTCGGCGCATGCAAGATGGCGACGTCGCGGTCATCAATTTTTATCTCCGAGACCGGGTTCAGCGCATCGTAGCTCAGCGGGTAGGTTTTGAACATGTGAAACAGCTGCCCGTACACGTTCGTGAAATATTTATCACCGGAAGTCGGGGCGGGCAGCGCGGAAAGCTCATAGGCAAATGAATCCGAGAAATATTTCCGGTCGGCCGCATCGTGTGAACCAGTCAAGAACAATTTGGGAGGTTTGAGATTATGACAACTGAGCAGAAACCAGGC
>CAIMAQ010000073.1 GCA_903839035.1 uncultured Opitutia bacterium
ATCTTCGCCGGTGACATCACCGACTGGTCCGCCGTCGGCGGCACGCCGGGCGCGATCTCGATCTACACCCGCAACACGTCGTCGGGTACGTACTCGGACTTCAAGGACCTCGCGATGAAGAAGCGCGACTACGCCTCCTCCTCGCAGAAGATGGCCGGCAACGAGCAGATCGTCTCCGAGGTGGCCAAGAACCCGAGCGGTATCGGCTACGTGGGCCTCGCCTACATCACCGAGCCCGGGATCAAGGTGATCCCGGTGGCCGGCTCCACGCCCAGCAAGGAGAGCGTGTTGGCGAAGAAGTATCCCTACGCCCGCCCGACCTTCTACTACACCAATGGAGAGCCCACCGGCGAAGCGGCGAAGTTCGTGGACTTCACCCTCAGCGACGCCGGCCAGAAGATCGTCTCCCAGATTGGTTTCGTGCCGATCCGTTGATTCCTTCCCTCATGAGCCTCAGCCCGCCGGACAATCTGTCGGCGGGCTTTTGTGCTCTCTTGACCTGCGCCGCTCCGCCGTCCGTTTAATTCCCCATGGCTTCCTCCGCCCCCGCCGATGACACGCATTTCATCGCCTACAAGGGAAGCTTCCGCCTGTTCGGCCTCACGCTTGATGACTGCATCCGGGTCTTCTTCGGCGGCAACGCGGTGGTCTCGATCATCGTCCTCGCGCTGATCACGTACTTCCTGTTCCGCGAGGGCTCGGGGTTCTTCGGTCAGAACCGGGACAACCTCACCGTCTACCGGCACGCCGGGCTGGAATATGTGGATTTCATCCGGACGCAGCAGGACGACCATGCGGCGCTGACGCGGTATCTCTCCGATCTGCGGGTGCGGCAGTTCACTCATTACACCATGGAGAAGGGTCTTTCGCTGGCACAGGCCAATGCCGCGCTCGCCAGCTTCGATGACTTCGCCGGCCAGTACGGCGATACGGTCGAGCCCATCCGCACCCTGGTTTCGGATCTCACCGAACAAGCTACCGCCATCAAGGAGAAGTTCACCGTGATGGAGGACAAGAAAGTCGAGCGCACCCAGCTGCTGGCCGCCGGCAAGGAAGCGGAGGCCGCCGCGGTCAGGATTGTGCCCATCGATTTTGTCGTGGAGCTCAAACCCATCCTCGGCACCCTCCCAGCCTACCGTGAGGCCAGCGCGGAATTCGCCAAGCGACTCACGGCCGTTCTGGCCGATGCGCCGGCCATGCCGGCGCGGGAGTTGCAGACCCGGATGGAACGCTTTCAGCAGCTCAATGCGGAGTACATGGCGGGTTTCCCCGCCGTCACGCGGAACCTGGAAACCTGGGATTATAACAAGCCCGTGCCGGTCACGCAGGCCTTCTCCTCGTTTCTGTTCGGCCGGCAGTGGCTGACGGCGAGTTTCTGGCAGGACTGGTACGGGGTGATCCCGCTCGTGGTCGGCTCGATCATGGTCTCACTCGTCGCCCTCATCATCGCGGTACCGCTCGGCGTGGGTTCAGCGATCTACATCAACCAGATCGCCACCCCGCTGGAGCAGAAGTTCATCAAGCCCTGCATTGAGTTCATCTCAGCCATTCCGTCGGTCGTGCTCGGATTTTTCGGCATCGCCGTGCTGGGCCAGGCGCTGCGGGCCCTGTCGCAGGTCTCGTGGCTTTCGTGGGTGCCGGGCTTCCCGTACAGCGAGCGGCTGAACATCCTGACGGCGGGGTGCCTGCTCGCGCTGATCGCGGTGCCGACGATTTTTACCCTGGCGGAGGATGCGCTGAACAACGTGCCGCGCGCCTTCAAGGAGGCGTCCTTCGCCCTCGGGGCCACGCGCCTCCAGACCATCATCCGCATCATCGTGCCGGCTTCGCTGTCCGGGATCATTTCCGCGGTGCTGCTCGGCCTCGGCCGCGTCATCGGTGAGACGATGGTGGTGCTCCTCTGCGCCGGCAACCGCATCGCCATCCCGGATTTTACGGCGGGCCTCGCCGTCATCACGCAGCCGGTGCACACGATGACCGGCATCATCGCCCAGGAAATGGGCGAGGTGGTCCACGGCAGCATCCATTACCGTGCGCTGTTTGTCGTCGGCATGCTGCTCTTCTTCCTCTCCCTCGCCATCAACTACGCCGCGCAGCGCATCGTGCGCCGCTATCGCATCTCCATCGGCTGACCATGAGCGCCGCCGCCACCCATCCGTTCCAGCCCCAGCCCTCCGCCGCGCGCCGCTCGGAGTCCGCCATCTTCTGGCTGTTCCGTGGCGCCACGTACTTTGTGCTGCTCTGCGGCGCGGTCGTGTTCCTGAACATCTTCGTCAAGGGTTCGCGGACGGTCTTCCAGACCCAGGCGCCCTTTGTGAACACCGCTTTCTTCACCGAGTCGCCCGAGTCGCTGTATGTCTTCCAGTGGCAGGGGCAGAAAATGGAACTGGGCGACAAGGAGTTCCGGGCCTTCAAGGAAAAGAACCCCGCGGCCGCCAACGTGAAGGCCGAGAGCTATGTCTACTGCGCCGGCGGCATCTTCCCCTGCATCGTCGGCACCGTGCTGCTCGTCGTCGGCTCGATGGCCATCGCGTTAACCCTGGGCGTCAGCGCCGCCGTGTATCTCAACGAATACGCACGGGACGGGACCTTCATCCGCTTTGTGCGCCTCGCGATCCTCAATCTCGCCGGCGTGCCCTCGATTGTGTTTGGCCTCTTCGGTTTCGGGATGTTCGTGATCTTCTTTGGCTGGAACGTCTCGCTGCTGGCGGGCTGGTTCACCCTCGCATTTATGGTCCTGCCCGTGGTCATCACGGCGAGCGAGGAATCGCTCAAGGCCGTCCCGAAGGGCTTCCGCGAGGGCTCGCTCGCGCTCGGCGCGACCAAGTGGCAGACGATCTACAAGAACGTCGTCCCGTACGCCCTGCCGGGCATCCTGACCTCGTCCATCCTCGGCATCGCGCGCGTGGCCGGGGAGACGGCGCCGATCATGTTCACCGCCGCCTACGTCGTCCGCGACAAGCTGCCCTGGCAGGTGGACCATTTCTCGGACTTTTTCTTCCAGGGGGTGATGGCGCTGCCGTACCACATCTACGTGGTCAGCTCCAAGATCCCCCAGAACGAATACACCGAGCGCGTGCAATACGGCACCGCCTTCGTCTTTCTGTTCATCGTCGCCCTCATCGCCACCGCCTCGATTGTGCTCCGTTCCAAGCTCCGCAACCGCTACAAATGGTAGCCGCCTCCCTCATGGACACCCTTGCCCCCGCGCCCACGCTCCGCCCGCCGTCCGCGCCCGCCGCCGCCTCCTCGGCGCCTGGCTCCGGTCCCGCGCCCGCGGCCGAGACCCTCATTGAGATCGACCACGTTGATTTCTTCTACGGCGCCGTGCAGGCGCTGCATGACATCAGCCTCTCGATCCAAGACAAGAAGGTCACGGCCTTCATCGGGCCGTCCGGCTGCGGCAAGTCCACGCTGCTGCGCTGCTTCAACCGGATGAACGACCTGATCGACGGCACCCGCATCGCGAAGGGCTCGATCAAGATCCGGGGGATCGATATCCACCGGCCCGACGTGGATGTGATCGAGCTCCGCAAGCGCGTCGGCATGGTGTTCCAGAAATCGAACCCCTTCCCGAAGTCCATCTACGAGAACATCACCTACGGCCTGAAGCTGCAGGGCGTCAGCAACAAGGCCCGCCTCGACGAGGTGGTGGAAAAATCGCTCCGGGGCGCCGCGCTCTGGGAAGAGGTCAAGGACCGCCTCCACACCAGCGGCCTGGGCCTCTCCGGCGGCCAGCAGCAGCGCCTGTGCATCGCGCGCGCCATCGCCGTCGAGCCCGAGATTATCCTGATGGACGAGCCGTGCTCGGCGCTCGACCCGGTGGCCACGGCCAAGGTCGAAGAACTGATCCAGACCCTGCGCACCCGCTTCACCATCGTGATTGTGACCCACAACATGCAGCAGGCCGCGCGCTGCTCGGACAAGACGGCTTTTTTCTACATGGGGAAACTCATCGAGTATGCTGATACCCGGAATATCTTCATGAACCCCGCCAATCCCCAGACCGAGGCCTACGTCTCGGGCCGGTTTGGCTGAAATTTTACCCATCATGACACACTTCAACGAAGAAATGACCAAGCTGAAGGATACCATTCTTGCGATGGCCAGCCATTCCGAGTCGGCGGTCGCCCGGTCCATGCGCGCGCTCGTCGAGCGCGACGACGCCCTCGCCCTCAAGGTGCAGGAGGACGACAACATCATCGACCAGTTTGAGATCGAGGTTGACGACATCGCCATACACCTGCTGGCCAAGGCGCCCCTCGCCACGGAGCTTCGCCTCATCACCGTGGCGATGAAGATTTCCCAGAACCTCGAGCGCGTGGGCGACGAGGCCTGCACGATCGCCCGCCGCGCGCACGACCTCAACGCCGAGCCGCAGCTCAAGCCCTACATCGACCTGCCGCGCATGACCACGATGGCGCTGGAGATGCTGCGGGATGCGCTGACCGCCTTCATCGAGCGCCAGCCCGACAAGGCCCGCGCCGTCATCCCCCGCGACAAGGACGTGGACGATCTGAACCGCCAGTTGCACCGCGAGCTCTCAAGCTACATGGTGGAACGTCCGACCACAATCAGCCGCTGCCTCAACCTCATGGTGATTTCCAAGTGCCTCGAGCGCATTGCCGACCACGCGACCAACGTCGCCGAGGAAGTCGTCTACCTCTACGAGGCCAAGGATATCCGTCACGCCGCCCAGCAGAAGCCGAATGAAGCCTAAAATCCTCGTTGTTGATGATGAACTCGATGCCCTGGAAGTCCTTGGCTTCAAGCTGCGCGAGGCCGGTTTCACGCCGATCTTCGCCACGGACGGGCTGAAGGCGCTGGCCGCCATCCGGGCCGAGCGGCCCGACCTGGTCGTGCTCGACCTCATGCTGCCCGAGCTCGATGGACTCGAGGTCTGCAAGCTCATGCGGCGCGATCCCGCGACCGCGGGCATCCCGGTGCTCATGCTCACCGCGAAGGCGGCGGAGATGGACCGTGTCGTCGGCCTCGAGCTGGGGGCGGACGACTACGTCACCAAGCCCTACAGCCCGCGCGAGCTCGTGCTGCGCATCCGCAAGCTCCTGAAGCGCACCAAGGCCGGGGATGATCCCGGCGACCATCTCCACATCGGGATGCTCGAGATCGACATTCCGCACCACGCCGCGCTCGTCGCCGGCAAGTCGGTCACGCTCACGGCCACCGAGTTCAACCTGTTGGCGCTGCTGGCCAAGCGCCGCGGGCGGGTGCAGACGCGGGAGCGGCTGTTGCAGGACGTGTGGGGCTACGAGACGGCTATCGACACCCGCACGGTGGACACGCACATGCGCCGGCTGCGCGAAAAAATCGGCCCGGTGGCCGACTACCTCGAGACGATCCGCGGGGTGGGGTACCGTTTCAAGGCTGACTCCTGACCGCAGGGTCTCCTTTCTGCCTGCCGTGACTGTTTTCTTCGCCCTGCTCGCCGCCGCCGCCCTTGCCGCGTGGTGGCATGTCCGCCGGCTGCGTACCGCGGAAGCTGCGCAGCAGGTCCGGGACCTCGCCGCGCTGCGCGCGAAGCACGGGGAGACCCTCGAATTCCAGCAGCGCCGGCTGGAGACGCTCCTCGACAGCATGCTCGACGGGCTGATCGTGCTCGATGCCACCGGCCGCATCGCGCTGGCCAACCACGCCGCCGAGATGCTCTTTGGTTTTTCCCGCCAGATGATCGGCGGCTCGCTGCTGGAGGCGGTGCGGCACCACGAAGTCGCCGCGCTGGCGGCCCGCCTGCACACAGAGCCGGCCATCCTCGATCACGAACTTCTGCTCGAGGGTTCGCCCCCGCGCGTGCTCCAGGTCAATGCGATCGCGCTGCACGACGCCGCCGGCACCGGGACCGGCGCGATGCTGGTGTTTCATGACCTGACGCGGCTGCGGGAACTCGAGGGTGCCCGGCAGGAATTTGTCGCGAACGTCAGCCATGAGCTGCGCACGCCGCTCTCACTCATCAAGAGTGCGGCCGAAACCCTGATTGACGGCACCAAGTCCGATCCCGTCGCGCTGGACCGGCTGCTGCAGATCATCGACCGCCACGCCGACCGGCTCACGCTGCTCATCGACGACCTGTTGCTGCTCGCGAAACTCGACTCGGACCGGCTTGTCCTGCATCGGCAGCCCGCACCGCTGCGCGCCGCCGCACAGGAAGTGTTCGAGGACCTCGCGCCGCGGGCACGGGCGCGGGAAGTGCGCCTAGACAACTCCATCCCGGACGGACTGGTGGCCTCGGCGGATCCCGACCGCCTGCGGCAGGTACTCTCCAATCTGGTGGACAACGGCATCAAGTACGGCCGGGCGGGCGGCGTGCTGACCGTGACGGCCTCGCCGTTGACCGGCGGACGGATCGAGGTCTGCGTGCGCGACGACGGCCCCGGCATTCCGCGCGATGCGCTGCCCCGGGTGTTTGAGCGGTTCTACCGCGTGGACAAGGCCCGTTCCCGCGAACAGGGCGGCACGGGCCTGGGCCTGGCCATTGTGAAACACGCGGTCCAGGCCCACGGCGGCGAGGTCCGCGTGGAAAGCGAGCCCGGCCAAGGCGCGGCGTTTTTCTTCACCCTTCCGGCGGTCTGAGGATTTTTCTTCACAGGAGGAAACCGAGGGAACGGAGCAGGTTCCTGACCTAGATTCCCCTGACAGGGGACAACAGGCCTAAGCCCTCTTCTCCGTTTTCTCCGTTATCTCCTGTAAAACAGGTCAGATCCCGAACGAATGCAGCAGGCGGACGATGCCGTAGCCGAGCAGGCCGGTCAGGGGCAGGGTGAGGACCCAAGCCCAGACGATGCGGCCGACGAGGCCCCATTTCACGGCGCTGAAGCGCTTCATCGCGCCGACGCCCATGATTGAGGTGGCGATGACGTGCGTGGTCGAGACGGGCACGCCGTAGGTGGAGGCGGTGTGAATGATGACGGCGGCGGTGGTCTCCGCGGCGAAGCCGTGCACGGGCTGCATCTTGACCATCTTGTGGCCCATGGTGCGGATAATGCGCCAGCCACCCGCGGCGGTGCCGGCGGCCATGGTGAGCGCGCAGGTGAGCATCACCCAGTACGGAACGGTGAACTCCGGGGTACGCAGGAAGCCCGCCCAGGCCGGCAGGTCCTTGAACGCACCCGAGGTGGTCCCGGTGAAAAGCGCGAGGGCGATGATGCCCATGGTTTTTTGGGCGTCGTTGGAACCATGGCTGAAGCCCATGAAACCCGCGCTGAGCAGCTGGGCCTTGCCGAAGATGAGGTTGACAACCCGTGGGGTTATTTTCCGCAGGATAACCGTGAGGATGAACATCAGCAGCGCACCGCCGACGAAACCCAGCAGCGGCGAGAGCACCATGGGCATCACGATTTTCGGCCAGAGGCCGGAATGGGCGCCCGCGGCGCTGGTGATGGACCAGTGCAGCACATTCCAGTTGCCGTCGGCCGTGCCGAGGGCGGCGCCGCACAGACCGCCGACGAGCGCGTGGCTGGAGCTGGACGGCAGGCCGAGCCACCAGGTGACGAGGCCCCAGATGATGGCGCTGATCAACGCGCCCAGGACCGTGGCCATGGTGACGTATTGCGTGTCCACGAGACCCTTGCCGATCGTGGTGGCGACGGCGGTGCCGGTGAGGGCGCCGAGCAGGTTGAATCCGGCGGCCCAGGTGATGGCCCAGCGGGGGGACAGCACCTTGGTCGAGACGACGGTCGCGATGGCGTTGGCCGTGTCGTGAAAGCCGTTGATGTACTCGAAAACCAGCGCGGCCAGCAGAACGAGCAGGAAGAGCGTCATGAGGGAGGCGGCGCCCGGCTCAGGAGTGCTTCAGGACGATCTGGACGACAATGTTGCCGGCATTGCGGCAGCGGTCGACGGCCTGCTCCACCATCTCGTAAATCTCCTGGAGGATGACCAGTTCCTTGGCGTCATAGGGACCATGGTAGAGGTCCTTGAGCAGCGTGAGCATCACCTTGTCGGCCTCGCCCTCGGCGTATTGCAGCCGGTCGTTGGCCTCGCGGATCTTCTCAATGTGGGTGCCGCCGCGCAGCTGCTGCACCATGAAGGCGACGGCATCGGCGGCGAGGTTGAGCAGCTCGGCCTGGCGCTGGAAGGCGGCGTGCGGCACGCGGCCGGGATAGATGGAGAGGCGCTCGACGATCTTCTCCACGGCCTTGGGAATGCGGTAGAGGGCAAACGAAAGGGCCTCGATATCCTCGCGCTCGAGCGGGGTGATGAAGGTTTTGCTGAGTTCCTCGGTCATCTCGTGCCGGATGCGCTTTTCCTTGCGGCGGGACTGGACGAAGTCGTCGAGGTTGGCCGGCGGACCGCCGGCGCTGAGGGTGTGGAGGTAACTGGCCAGCAGGTTGACGCTGGTTTTGGCCTCTTGGGCGCCCGCTTCCAGCAGGTCGAAGAATTTGTCCTCTTTGCCGAAGATTTTCTTAAGCCATGAAATCATAGGGTGTTAGTTTGGGTAACGGAGGAGGGGGTATTGGCGAGGTAAAAACAGGCTAAGGGTCAGCCCCGGAATTCTAACAATGGAAGCGAGTGAACACGAATTCTGCGTCAACCTTTCCAGATTTGTCCGGATTTGCGTAAATCCGCGTCCATTCGGGTTTAAAAATCAGATTTTACCCTGAAGTTTCGCCCAAGCCGTGCCCAGGTACTCGTAAATCGCCCAGTTGCTCTGTTCTAGGCCGGAGAGATCGAACATCCAGTCTCTGGCGCGGGTTTCGCCGCTGGGCTGCGAGACCGCGCCCGCCGGACAGGGCAGTGGGGTCATCCCGGCCCGCCGCATGAGGCCCATCGCCCGCGGCATGTGCCAGGCTGACGTCACCAGCG
The DNA here is from genome assembly GCA_903839035.1 of uncultured Opitutia bacterium. Taxonomy (GTDB): domain Bacteria; phylum Verrucomicrobiota; class Verrucomicrobiia; order Opitutales; family Opitutaceae; genus Opi-474. The sequence goes on from CAIMAQ010000073.1 coordinate 8,821, forward strand.
CAAACGGGGTTTGGTCGCCCAGCAGTTGTTTCACGGCCTGGACCTCGTCATCGGTGTCCCGGGCGGTGTTAATCTGCACGATGCGCCGCGGGTCAATCCCGAGCGAAACCGCCGCGGCGGCGAGCACGGAGGCATGGGTGGGACTGTGTGGGCCCGAGCCGGGGCCGGACACGATCAGGGTGGCTTCGGGCAACGCCCGGGCCAGACGCACGCCCTCTGCGAGGCGGAACAGGGAGGAGGCGCTGAGTTGGTTGAGGGAGGACAGGCCGGCCTGGTCCGAGTGACCACCGCCGAGCACCATGATGGCCCGGCAGGCCGCGAGCGGGGCTGGCAGGGTTGAGCCGGTGCTCAGTTCCGGTTGTGCGGGATACTGTTTTTCCAATGGGCGCAGCAGGGTGTGGCCGACCTGTTTGTTGCTCAGAAGGAACAGCAGCACCCAGCCCGTGATGAGCAAGCGGGGGCCAGCCTTGGGCCAGCGGGTGGAGCGCAGCAGCAAGAGGCCCGCCGCCATTAGTACGACGCACAGCGGCAGGGGCATCAGCCAAAAAGAGACCGCTTTTTTGAGCCAGAACAGCATATCGTGTCTTTCAATTGGGGAGCCGCGGGGTTTCGATTTTGAGGACTAGCCTTCCATGAAGCCCCGGCCTCCCGGGAGTGACAAGCGATCTTCCTGCCTATATTCCATGCGTTTCCACCGCCAGCAATACCTCGACCTCATGACTAGCGCATCCGCCCCTCGGCCGATGTTTGTCGAGCTCTTCGGCCCGCTGATCGGGCTGGAGGACGAATGGCGGGCGCAGGGGGCGACGGAGGACGAGATCAACCTGACGGCCTTTGACTGGGATTATGTGCCGATCGTGGATTTCGGGGGCTATCCGCTGCCCCGGGGCGCGGCGCCGGTGACCTTGGAGGAGACGGAGGAGAAGCGGGTGCAGCGTGATTTTCTCGGGCGCACGCTTCTACTGCTGAAGAAGACCGCGACGCACGCCCTGCCGATGGATTTTCCGGTGCAGAACATGGATGACTGGCTGCGGGTGAAGCCGTTTTACGAGTTCACCCCCGACCGCATCAACTGGGACGAAGTGGCGGCGGCAAAACGGGCGCGGGAGGAGGGGGCGCTGATCCGCGCGTACATGCCGGGGGCGTTCGACATGCCCCGCGACCTCATGGGCGAGGAAATCGCCTGCCTTGCTTACTACGAGCAGCCGGAGCTGATGGCGGACATCATGGCGACGCTGCAGGACACGATGCGCCGGGTGCTCGAGCCGATCTCGGCGGAGGTGCAGATTGACCAGCTCTCGGTGCACGAGGACTTCGCCGGCAAGTCGGGCCCGCTGGTGGGTCCGCGGCAGATCCAGGAGCACTTCCGGCCGTACTACCGCGCGATTTGGGAGCCGCTGGCGGAGCGCGGCGCGAAGATCTTCCAGATGGACACGGACGGGAACATTGACTCGGTGATTCCGGCGCTCCTGGACTGCGGTATCACCTGCCTTTACCCGATGGAACCGGCCGCCGGCATGGACATGGTGGCGGTGCGGAAGCAATACGGGAAGAAACTCCAGCTGCTCGGGGGCATCGACAAGCACGTGCTCCGCGAGGACCAGGCGGCGATCCGCCGCGAGCTCGAGTACAAGCTGCAGCCCCTGATGCGGGAAGGCGGGTGCGTGTTCGGGCTGGATCACCAGATCCCCAACGGCACCTCGATTGAGAACTACCGGTATTACGTGGACCTGGGCCGCGAGATCCTCGGTTTGCCCCCGCGCGACCCGAGCCGGAAAGGCTGGGAGCGGATGGGGATGTGATTTTCCCCGCTGGCGGCCGCCGGCTTACAGGGGCTGGCCCTTGGGTCCGGGCATCGACCCAGTATCATGCTTGCTTTCGTAAATGCCCACACTGCGGGCACTATCGCTCCAGAGTGGCAGATCCTGGCCCCGCTGGGCGACCGACTCGTCGATCCGTACCCGGCAATAGGGCTCCCGGACGTGGCTCATTGAACAGCTGAGAGCGCCATAGGCCATGTCTTGGACGGTGATACCCAATTCCTTGGCGCGGCGCTCGACGGCGGCTAGCTCCTCCTGCTCCAGATGAATTTTGATGGATGCCATAAATGACTCCTTTTGGTTGGCCCAAGGTAGCAGAAATGAGCGCTTTGTCTGCGCATCGCTTGGTATTAGTTCCTCAGCGATTACCCCGAGCGGCGGGTTTTTCCGGGAAGTTTCCGTCAGGGAACCCTCGCGGGGCCGAATTCCAGACCACGGGGGCTTTGGCCGAGGGAAATCGCCTGTGGCGATCAAAAATGGGGCGGTCAACGGGACTCGAACCCGCGATACTATCGCCGCTGGGCATGGTTTCCTATTCCAAAGGTAAAAAGTCGTTCCTAAACGTTGTGAAACACTTTGACACGTTGTCACAAGTGTTGTCACTTTGTTGCCAGATGGCCTCGATTCGACTCAAACCAAAATCTCCGTTTTTCTTCGCGTGCTTCACCGGCCCAACCGGCGTACGCGAGCAACGCTCAACTAAGATCCCGAACGCCGAACGCAACCGCCGGAAAGCGCAAGGGATCGCCGACCAATGGGAGAAGGCGGCGAAGCTGGGGGCGACGCGGCGGCTCAGCGAAGCGCAGGCCAGGCGGGTTGTGGCTGACATCTACGAGCTAGTAAACGATGAG
>CAIMAQ010000074.1 GCA_903839035.1 uncultured Opitutia bacterium
TCCACATCGCCGGCAAAAGCAGCGGCACGAAATGTGGCAGGCAATACGCTGGCCACGGTCAGGAAATCCTGGACGGGGGTGCCGCCGGTTACGCCTTGCTTACTCGGTCCCAGCAGCAGCCAAGGCTGGGAAGCGGCGGTGACATTGCTCGCCGCGGTCATGTTGCTGGAATACCAGGCCGTCAACGAGGCGGCGGTGGTCCCATTAGGCCTGACCTGCAGTGTGATGGTACCGCGCAGGGAAACCACGTTCACCTCGTCATTGGGGTCGAAAGTTGAAAAATAACTCGCCTCATACAGTCGGTTGCCCGCGCCCTGCGGCTGCCAGAACGGATTGGCCACCGCGCCGAGCCGGATATCACCACCGGCCGCGACATCAATCCGGCCCTTGCCGAGGAAGAAGGTCGTGGGCAGCCAGGTGACCGGGTTGGTCACGGACCCGGACCGGAACGCCGCGCGGGTGGTATTGGATTTTACGTCCCAGCCGGCGCGCAGGGTGGCGTCGCCCCGTTCGACATAATAAATGCCGCCATCGATGTTCACCCCAGCCTGCACCGCCACATTGCCGCCCCCCAGTTCCACGAGCTTTGCGGCCTCAGGACCCACGACCTGCCCGGCGGCGTCCCGGCCGGGCATCCGGGCATTGGTGGCGGCCGCGGCGCTGACATTGCTGATATTGCGACCGGCCGTGAGCGCCACATTGCCTCCCCCCAATGACCCGACATCGGAGAAGAAATTGCTGAAATCAATCCACCAGGAAGTGGATTGGACTTCCGTGGAAGGCGCCGAGCCGTCGAAGGCGACAAATTTTCCGTCCGCCCCCACATTGCCGCGGCGGTACAGCCAGTTGCTGGGGAGCTCCCGGCTGGAATCCGCCGTGAGATTCACCCCGTTCTGCACATACCGGGCGATGTCGTTTTGCGCCTGGATGGTGAGGTTACCCCCCGCGAGGCCATAGCTGGCGGAATAGTATGGCCTGGAGGCATTCTTCTGATCGACGGTGGAGTCCAGCACTGGAAGATCAAACCCATCGAGCGCATCGGCCTGGCGACCGGCGGTGTAGATGGCAGCCAGCGGATTCAGCAACTGCACGTCCCGGCCGGCGGAAATGGCAATGTTGCCGGTGCCGGTGCGGATGGTTTGGAAATACCGCGGGATTACGGACGCGCGCGTGACCAAGCTGCCCGTCGCGGTCGGCAGCGTCAGCCCGCCCAGTCCGAGCAGCAAGGAGCCGGAGTTCGCAGTCAGGGTGCCCAGCCTCTGGACCGCCCGGGAATCGGCCGCGCTGTAGTCCGCACCGGCCGCCAGGCGATAGGACCAGGAGGGTCCGGTCATCAACTTCGCCGTCCACAAGGGATTGTTGAGGTCGATTGCGTTCGCCGGATCAAAGCCATCGCTCAGGCTGGCGTCGAAACCGAGGATCAGGTTGCCCTTCGCCCGCACCGTCAGGTTGCCGGGCTCGACGCGTGAGCCAAATCGATAAGACGAGAGGTCCCACGTGTTGGCCAGAACCAGGTCGCCCGTACTGCCGGAGTACCGGCCGGAAAAACTGCTCGAGCTAATCGTTGTGCCGGGATCAAAAGCAACGGTCAGGGGCGTGGTGCCGGTATTGAAGTTGAGCTGGGTCGAGAGCGCGGTGCTGCCGGTATTGCGGAAGTTAATCGCGACTACAGGGTTGGTGGCGGAAGCCGAGGCGATGGTCGTGGTGCTGGCGGCCGTGATCACCCCGGACGTGACGCCGTCAGCCGTGGTGAGGGTGAACTGCCGGCCCGTGGTCGTCTTCAGCGTCAGCCCCGCGGGCAGGCCCCCGGGAATCAGCGTGGTCGTGAAAACGCCGCTGCCGGGTTTCAAATTGAAATTCACCAGGCTGCGCGACGCCGTCGCGCTACTGGTGAGCGTGATGAAATTGCGGGTGATCGTGGTGCTGACCGCCGCGTTGTTTCAGCGCTTCAGTTCGCGCGGCGAAGACGATCTGCCGAACCGCCTCCTCTCGGCGATGCGCTATCAGTTCGGCGGCCACATCGAGCGTCCACCGGATGCCTAGCCGGTGACGACAACCA
>CAIMAQ010000075.1 GCA_903839035.1 uncultured Opitutia bacterium
GATGGCACGGATTAACCCGGAGGGTGTAGGTCGGGCTTTCCGCCCGACAGGACAACCCCAGATGTCGGGCGTAAAGCCCGACCTACGACAGACAGCCCTCCGAGGCTTACGGCAGCGCGAAGAGGAAATAGCCGAGCGGGGCGGAGAGGAGCAGGCTGTCGCTCAGGTCGAAGATGCCGCCGATGCCGGGAATGGCGCCGCCCGAGTCCTTCAGCGTGGCGTGGCGCTTGAGGATGGACTCGATCAGGTCGGAGACGATGGCGACCAGGGCGATGGGGGCGGCCTTGAACGCGGCGACCAGCGGGGTCATGTGCGGGGGCAGGATGCCGTGTCCCAGCCAGGCCACCAGCGCCCCGACGCCCATGGCCACGAGCACGCCGCCGACGGCGCCTTCCCAGGTTTTCTTCGGGGAGATTTGCGGCGCCATCTTGTGTTTGCCGAAGGCCAGACCGGTCAGCAGGGCGCCGACGTCGCAGAACTTGGCCACGGCGATGAGCCACAGGCAGAGCAGGAGCCGGCCGTTGGGCGACACCACATCGTCAGGCATCGGCGTGAGGATGCGGACGAAGTACTGGAGCATCAGCGCGACGTAGACCAAGCCGAAGAGCGTGGCGCCGAGGGCCTCGACGCGCTTGGCCGGCTCGCGTTCGCTGAGGATGCGGATGGAAAACACGATGACGGCCAGCACCAGGGCATCGGAGCTCTTGGGGATGCCAATCTGCTGGTACAGCCAGGGCGAGAGCGTGATGAGCGCCCCGAAGAACATGCCGAGCCGGTGGAACGGCGCGTGGCCCGCGCTGCCGAGCAGCTGGTAGAACTCGCGCAGGGTCAGGACGGAGATCAAGCCGACGAGGACGACCGCGCCGGTGGTGCGGAAAAACCACATCACGCCGAAGATGAAGAACCAGAGCAGAACGGTGCTGAGGATGCGTTTGGCCATGGTCAGGAGGAGGCGGCGGGCGCCGGTTTGATCTGTTCGCTGGTGAGGCCGTAGCGCCGTTCGCGGCGGGCGTATTCGGCGCAGGCCTCGGCGAGGTCGGCCTTGGTGAAGTCCGGCCAGAGCACCGGGGTGAAAACGAGTTCGGCGTAAGCGCCCTGCAGCAGGAGAAAATTGCTCAGGCGGGTCTCGCCGGAGGTGCGGATGATGAGGTCCGGGTCGGGCAGGTCCGCGGTGGAGAGATAGCGGTTGAACGTGGTCCACGAGCCGTCGTTGAGCTTCTCCTTGCCGGCGGCCACGGCGGCGGCGTAGGCGCGGGCGGCATCGACGACCTCGGTGCGCGAGCCGTAGTTGAGCGCCAGCACGAGGGTGTAGTCGGTGAAGTGGGCGGTCTCGGCGATGGTGTGGCGGAGGTGCTTCTGCACGCCGGCGGGCAGATCCTCGATGCGGCCGATGGTGCGCAGCCGCACGCGGTCTTTGACGAAGGTTTTCAGCTCCTTCTTCAGGTAAAACTCGAGCAGGCCCATCAGGGCGCCGACCTCATCCTGGGGCCGCTTCCAGTTTTCCACCGAGAAGGCGTAGAGGGTGAGCATGCGGACACCGAGTTCGCGGGCGGCATTGGTGACGGTGCGGACGGTCTCGACGCCGCGCCGGTGGCCCTCGATGCGGGGGAGCCCGCGCTGCCGGGCCCAGCGGCCGTTGCCATCCATGATGATGGCAACGTGGGCGGGGACTTTCTCCCGATCGACAGGCGCGGGGCGGGCGGCGGAAGGAGGCATGCGGCAGCGGCGAGTTAGGGAGGCGGCACGGGGTTTGACAAGCCGCCTTCGTGCGCGGCTAAGGCGGGCCAAGGGCGCCCTCGTCCTGCCGCGGCGGAACTTTGGCGAGCCCTGGCTGCCTTTGGTCAGGATGAGTGGCCGCCCTCCCCTGCGGGCAATGGCCGCCGAGTCCGGGGGGCTGTCGCCGCCTCGCGTCGATTTCACTTAATAGGTGAAATTCCCGTCATGAAGGTCGGGGGAGATAATTTCACTTATTAAGTGAAATGTACCGCTGGGCCGGGCGGAACGAGAGAGGGTTAGGCTGGGTTCCTTGGCTCGACTTTGCACCCGATAGTCGGGGACAAATCGCGGCCTGCCTAGGCGCCATCCGGCTGGGGCGCTTGCCAATGGCGCTGGATGGAGCATTTTCCGTCCATGGCGAGCAAACCCCTGAAGACAGTGGCGATAAAATTGGCGCTGGGTGGGCTGCCTGGCTGGAACTACCAGCGCGACGCGTTGGTGAAGACCTTCACGTTTGGCAATTTTCGCGAGGCCCTGAGCTTCATGGTGCGCGCCGGCTTCGAGGCCGAGGCGATGGATCACCATCCGGAGTGGACGAATGTCTACAATCGTGTCGCGATCCGACTCAACACGCATGATGCCGGCGGCAAGGTGACGGCGAAGGACGTCACGCTGGCGCAGAAAATTCAGGCGCTGTCGTGGGTGGGGTGAGTTGGAAAGGTGGAGCGCGTTGTCCCTCACGCGCATTTTTTGGGATGCGGCGCCCTCGCCGCGTCCTGGAGTCATCCGCGGCGGGGCGCTGCGGCCCCAATTCAGCCTCCGCGTGCTCCACCCTCGACCATCACGGCCGGGGGAGGAACTTCGTTTCGGCCTTTGTGAAGATGAAGTAGTCGATCAGCCCGAGGCCGATCAGCACCACCCCGAGCCCGTAGAAGATCACGGTGGGCAGGCCGACGAGGAGACAGATGATGTCGATCACCTTCATCTTTTTCGGCGCGCGCAGCTGCACGCCGGTCGGGCCGTCGCTGATGACCGTCCAGCGCCGGGCCACCAGCTCGGCGATCTGCTGTTGGAAGGCCGCCACGACTTCCTCGCTGGCGTCGGGATTGAAAACCGGGGCCGCCGGTTTGCCGCGGCGGAAGGGTGACACCGAGCGGCGCAGCCGGATCTCCGACCACATCATCTTCCCCTGGTCGTGGTCGAAATTCATCATGCCCACCCAATCCACATCCAGCAGGTCGGGCGCCACACTGTGGACGGCGGTCGAGACGTTGCCGGGGTAGCCCTTGGCGTTGGCGGTGGTCCAGATGGCGACCCATTGCGGTTCGGTCGGCCAGCGGACCAGGCGGCGGTCCTCCAGCATGTCGCGTAACTCGCGTTCGGTCTTGTCCATCCACGTCCACGCTAAGGGCTCGTCCGCCGCGCGCAAAGCTGAATTTCTCCCGGGCGGGTCAAGTCCTGCCGGCTCGGGGTGGGTGCCGATGCCCCCGCCGACACATTCGCCGATGGGGACATCGGCGACCACCCCTGCATCGGCAGCTAGGGTGCCGGTGGCTCGCCGGCGAGCTCGCGCAGGTGGGCGGCCTCCGCGGGGGTGAGGTTCTTTTTGAACTGCCCGGAGGAATTGGTGACGACGACGGTGGTCCCGGAGAGGTTGATGACGGTCGTCTCGAAGTCGGAGTGCTTCACGCGGATCATCAGCGTCGGCGGGGAGGCGCCCATGTTCCGGCTCCAGCCGGAGCCATTGGTCTTGAACCACGCGGTGACGGCCCGGGCCTCCTTTTCCACCAGCTGGCGGGAGGAGATCATGCGCCCGTCCTGGAAGGTCTCGACGGAGCCGCGCTTCGCCGTGGCCACGTTGGGGCTGCACGCGCCGAACAGCAGCGCGAGCAGCAGCACGCCCAACAACCGGGTAATTTTGGCGAGGGAGCTAATCAGTCCATCCTGCGCTGCGTCGGCCGCGACTGACAAGCACCGGCTGGGACCCGGGACTTCAGAGCCCGAGCATGAAATTAAAGGTCCGGTCGCTTTCGCCGGGAAGGCCCTCGTGGCCGTAGTCGGGGTAGATCACGAGGTCCTTCTTGGACGTGATCTTGTTGTAGGCGGCGAACTGGGAACTGGGCGGGCAGATGGTGTCCATCAGGCCGACAAACATCAGAACCTCGGCCTTGATGCGCGGGGCGAGGAACTGGCAGTCGATGTAGCCCAGTTTGGTGAAGACTTCCGGTTCGCGCGCGTGGAGCGGGTCAAACTGGCGGAACCAGGTGCGCAATTCCTCATAGGCGTCCTTCGCGAGATCCATTTCCCACACGCGCTGGTAGTCGCAAAGGAAGGGAAACAGCGGCGCGGCGCGCTTGATGCGCGGCTCCAGCGCGGCGCAGGCGAGGGTGAGGGCGCCGCCCTGGGATCCGCCCATGGCGCCGACGCGGGTCGCGTCCACCTCGGGAAAACCCATGACGACCCGCGCGAGCTGCGCGGTATCGAGGAAGATCTGGCGGTAAAGCAGCTTGGTCGGGTCGGGGTCATCGAGACCGCGGATGATCTGGCCGCGGTACGTCGTGCCCTTCACGCCGCCGATGTCCTCGGAACGCCCGCCCTGGCCGCGGCAGTCCATGGCGGCGACACAGAGGCCCTCGCCGGACCACGCGAGCCGGCTGGCGAAGTCACCGCTGCTGCCCGTGTAGCCGTGGAACTGGAGCACGGCGGGGTTCTTGCCGGAGGATTTTTTCGGGCGGACGTATTTCGCGTAAACGCGGGCGCCACCGACCCCGGTGAACCAGAGGTCGAACGCCTCGCTGTGCCGCGGGGCGATTTCCTTCGACGGCACGAGCTCCGGTTTCGGGTCGGTGGCGTCGAGCTCCTTAAGCGCGGCGGCCCAGTAGGCGTCGTGGTCGGCCGGGCGCGGGTTGCGGCCCAGATAAGTTTTCAGTTCGGGGAGCGGTTTGTCGATCAGGGGCATGGTTGGATTCTAGAATTTCGATTTTCGATGGAAAAGGCGAGAGGTGAGGCGCGGTCAGCGTCGGCCGGTAGCGGCGTTGAACTTGTGCTGAATGTCTTCCTTCGTGCCGTGCACCGTGCAGGCAATTTCGTCACTGGTAGTGGCGCCAGCCGGAATCTCATAGGTACCGCCATTCAGGCACACGGGCATCTGTCTGACGTATTTGCCGGGTCCCACCAGCTCGGCGATTGTGGTCGGGGGCTTGCCATTCTCCAGCAGCGCCTGGTCGAAAGCGGCCGAGAGCATGCGCTCATTGTTGAGGCAGACCTTGAGCTGGGAGGCCTCGCGCACCTTCTGGAACGCGGGGATGGCCATGGCGGCGAGCAGTCCGATGATGACGATGAAAATGAGGGCGTTGGCCGGTGCGCCGGTGTTGCCGCCGGGGACAAACGTGGCGAACAGGTAGGCGAAGGGGTTGCGGGCGGGCCGGCGGGCGGGGATGCCGGTTTTCAGCGCGAGCAGATCCGTGACGCGGCGCGACAGCGTCGGATAGGTGGAGGAGAGCTCATGCAGCGAGACGAAAAAACCGCGCTCATCCACATGCTGGCTGGCGAAGGCCTCCGCCTGGAGCTGCCGGCCGTGACCCTTGCCGCCGGAGAGCACGAGCATGGCGCGGGTGGAGGCCTCGATGTCCTGCGCGGCGTAGGCGCCGTGGCGGTCGCAGGAGGTTTCCCACGAGCGGCGGTAAGCGGGCCCGAGCAGGGGCGTGATCAGGCCCGGGGCGAGCAGCATCTGCTTCAAGATGTGCCGGCTGCGCAGGTGCCCGATCTCGTGCCCGAGGATGAATTTCATCTCGGCGCTGTCGGCCCCGAGCGCGTCGAGAAAATCCGAGTAAACCACCACAAAACTGCGGCCGGCATGGCGGGCGGCGAAGGCGTTGAGCACGCCACCGGACTGCAGGACGTAGAGGGCGGGCGGCGTGGTGAGGTTCAGCTTGGTGCAGACCTCCAGGTAGGTGGCGTAAAGCTGGGGCAGCTGCTGTTCACTGACCCGGACGGCCTCCGCGCGCAGGTAGGCGCAGAGCAGGCCGTTGCCGATCCAGAGGAAAAAGGCGAAGATCAGGGCGTAAAGCAGCCCGAAGATGGACAAGGCGAGGGCGAGCCAGGCGGCGATGGAAACCAGCAGGGCGAGGACGAAGTAGGTCTCTTCCTTCGGGACGCTGAGCTTGCTGGGCGAGGTCAGGCTGGTCGGGAGCGACGGCGGGGCGGCAGTAGACATGGGGTGGTGGGGTTGAAGACTGCCCTGCCAACAGAGCGGGGGCGGGGCGGGTTGTCACTGGTTTTTCATGTTGTGACCGCGGGCCCGGGGCGCGTGAGTAGCGGCATGAAAGTCGCGTTCATCAGTGGCACCAGCATCGTCAACTCGGACCTGTTCAAGTCGTGGGCGGTGAAAACCGTGGAGACGGCCTACGGCCCGGTGACCTACAAA
>CAIMAQ010000076.1 GCA_903839035.1 uncultured Opitutia bacterium
CAGCAGGAAAATCCCGAAGACATTGCCGCCGAGCCACGCCGGCACCACGAGCGGCAGATAGGTGTTCACCCAGTGCAGCGCCGCATACGCCTGGAAGAGCGGGATCACGGTCACCTGCGCCGGCAGCATCAGCGTGCACAGCAGCGCGCCGAAGAGCAGGTCCTTGTGGCGGACGTCGTAGTACGCGAACGCGTACGCCGCCGGGCAGCAGGTGAGCACCGTGCCGGCAATGACCATCACGGCGACAAAGGCGGAATTGAGGAAGAAGCGGTAAAACGCGAAGCCCTCCCACACCGTGCGGTAATTCTGCCACTGCGGCGCCGCCGGCAGCCACGGTGCGGGGTTGCGCAGGATCTCGGGAAACGTCTTTAGGCTCGTCAGCCCCATCCACACGAGCGGCAGCAGCATGATCAGCGCGCCGAGCCCGAGCAGGACGTAGACGAGCACCGCGAGGAAGCGTGGCCGGGTGTGTTCCATGGCGCGTCAGTCCCCGTAATGCACCCAGCGGCGGCCGAGGCGAAAGTTGAGCCAGGTGATGAGCAAGATCACCGCGAACAGCAGCCACGCCATCGCGCTGGCCAGGCCCATGTGAAAATACGCGAAGGCCTGCTGGTAGAGGTTCAGGCCGTAGAACAGCGTCGCGCGCGCCGGTCCGCCGGGCGTCAACCCCTGCGCCGCGCCAAACGCGTAAGCGAGGTCGAAGACCTTGAGCGCGCCGATCACGCCCATGACGAGGTTGAAGAAGATCACCGGCGAAATCTGCGGGAGCGTGATGTGCCGGAAGCGTGCCCACGCGCCCGCGCCGTCGATGTGCGCGGCCTCGTGCAGTTCCCGCGGGACGCCCTGCAGCCCGCCGAGGAAGATCACCATCGGGTACCCGAAACTCCAGAGGCTGATCAGGATCACCACCGGCAGCGCCCACGCCGGCGAGCTGACCCACGCCGGGCCCGCCACCCCCGCCAGCGCGAGCAGCCGGTTGAGCAGGCCGCCGTCGGCTTGGAAAATGTAGACGAACACCGCCACGCTCGCCGCCTGTGGCAGGATTGACGGCAGGAAATACACCGCGCGCCACCACCCGCGCCCGCCCACCGGTTGGTTGAGCAGCAGCGCCACGCCCAGCGCCGCCGCCAGCGAGAGCGGCAGCTGCACGGCGGTGAACACGAGCGTCACCTTCACCGACGCCCAGAACGCCGGGTCGGACTTCAGCAAGTAGGCGTAGTTGCGCAGTCCGATGAAGCGCGGGGCGCTCACGACGTCATATTGGCAAAGGCTCAGCCAGAGCGAATCCAGCATCGGCCAGAGGCTGAAGAGGACGAATCCCGCCAGGGCGGGGCCCGCCAGCAGCCAGAACCACAGCTGTTCGCCGCGGCGATTCATGGTCCGGCGACCGCGAAGGTCGCAAGGTAGTCGTTGACCGCGGCCGCGGCGCGCCGGCCCGCTTCTTCCGGCGTGATTTCGCCCAGCACCATGCGGTCCACCTCCGGCTGCACCACCTGCAGCATAATCTCGATGTAGTTCGGGTGCCGCGGGATCGGCAGCGAGTACTTCAGCTGCTCATAAACCGCCGCGAGGTTGTGCGGGTTGCCGGTACGCCGCGGGTCGTGGATGTGCGCGTCCGCGATCGAGCGGCGGACGGAAATGCTGCCGCGCCGCACCACCTCCTCGGTCGCGGCGGAACGCGTCATCCACTTCATCAGCGCCCACGCTTCCTCGGGATGCTGGCAGGTCTTGCTCAGCGAATAGCCCGCAATGGCCACCTCGCCGCCGGAGCGCGAAGCCGGCCCGGCGGGCAGCAACTGGACGTCCCAGTCCAGCCCCGGCACCTGGTTGTAGTTCAGCCAGAAATTGACGTGCCCGACGACGAGCATGGCCACGCGCTGGTTGACGAAGCCATTGAGCGGCTCGAAGCCGGCGGGCGCGCTGATGTGATACTTGCTGGATTTCTCGAGGTAGAACCGCAGGCCCGTGATGGCCTCCGGCGAATCGAGCACGCAACGGCGGCCGTCGGCCGAGAACACCGTCCCGCCCGCCTGCCGGATGTAGGTGAGCCACTCACCCCACCAGCCTTCCATCCGCGAGCAGCCCCACACGCCCGGGTCCGTCGCGGTCGGGGCGTGCGTGAGTTTTTGCCCGGCGCGGACGAGGTTGTCCCACGTCCATGTCGCCGTCGGTTCCGCCACGCCGGCGGCGCGGAACAGCCCGCGGTTAAAATAGAGCAGCGAGACGTTCACCGTCTCCGGCACCACGAAGTAGCGTCCCTCGTGCTGCATCGCCGCGCGGATCTCGGGAAAATAATCTTCGAGCCCGATCTCGGCCGCATCGCGCTGCACGTACACTGTGAGGTCCCCCGTAAACGGCCGGAGATAAGCTGCCCAGACGTCGCCCGAGTAGAACATGTCGGGCGTCTGGCCCGCGGCCGCCAGCGTCTTGAACTTCATGTTGTACTCACTGCCCGGCACCCAGATGAGACGCACCTCAACACCCGGATGCAGCCGCTGGAACTCGGCGACCTCCCGCTCGTAGTAGTCCCGCATCGGCGAGATGAACACGATCCAGCTGATCACCTTGTGTCCCGGCGCCGACCGCGGCTCACGGCTGCGGCCCGCCCACCAGAAACCCGCCGCCGCCATCAGGGCGAGAGCCAGCCAGAACAGGGATTCGCGGTGCAGCCGGGGCATGGGGGTGATGCCAGTCACTCCCAGCATCGCCCGCGGTTGAGCCGCGGGCGAGTTGAAAGGTGAAAACTGAAAGCCGGAGTCGATCCGCATCCCGGACGCGCGAAAGGGGCTGAAGCGCGATAAAGACCCACCGCCCGCGCCGATGCGCTTCGGCTTTCAGCTTTCAACCTTCAGCTTTCAACTACGCGGCGCCCGGCGCTACGCTTACTGCATCACACCCGAGCGGCGCACCGGCGCGACGGCGCCGTTTTGCGCGCGCACCAGTTCACGGCGGAGCCAGTCGAGCGCGGCGTTCACCGCGCGGCTCTTCACCGCGGGGCGCGGGCCGGGCCAGTTGAGTTTCTTCGACCACACACCGTGCGGCGCGTGGAGCGCGATGAAGATCGTGCCGACCGGGTTGCCGCCGGCGCCCTCCCCCTCGCTCGCTCCGGCAAAACCCGTCACCGCCAGCGCATAGTCGGCGCTGAGCGTCTCCGCCGCGCCGGTCGCCATCGCCACCGCGCCCTCGGCGCTCACGGCGCCGTGCTGCAGCAGCAGGCACTCCGGCACGTCGAGCAGCAGCATCTTGGCGTCGTTCGAGCAGCACACCACGCCGCCCGCAAAAAACTTGCACGCCCCGCAGACCGCCGTGAAGGCCTGGGCGAGCAACCCGCCCGTGGCCGTCTCGGCCACCGCGAGCTTTTTCTCCTGCGCGCGGAGCAGGTCGGCGCAGACCTTCGCCAGCGAATCGTGGCCGTAGCAGACAAAATCCTCGCCGAGCAGCGCCGCACATTCAGCAGCCACGGTTTCGAGCTGGGCCTGGGAAAGCTTCTCGCTGGGCGAGCTCACCCGGCAGTCCACCTGGCCCTGGTGCGCGCAAAACGCCACGCTCAGCGCCTCGCCGTGGCGGTCGAAAACGGGCTGGAGGCGCGTCTCGAGCGCCGACTCGCCGATCCCCGCCGTGCGCAGCTGCACATAGGCCTCGCGGTCGAGCAGCAGCCCGAGCTTCGCGAGCCGCGGCAGCACCTGCTCGATGAACATCGGCTGCAATTCGTTCGGCGGGCCCGGCAGCATGCAGAGCACCTTGCCGGCCTGCTCCACCCAGAGCCCGGGCGCCGTGCCATTGGCGTTCGGCAGCACCTCGCCGCGCTCGAACCGGTAGGCCTGCTTCAGGTTGTTCGGCGTCATCTTCCGGCCAAATGAAGCAAACCGCTCCACCATCGCCTGCTCGATCGCCGGATCGAACACCAGCTTCTGGCCCAGCACGCCGGCCAGCACCTCGCGGGTCCGGTCGTCACACGTCGGCCCGAGGCCGCCCGTCGTGATGACCACATCCGCGGCCGCCCAGCTTTCGCGAAACTGGCGCGCAATGGCGTCGGCCTCGTCGGTGATGGTCACATTGCGGTTCAGCAGCACCCCGCGCCGGCCCAACTGTGAGCCAATAAACGTCAGGTGGCCGTTGGCCGTCAGGCCCAGCAGCAGCTCGTCCCCGAGCGTGATCAGCTCGTAGCGTTTCGCCGCAAAGGGCGCAGGGGCGGAGGATTGGGTGCTGGATGAAACCATACTTGCGAGCCGAAGAGACTAGGCGGATTCTTAGAAAATGCCAGCGTCTGTAAGTAATACACCCCAGTACCCCCTTTTGCCCCGCGCGGCATGAATCCCGACGTCATCCTCCTCAACGGCACGTCTAGCGCGGGTAAAACCAGCCTCGCCCGGGCTTTGCAGCGGCGCGCGGGGATTCCGCTGTATCATGTCTCGCTGGACACTTTCACCGACATGTTCCTGTGGGAGGCGATTACGGATCCCGCCGAAAGACAGCGGTGCCACGCCCTCGGCGCAGCCAATTTTCACCGGGCGCTGGCCCTGTTCGCCGCCGGAGCCTACGGCCTGGTCGTGGACCACCTGATTATCCTGCCCGAATGGCAGGAGGCGACGCGGCAGGCGCTGGCCGGCCGCCGCGTGCATTTCATCGGCGTGCACTGCCCGCTGCCCGTTTTGCTGGCCCGCGAACGCGCCCGCCCGGACCGCGCCCCCGGCCTCGCGGAACGGCAGTTGGCCCACGTGCACCGCAACCAGTCCTACGACTTCGAGGTGGATACGTCGCTGTCCAGCCCGGACGAATGTGCCGACCGAATCCTCGTGTTCATCCACCACCGCGCCGCCTGACATGAGCGACGACGCCACACTGAAGGAAAAGGTCCGCCGGCTGCCGGACAAGCCGGGCGTCTACCTGATGAAGGACCGGCTCGGCCGCATCATCTACGTTGGCAAGGCCAAGAGCCTTAAAAAACGCGTCTCGTCGTACTTCCAGCGCGGCCGCGCCCGCACGATTTCCCAGCCCAAGATCCGCGCCCTCATCGAGTTGATCGCCGACCTCGACACCATTGAGGTGAAGTCCGAGCCCGAGGCCCTGCTGCTCGAGGGCAAGCTCATCAAGCAGTGGCGCCCGCGCTACAACACCGACTTCACCGACGACAAGCGCTTCCTCCTCGTCCGCGTGGACCCCAACGAGGAACTCCCCCGCTTCCGGCTCACCCGCATCAAGAAGGACGACCGCTCGCGCTACTTCGGGCCGTTCGCCCACAGCGGCCTCCTCCGCAAGACTCTCGCCCAGATGCGGCGTCAATTCGGCATCCTCCTCGGCGACGGCACGCCGCAGCAGCTCCCCAGCGGACACTGGCGGCTCTATGACGATGTGCGCCAGGAACTCTACGGCGCCGCCACCATCGTCTCCACCGACGACTACCGCCGGCGCGTGGACGAGGCCTGCGCCTTCCTCGAGGGCAAGTCCCGCGAATGGCTGGCGTCGCTGCGCCGCGAGATGGTCACCTCCGCCTCCCGCCAGGAATTCGAGAAGGCCGCCGAGTTGCGCGACGTTGTCTTCGCCCTCGAAAAGACCCTCGCGAAGACCCGCAACTTCACGCGCACCGACCCCACCCGCCCGTCCGGCGACAGCGACGCCCTGCGCGAACTCGGCGAGGCGCTCGGTCTGTCCGGCCCGCCGCGCGCCATGGAGTGCTTCGATATCTCGCACATCTCTGGCACCTTCGTCGTCGCTTCGATGGTCCACTTCACCGCCGGCCGGCCCGACAAGGACCAGTACCGCCGCTTCTCGATCAAGAGCTTCATCGGCAACGACGACTTCCGCGCCATGGAGGAGGTCGTCGGCCGCCGCTACCGGCGGCTGCGGGACGAGAGCAAGCCGTTCCCCGACCTCGTCGTCATAGACGGCGGCCGCGGCCAGATCAGCGCGGCGCTGAAGGCCTTCTTCGCCCTCGATATCACGCCACCGCCGCTCATCGGCCTGGCCAAGAAGGCCGAGACCGTGATCTTCCCCGACGCCCGCGCGCCGCTGAACCTGCCGCTCAACCACCCCGCGCTCAACCTGCTCCAGCGCCTGCGCGACGAGGCCCACCGCTTCGCCAACACCTACAACGCCGACCTGCGCTCCCGCAAAATCCGCGAGAGCGTCCTCGATGACGTCCCCGGCCTCGGCCCGGTCCGGCGCGCCGCGCTGCTGGCGCACTTCGGTTCCATCGAGAAGATCCGCGCCGCCAACGCCGCCCAGCTCGCCGAGGCCCCGGGCTTCGGCCCGAAGTTCGCGGCCGAATTATCGGAGTTTTTTAAAACCTCCCTTGCAGCCCCGACGCCCGCCGACGAGGCTTGATCCTCTTTGCCATGCCCACCCTTTCCCCGCACCCGGAACCGTTGCCAACCGGGTTGGTCCGTGCCGGCCAGGGGGTGGCTCGTCCCCGCTTCACGTCCGCCGTGGTCGGTGGCGGGGCCTCCGAATCAAATTTGATATGAAATTTCTCCGTCTGCTTTTCGTTTCGCTGGGTCTGCTGGCTGCCGCCCGGGCCGATGTGACCCTCGCGCCCCTGTTCCAGGATCACGCGGTGTTCCAGCGCGACCAGCCCCTGCCGGTCTGGGGCCGCGCCGAGCCCGGCGAGCACGTGACCGTGACCTTCCATGACCAGAGCATCGGCACGACCACCGGCGCAGATGGCCGCTGGATGGTTTATCTCACCGCCGTGCCCACCTCGGCCGAACCCGCCGAGCTGGTCGTGACCGGGAAAAACACCCTCACGGTGAAGGATATTCTCGTCGGCGAGGTCTGGCTCGCGTCCGGCCAGTCGAACATGGAGTGGCCGCTGAAATCAGCCGCCAACGGCGAGCACGAGGTCGCGGTCGCCAATTTTCCCCAGCTGCGCCTGTTTTCCGTCCTGCGCCACATCTCCGTTACGCCTATTGAAACGGTCACTGGCACCTGGCAGCCCTGCACGCCGGAGTCGGTGAAGATGTTCAGCGCCGTGGCCTATTTTTTTGCCCGTGACCTGCAGCGCAAACTCGGCGTGCCCGTGGGTGTCATCGGCACCTATTTTGGCGGCACCCCCATCGAGTCCTGGATGAGCGCCTCCACCCTGCAGGGCACCGCCGTCTGGCCGGTGATCGAGGCGCGCTGGCTGAAGGATACCGCGGGTTTTCCGACGTATAAGCTGCAGTACCCCGCCCTGCGGGCCGCCTGGGGCAAGGCCGAGGAGCATGCCAAGGCCACCCACACCAAGAATCCCCTGCCGTGGCCGCCGCCGCCCGTGGGACCCGGCACGCAATTTGATCCGAGCGGGCTGTTCAACGGCATGATCGCCCCGCTGCAGCCCTATGCGCTGCGGGGTATGATCTGGTACCAGGCTGAGCAGAACTGGGAGCACCCGGAGGAATACACCGAGCTGTTTCCCGCGATGATCCGCTCGTGGCGTGCGCAGTGGGGCCAGGGCGACTTTCCGTTTTACTTCGTGCAACTCGCCAATTTCACCGTCGGCGCCGACTCCACCAACCGCGGCTGGGCCCGGCTGCGTGACGCGCAGCGTTCCGCCCTCGCGCTCCCGGCCACCGGCATGGCGGTCACGATCGACATCGGCAACCCGAAGGACATCCACCCGCTCAACAAGCAGGACGTCGGCCGGCGGCTCGCCCTCATCGCGAAGACCGCGGCCTACGGCATCCCCGGGGATTTCAGCGGACCGCTTTTCGCCTTCGTCACCGGCGACCACTCCGCCCTGCGCGTCCATTTCGCCCACGCCGGCACCGGCCTGATTGCGGCCAACAAACCCGTGCAATCCCTCGAGGTCGCCGGCGCCGACAAAATTTTTCATCCCGCCACCGGCAAGATCGAACGCGACACCCTGCTCGTCTCCTCGCCCTTGGTGAAGGGGCCCCTCGCCGTGCGCTACGCGTGGACCAACGCCCCCGAGGCCAACCTCTTCAACGGCGCCGGCCTGCCTGCCGCCCCGTTCCGGTCGGACGACTGGGAAACTGCACCTCAGCCGGCCCCGGCCAGCCAGCGCGCAAATTCGAAGTAAATCGGGATCCCGCAGACCACGTTGAACGGAAACGTGATGACCAGCGCGGCCGTGAGGTAATAGGCCGGGTTGGCCTCCGGCAGCGCAATCCGGACTGCCGCTGGCGCCGCAATATATGACGCGCTCGCCGCCAGTGTCCCCAACACCGTCGCCCCACCCACCCCGAGTCCCACCCACCGCCCCAGCGCGACCGCCAGCAGGCCGTGCAGGAGCGGCATCACCACCGCAAAACCGCAGAGAAACGGCCCCGCCGTCTTCAGGTCGCGCAGCCGCCGGCCCGTCACCAACCCCATCTCAAGCAGGAACAGCGTCAGCACGCCCTTGAACGGCACGTCGAACAGCGGCGCGACTTGCTCAAAGCCTTTCTTGCCGGATACCCACCCGATCAGCAGCCCCCCGAGCAGCAGCATGATCCCCTTGCTCGTCAGCAATTCGTGCAGCACCCGCGGCCGGGCTCCCGGCAACGGCACGGCGAGGGCGTTGAACCCCAGCGCCGCCTGGCTTGGCACTAGCCCGCCCGCTTCCACCGGCTCCGCCCGCCGGACCAGGTAGAGCGCCACCAGGATCGCCGGCACCTCCATCACCGCCAGCAGCGCCGGCATGAAGGGTTCGGCCGCCACCTGATGCGCCTCGAGGAAGGCCAGGCACGCCCCGAACGTGACGACCGAGACGGACCCGTAGTGCGCCGCGATGGCCCCCGCATTCGTGGGATCAAACCGCCCGAACCGCCGCAGGATGACATAGCTCCACAGTGGGATCGCCCCGCACAGGCCGAGCGCCAGCGCCAGCGGCCGTACGAAATCCGCCGGCATAACCCCGTCCAGCTTCGCCCCGCCCTTCAGCCCGATGGCCAGCAGCAGGTAAATGGTCAGCGCCGCCGACAACGGCTCCGGGATCTTCAACTCGCTCCGCACCAGCGTGGCGAAAAGGCCCAGCCCGAAGGCGAGCACCATGGGCGACAACAGGCTGGGTCCGAGGGTGTGGAGAATGTCCATGCAGCCGGCGATAAGTGAAACGTGTTACATGAAGTCAACTTCATTATTTAGTTTTCTTGTCTCCACCCCTGATGCCGCCATCCTGCCGCCATGGCCGCCCCCGCCCGCCCACACACCAGCTGGACCTTCCTGACCAACCACACCCACGTGCTGGTCTGTCTCGACCGCAATGCGGACATCACGCTGCGCGAGGTCGCCCAAAAGGTCGGCATCACCGAGCGGGCCGTGCATGCCATCGTGACCGCGCTCGAGGCCGAGGGCGTGCTGACGCGGACCCGGGAGGGCCAGCGCAACCGCTACCGCCTCAACCGCGGCTACCGCCTGCGCCACCCCTTGGAATCCCACCGCAAGATCGGCGACCTGCTGGACTTGGTCGGATCCGATTAAGGCAGAGTCGGCCGATTTTTCCTAATATTCTAGGCCGGGCGGCGTTTGAAGGGGCAGAACCCTCCCTTCCATGAAACGTATCCTCGCCTCCCTCGGCGTGCTCTGCACCGCCGTCCTCGTCTCCGCCGCGCCCGTGCCGGTGGACTCTGCCATCACCGCGGTCACGGTATACACCGACCGCGCCGTCGTCACCCGCACCGGCAGCGTCGAGCTGCCCGGCGGTATCACCGAACTCACGTTCGCCAACCTGCCCCAGGCCCTCAACGAGCACTCGCTCCAGGTCAGCGGCAAGGGCACCGCCCAGGCCCTCATCCTCGATGTGGCCTCCCGGCAGACCTACGTCGACTTCACGCCCAACGCCCGCGTGAAGGAACTCGAGGATCAGCTGCGCGCGCTGCAGAAGCAGATGCGCGGGCTCGATGACCGCCACGGCGTGCTCTCGGCCCAGAGCGTCATGCTCGACCGCATGGAAGCCGCCCTCTTCGCCCCGCCGACCAAGGACGTGCCCCGGCCCGACCTGACGCAGTTCACCAATTCGCTCACGTATCTCTCCGAGCAGAAATCCCGCATCATCGCCGAGCACGCCACGCTCGATGAGCAACGCGAGGATCTCACGAACAAGGTCAACACGACCCAAAACCAGCTCAACGAACTGCGCGGCGCCGGCGGCCGCGGCTACAAGACCGTCACCGTCCGTGTCTCCGCCCCGCAGACCGGCAGCCTCGCCGTCGCCCTCTCCTACACTGTCCCCGGCGCCAGCTGGGTGCCGAGCTACGACGCCCGCGTCCTCAGTTCCGAGCGCGCGGTCAACCTCGGCTACTTCGGCGTCGTCCGCCAGAGCACCGGCGAGGACTGGAAGGACGTCGCCCTTACGCTCTCCACCGCGCGCCCCGGCTTCGGCGGCGCCGCCCCCGCACTCTCGACGTGGAATCTCGATGTGCTCAGCGCACGCCAGTTCGCGCTCGCCGGTGCCATGCGCGAGGATATGGCCAACGAAAGAATGAAGGCTGCCGCTCCGGCCGTCATGAACATGCAGTCGCTCACCAGCAACGCGCCCAGCGAAACGGGTGCCCTGTTCGACAAGAAGGAAAAGGACGCGGAACTCGCCGTCGCCACCATCGAGGCCGGCGCGACCAGCGCTTCCTTCAAGATCGCCATCTCCGCCAGCGTCCCGAGCGACAACTCGCCGCAGAAGGTGCCGATCACCAGCGCGCGCCTCAACGCCGCCCCCGAGTACCTCACCGTCCCGAAGCGCCTCACGACGGCCTTTCTCACTGCCAAGGTCATCAACACCTCCGAGTTTCCGCTCCTCTCCGGCGCCATGAACGTCTTCCTCGACGGCACCTTCGTCGCCACCAGCGGCCTGCGCACCGTCATGCCGGGCGAGAAGTTCGACCTCGCCCTCGGCGCCGACGAGGCCATCGCCGTGAAGTACAAGCGCGTGAACAAGTTCACCGAGGACACCGGCCTGACCAACTCCGGCAAGCGCATCACCTACGAGTACCTGCTCACCGTGCAGAACAACAAGCGCACCACCGAGCACGTCATTGTCGCCGACCAGGTCCCGCTCTCCCGCAACGAGAAGATCACCGTGAAGCTGCTCTCCCCCGACGCGAAGGAAGTGAAGCCCACCGACGAGGGCACGCTCAAGTGGAACCTCGACCTCAAGCCCGGCGAGAAGCGCGAGCTGACCGTGAAGTTCACCGTCGAATACGCCAACGATGTGAACGTGATCGGCTTGGAGTAATCCCCGGCCTGACTCCCCTGCGCCGCGGCCCAACCGGGCCGCGGCTTTTTTATGCCCTCAACCGCCAGAGGGCTCTTTCCGCGCGCCCGAAATCCGGTGACTCCTGACCGAGCCCCCCTCCTCCCAGAGTTCCCTCCTCCCACAAAATTTTCCCTGATCAAGTGAAGCCCGCTCCTCTTTTTCCCCATTTCTCCGTTTCCCCATTTCCCCCGTCGGTCCGGCCTCCTGTCGTTTTCACTTAATAAGTGAAAACGACTTTTGCCCGGGCAATTACTCCGGCGAACGCGGCTTCCATCCGCGCGAAAACCACGGCGCCCCTCCCGAACGCCGTGGTTCCAGCTACCACTCCGCCATCTCCAACGATGGCTCGTATTGGAATTCTCAGTAGTGGTAGTTCACGCCCAGCGTCAGGCCTGTGCCGTCCTTGGCATGGCGGACCGCCGCGTACTGCACGCCGGCCGTCACGCTCCAGTCCCGGGTCAGCCGATAGGCGGTCTTCACGCCGAAATTGACCTCACTCCAGTTGAAACTGGTCGCCCGCACGAAGTTCACGTACGGCGTCAAGACGAGTGCCGGCGCCACCTGGAACTCGACGCCGGTGCCCAGGGTGTAGGCGAACGAGTGGTCCGACGCGCCGTGGCCATCGCGCCATTCCCAGCCCGCGCGGGCCTGGACATAGGGCTTGCCCCAGTCGAGCGCGGTGAAGGCGGTGACGCCGCCGCTGATTCCCTGCTGCGTCAGCCGCCGCACGGAGTCGTCGGCCCGCTTCCAGCCGTAGGCGAGGTTGAAGTCCAATCCCACCGCGAGCGGTTGATTGACATCGAACGTGAAGCCGCGCCACTCGCTCGGCGACGCGCCCGACACGTGATCGGAGGTGAAGGCCACGCCGCTGTAGCCGGAGCCCAGGAGGCTCCAGCTGTGGGCCTCGGGGGCCGGCGTGGCGGTGGGCGTCGCGTCCTGCGCCCGGGCCGGGCACGCGAAGCCGAGGGTGGCCGCGGCGGCCAGCAGAGTGATGCCAAGTTTGGTTTTCTGTTTCATGATAGGATCCTTTGGTTGTTACCCGCCGTGAGCTGGACCAGGGCGATTGCGCGGTGTGACGCCCGTTCGCGCGAATGGGCCCGGGATTTAATTTTCTAAAAAAACCCGCCCCCCGGAACTTTTTGGCGGGATTGTTCCATACCCGGCACTTGCGAAAATCCCGCTACCCGCTATCTTTGGGCAGTATGAAACTCCGCCCCCTCCTCGTGATTACCTCCTTCCTCGCCATGTTCTCTTTCACCCGCGCCGAGCCCCTCAAGGTCGGTGATTCCGCCCCCGCCGTCTCCGGCGTTACCGAAACCGGCGCCAAACTCGCGTTCGCCGACGTCTACGCCAAGCAGCCCTACACCCTCGTGTATTTCTACCCGAAGGCCGACTCCCCCGGCTGCACCGCCCAGGGCTGCTCGCTCCGCGACGGCTATGAGGCGCTCACCCAAAAGGGCGTGGCCGTCATCGGCGTGAGCCATGACGACGTGGACGCCCAGAAGGCCTTCAAGGACAAGTACCACCTGCCCTTCACCCTCATCGCCGATCACGACGGTGCGGTCATCTCCGCCTTCGGCGTTCCCACCTATCCGGTCGTCGGCTTCGCCCACCGCCAAGCCTACCTCATCAAGAGCGGGAAAATCATCTACACGGACTACCGGGGCACGACCAGCACACAGGCCGAGGCCATCCTGGAAGTCATCGCCGCGCAGTAATCCTGGCTCTCATTCGTTTTGTCAGGCGGGGGCATCGCACCCCGCCTTTTTTGTGCGCCGACAAAACCAAGTTCCCCGTGATCCAGTGTAACCCATTGGGTTACACTTCCTCCGGGAAACAGCTGCGCGCGCGGACGAGTGGGGGTTCGCGCCGGGCGATTTTTATAGTTCCTCGTCCCGCGCCCCCGGGAGAACGGAAGCCGTCGGGTCGAGCCGCACGCGCTTCAGCCAGTCGGCCATCAGGGACTGGCTCGCCGCCACCGGCGCGGGCCAGGGTGCCGCCACGAGGTCAATGACCCGCAGCGCCCCGTCCTCACACCGCACAAAATTTCGCGCATGCAAATCCGCCACCAGCCACGCCTCCTCGCCGTGTAACAGCAGCCGGGGATGGTCGCGGTTCGCCCGCAGGAAGCGCGAGGGAATCTCGATCAGCCCCGCCGGCAGCACGCCGGACACATCGTCCCCTTGCGGCAGCGGCTGGCCGAGCGTCTGCTTTGCCACGACAATGCCCTCGGGCGTCACCGCCACCACCTCGGTCGCCATCCCGCCGAGCGCGTGGATGAGCAATAGTTTCTCCAGCAGCCCGCGATAGTCGCCCAGCCGCGCCTCCGCCAGCAGCGCGCCTTCGTCCCCAGGCTGAAACCCAAACACGCTGCCGATCCGCTTCTCCTCACGCGGCAGGTAGAATTTATAGACCGAACCGTCCGTTTCCGCCGCAAAGGCCCACGCCTCCACCCCGCCGCCGATCCGGCGCAGCCGGGCATTCGCCTCTTCCAGGGGATTTTCCGCCGCGGCGAGAAATCCAAAATCATCCAGCGTCCGCAGCGGCAGCAGCGCGCGCCACGCCCGGATCACGTCACCCAGCGCCGCCCATTCCGGGCCGGCGGCCTCGAGCAGGCTTACTTCGTCTTCCGCGAGGACGACGAGATCGCGGTCCGAATCTGCGCGGAGACCGCATTCGGCTGCCGCCGCGCCGAGGCGAGCGAGCGCTTCCAGTCGTCGCTCGTGATCGTGTTGAAGAGCGGCGCGGTCGTCCGCGCCCGGGAGGGTGCGGCCGCGGATGCGGGTGGGTTGTCCGGTGAAGGCATCTTGCATGAGTCCGCCATGGGCGAAACGTCGGTGGCGGCGGACTCAAACGCAACGCCGGTTTGCCGACAAGTTATTCGCACACGAAACGCGGACCGTAATAAACCTTAAGCGCGGAAGCGCGGAGGAGCGGAAATACCAGAAATCGATCCGGCTCCCTGAATTTTCCGCTCCTCCGCGTCTCCGCGATAAAGTCTTAGGCCGAGGCCTGCTCCGCGGTCGCGGCGGCCGGCGGCGCCTTCGCCACCAGCACCTTGTCCACCCGGCGGCGGTCCATGTCCACGACCTCAAAGCGCCAGCCCGACCAGTCAAAATGATCGCCCGCCGCCGGGATGCGGCCGAAATGCGTAACCACAAAACCGCCCAGCGTCTGGAACTCCGCTTCATCCTCGTGCGGCAGCTCGACCGTCAGGCCCAGCAGCGTCTTCAGCTCGCTCGTCGCGAGCGTGGCGTCGATCAGCCAAGAGCCGTCGTCCCGCTTCTTCGCCTCGGGCTGGTTGCGCTGGCCCGGGCTTGGCAGGTCGCCGACGATCGCCTCGAGCACGTCAATCAGCGTCACCAGGCCCTGCACCGCGCCGAACTCATCCGTGATGATCGCGATGTGCTTGCCAGACTTCTTGAACGACTCGAGCAGCTGGATCGCCGTCAGCTTGTCCGACACGATCAGCGGCGGCAGCAGCAGGTTCTTGAGCGTCGTCGGCAGCCCGATCGCCGAGTGCGCCCAGAGCGCCTTCACCGGCACCATGCCGACGATCTGGTCGCGGTTGTTCTGGTAGACGGGAAAATACGAGTGGCCGCTGGTGACGATCTTGCGCCAGTTGGTCTCCTCGGGGTCGTCGAGATTCAGAAAAACGATTTTCGGCCGCGGCGTCATCAGCGCCGTTACCGGCAGCTGGTCCAGCGCGAGCACCCCCTCGACCATCTGCTGTTCCGCGCGTTGAAACACGCCGGCGTGCAGGCCCTGCTCGATCAGTGCCCGCACCTCGTCGTCCCCCACGGTTTCCGATGCCGGCCGCGCGCGCAGCCGGATCAGCCGCGTCATGCCATCCGTCGCCAGCTCCAGCAGCCGCAGGAACGGCGCCGCCAGCCAGGCCAGCCCGCGCATCGAACCCGCGAGCAGCGCGGCGACCTTTTCGGGATGTGCGCGGCCGATGCGCTTCGGCACGAGTTCGCCAAACAGCAGCATGAACGCCGACAGCCCCACCGTGATGATCATAAAGGACAGCGCCCCGGCATACGGCGCCAGCACTTCCACCCGCGCCAGCTGCGTCGTGAGCTGCCCGGCTAGCTTGGCCCCGCCCAGCACACCGGCGATCATGCCGGAAAGCGTCAGCCAGAACTGCACCAGCGCCAGAAAGCGCGTCGGATGCTCCGCGAGCTCCAGCGCCTTGGCCGCCCCGGTATCGTTTTTCGCCGCCAACTCCCGCAACCGGGCTTTGCGCGCCGACACGACCGCCGTCTCCGCCATGGCGAGGAGGCCGTTGGCGAGCACAAGGAGACAGACGATCAAAATTTCAACCGGCAGACTGAGCATAGGCGGACCGGTAGGCTGTTCAGACCGGCCTAGGACGCAAATCCTTTACAGAACCTATTATCCAACAGTTACTTCCTGATTGGCTAAGTCTGAGCAACTTCTGGGCTTGAACCCGCCCCCGTGCGCCCGTCCTGATAGCCTTCCCGCCGTGAAAACCGCCCGCCTCAACCGCCTTTTCAACCCCAAGACCGGCCGCTGCTTCGACGTCGCCATCGACCACGGCTTTTTCAACGAGGGCTCCTTCCTCGCCGGCATCGAAAACCTGCCGCGCGCCATCGCGATCCTCGCCGCCGCCGCCCCCGACGCCATCCAGCTGACCGTCGGCCAGGCCCCCCACCTCCAAAAACTGCCCCAGCGCCCCAAGCCCGCCCTCGTCCTCCGCACCGACGTCGCCAACGTCTACGGCACCCAACTGCCGCGCGCGTTGTTTTCCCGCGTGATCGAGGACGCCGTGCTGCAGGCTGTCCGCCTCGACGCCTCCTGCGTGGTCGTGAACCTATTCCGCATCCCCGAGCAGCCCGAGGTCGCCGACCAGTGCATCCAGAACATCCTCAAGCTGAAGCCGGCCTGTGACCACTACGGCATGCCGCTCATGATCGAGCCCCTCGTCTTCCAGCCCAACGCCAAGGCCGGCGGCTACATGGTGGATGGCGACCCCACCAAGATCATCCCGCTCGTCCGTCAGGCCGTGGAACTCGGCGCCGACATCATCAAGGCCGACCCGACCGACGACGTCTCGATCTACCACAAGGTGATCGAAACCGCCGGTGGCATCCCGGTTCTCGTCCGCGGCGGCAGCAAGGCCCCCGAGGCCGAAATCCTCGCCCGCACCGCCGCCCTGATCGCCCAAGGCGCCTCCGGCATCGTCTACGGCCGCAACATCATCCAGCACCCCAAGCCAGCCGCCATCACGCGCGCGCTCATGGCCGTCGTCCACGACGGCGTCTCCCCGTCCGAGGCGCTCAAATTCTTGGTTTAAGTTGGAGCCAACCGATTTGGAGGATTGTCAGGGATCATGACCTTAGCCTCCGCCCATCGCCCATCATCTATCACCCATGACCCCAGTCAGAATCGGCATCATCGGCGGCGGCCTCATGGGTCGCGAAGCCGCCAGCGCGCTCGCCCGCTGGTTCGCACTCGTGGATTTTCCGGTGAAGGCCGAGCTCGTCGCCGTCTGCGACCTCCAGCCCGGCCTGCTCGACTGGTTCCGCCAGGTGCCCACGGTCAAGACCCTCGTCACCAGTCACCGCGAGCTGCTCGCGCGCGATGACATCGACATCGTCTACGCCGCCGTCCCGCACCACCTGCACGAGGAAATCTACCTCGACGTCCTCCGCGCCGGGAAGGACCTCTTCGCCGAGAAACCCTTCGGCATCGATCTCGCCGCCGCCCGCCGCATCCGCGATGAAGCCAAGAAACTCGGCCGCTTCGTCCGCGTGTCGTCGGAGTTTCCCTTCCTCCCCGGCGTCCAGCGGGCCTGGTCGCTCGCCGCCAGCGGATCGCTCGGCCGCATCCTCGAGGCCCGCTGTGCCTTCCTGCACTCGAGCGACCTCGACCCGACCAAACCCATCAACTGGAAACGGCAGACGAAGTTCTGCGGCGAAATCGGCGTGATGGGCGACCTCGGCCTGCATGTCGCCCACGTCCCGCTGCGCCTCGGCTGGAAGCCCACCAGCGTCTACGCCCAGCTGCAAAAAATCTACCCAACGCGCCCCGACGGCAAGGGCGGCACCGCGGCCTGCGACACCTGGGACAACGCCAGCCTCCACTGCAGCGCCCCCATCGCCGGCCACGCCACGCCGCTCACGCTCGAGATGAAGCGCCTCGCGCCGACCGAGACCAACACCTGGATCTTCGAGGTCCTCGGCACCGACCGCGGTGTGCGTTATTCGACGAAGGAGCCCAAGACCTTCTGGTCCTTCCGCCGCGATAAGGAGCAATGGTGGGAAAAGACCGACCTCGGTTTCGGCACGCCCTTCAAGACGATCACGGGAGGCATCTTCGAACCCGGCTTCCCCGACATCCTCCAACAGATGTGGGCCGCCTACCTCGCCGAACGCGCCGGCGCCCTCGGCGATAAATTCGGCTGCGCCACCCCGGACGAAGCCGTCGCCCACCACGAAATCTGGGCCGCCGCCCTCGCCTCGCACAGCGGGCAGAAGGTCGTGGCACTTTAGCGTGTAGGCCCGGTGTTCACGCGTAACACGTAACACCTAAAACCTAACCCGACCAAAGTTCAGCCCAGCTTCGCGATCCGTCCCGCCACATCCGCCCGCAGCCGATCGATGTGACCCAGCGCAAACTCCGCCACGCTCAGTTTCTCATCCGCCACGAGCGGCGTCAGGTCCATCGCCCAGGCGATTTCCGTAAACTTGTCCGTCGCGTGCGAGGCATAGAAGGTCGCATTCGCCTGCCGCCGGCCGATCGCCGCGAGGTCGTAGCGCTTGCCGCCGGCGATCTGGGAGTCGAACGCCTGCATGAGCTTTAGCGCCAGTTCCGGATGCGCGCTGCAATCCAGCGGCAACTTCTCGTTGTCCATCAGCCAGTCGAGGCCGCGCCAGGCTTCCACCCCAACAACTTTCTTTGGCCGCTGGGCCGCCGGCAGCGAACGGATCGCCTCGAGGCTGCGCAGCAGCACCGCCACGTGCGTATCGTGCTTGTCCGCCGGCTGGTGCAGGTAAACGACGCTCGGACGGCACGCCGCGAAAATCGCCTTCAAATCCGCCGCCACGCCGCCGTGACCGGATTTCTTCACGTCCGCGCTGGGATGCCCGAGCTGAAGCTGCAGGTTGTACTTCCCCAGCCGCGCCGCCGCGCGCTGTTCCTCGCGGCGCACGTCCATCATCTGGGCATCGGTCATCGCCGCGTACTTTCCCGCCCGTGGGGAGCCGGCGCCATTCGTCACTGTCACGCCCGTGAAAAACTTGTCGGCCTTCCCATAACACTCCGCGACCGCCGGGTAGGCGTTGATCTCGATGTCATCCTGATGGGCGATCACGCAGAGGTGCGTCGTCCGCGCGAGCGCGACCGCCGCATCGCCGCCCTCCGGCACAAAAACATCAGCATCAGCTCTCGAGAACTTCATGGGCAGAGTTTGCCCACGGAACCCACGGAATACACGGAATAAAATTTCCTGCTTCCGTGGGTTCCGTGGGCAAAAATATCAGGACCTCGCGATGATCGCATCCATCGCGCCTTTCGCCGCCTCGATGCTCCGCACGAGCGCGAACTGCGTCCGGCACCGGTCCAGGTTGTGCCGCGGGTGCTTGATTTTGTAATAGGTGTCGCCCTGCAGGTAGTCCGTCAGGAAGCGCAGCCCATTCTCGTAAGCCATCAGCTTCCCCGCAAAACCGAGATGGGCCCGCTCGATAGCGTTAAGCACGCCGCCCACTTCCGAGGCGAGATACCCCTGTACCAGCGCGTGAAACGGTGGCAGCACCACGTGCATGTTGCCGGCGTCGGGGTCGTCCTCGTACGTCGAACTCGCCGACGTGCGGACCATCTCGCCGAAATCGTACAGCGGCAGCCCCGGCATGATGGTGTCGAGGTCGATCACGGCCACCGTCTTCCCCGTGGCGTCGTCGAGCATCACGTTGTTGATCTTGGTGTCGTTGTGCGTGACGCGCTCCGAGATCTGCCCCAGCGCGAGCAGGTTCAGCAGCACGTCGGCATCCGCTTCGCGGGAAAATGCGAAATCAATCTCCGCCGCCACCTCACCCTTTCGCCCTGCCGCGTTCTCCCCCACGGCCTTGCGGAAGTTCTCAAACCGGCTGCGCGTATGGTGAAAATTCGGAATCGTTTCAAACAACCGCCCGCCCGGCAGGTCCGCCAGCTGCGCCTGGAATTCCCCGAACGCGGCCGCGACCGCAGTCGCCTGCGCCTCGGTCGTCACGCGGTCCACGGTGTGCGCGCCCTCGATGAAATCGTACACCCGCCAGTAGCCACCGCCGGCATCCTGCGCGAAGGCCCGGCCGTCCTTCGCGGGGACCAGCGTCAGCACACGTTTCGCCGCCGCCTCGCCCGCCGCCGCCCGCACCTTCGTCGCGATGTGCGCGGTCACCCGGCGCACGTTGTCCATCAGCCCGGGCACATCCTTGAAGATGCGGTGGTTGATCTTCTGGAAAACATAGCGGCGCGTCCCCGCGCCCTCGGCAAACACCGCCGCGTAGGTCTCGTTGATGTGCCCGCTGCCGTGCGGCGCGGCGGACACCATCCGGCCGGGCAGCGGGAAGGCGGAAATGACTTCGTGAAATTCGGGCGGGATAACGGCGGAACTCATGCGGCGGGCGCTATTTCAAGCGTCAGCGGCCGCCCGGGCGCGAGGGTTTTCTCGGATTTAAACTCCTTTTGCCCGAAGCCCGTCAGGGCCAACCGGCTCAACTTCAGCCCTCCCCCCAGCACCGTCAGGGTTACTTTCGTCCGCCGGCGCGTCGGCGCGAGGTCCACCGTGCCCCACGCCGTTCCGATCGACCAGAACCAGTTCACATGCCGCTTGCTCGGGGCGAAGCTCAGTCCGCCCGTGACCGCGGAGTAGTGAAAGCCCGTGAGCGCCGGGATCAGCCCCCAGCTGTTCATCGCCCGGGCGTAGTGGTGACCGCACTCGGCCTCGTCGAAGGGGTTCCGCTTCCGGCCGTCGTAGCGCTCGCGGATGTCCCGCACGACCTTCAGCGCCTCGCGCACCATGCCTTCCTGCGCGAGGTGCAGCGCCACGCAGTATTCAAACCCCGTCATTACCTCCGTGTAATACGGGAACGGCCGCGCCGGGCGCTGACCGCGGGGATACGACGCCATCAGCAGCGCCGTCTCGTCGCCCAGCACATAGCTGCGCATGTGGTTGAAATGCCCGTCAAAGCCATGCCGCCGGTTGTGCGCGAGCACCGCGCGCAGCGCCTCGCGCTCGTGCACCGGGTCCAGTAAATGGCCAAGGCCCTCGAAATGCGCGTTCACCTGTCCCGCCAGCTGGTCCACGAGGCAACCGGCGCCCAACTGGTAATCCGGCGCCGTTGCGCTCTTGCCCTCAATCCCGGCCACGAGTCCCGTCCGCACCTTGTCCCAGCTGCCCGGCGGCTGGATGCGGTGCTCGTAATAATCGCCGTTGAACAGGTTCGCATCGACCCACGCCCGGCCGCGTTCGAACAGATCGCGGCACTTCGCGGCGAATTTCTTTTCCCCCAGCGCGAGCGCCATTTCCTCGGCCGCACGCAATGCGCCGAGGTACCACGACGCCATCTGCGGGTTCGGCCCGAAATACTCCACGTCCATCGTGTTATGCTGCGCACCTTCCATCACACCATCCTGGTCCGCATCCCAGCCGCCCGGCAGCCACGCAAACTCCAGCGCCAACTTCGCCCGCGGCCAGAGTCCCTTCAGCCACGCCGTGTCGCCCGACAGCCGCCACTCGCGGTGCAGCTTGATCAGGCAGCCCATCTGCCCGTCCGCCGCCGCCAGCCCCCAGCTCGACCCAACCTTGAGCGGCAGCGCCACGCGGAAGGTCATCAGCCCGTCCGGCTGCGTCATGAACTCCGAAAACTCCGTCTCCCGCATCGAGCGCGCGAGGTCCGGGAACAGGTGCGCCGTCGCGTGCTCGTAATTCCACACGTGCGTGCAGCTGCCATGACAGCTCCCGCGGCGATCGAAGCAGCCTTCCCAGCCGTAGAATTTCCCGTCCGCCGTGCGGAAACAGGTCTGTGAACGCAGCGTCGAGAGGTTGAACAACGCCGCCTCGCGCACTTCCGCCGGCAGGTCGCTCTCCGTCACGCCGCGCACAAACGCCAGCGTGTCGCGCTCCAGCGCCGGCCAGGCCTTCGCCGCGTGCTCCGCCGCCGCCCAGGCATCGGCGAACTGCGTCGCATAGAAATTCCCCACGAGCGTCGGCGGCTCCGTCGCCGGCCGGCTCCACGTCTCGCGGTTCGGAAAATGCCAGGCCACGACAAACTCCACCGCGCGTTCGCTCATCGCCGGCACCTCGATCGCCACCGCCAGCGATCCCGTGGGCGTGTCATTTTTCGACGTCCGCACCTCCAGTTTGCCATCCGTTGCGAAATCATCCCAGAAATCGAGCAGCGAGTCCGCGGGCCAGACAAAGTCCTGCCAGCAGGCCCGGTGCGTCACGCCTTTCCTGGCCGTCGTCGCCAAGGCCATCGTACCCCAGGCCACGTGACCGCGCTCCACGCCAT
Source organism: uncultured Opitutia bacterium (assembly GCA_903839035.1). Lineage (GTDB taxonomy): Bacteria > Verrucomicrobiota > Verrucomicrobiia > Opitutales > Opitutaceae > Opi-474. The sequence goes on from CAIMAQ010000076.1 coordinate 21,682, forward strand.
CCGAGCTCATCGCGAGCCCGCGCAACCCGCCCGCCTCGCGCCACTCGTTGCGGTTGCCCGCCGCGCCCGCCGGAAACAACCGGCCGCGGAAATCGTCCAGCTTCAGCGCGAACCCGTCCGCCCCGATGAAATTCGGCAGCACCGCGGCCACTGACGCGCTCACCGGCGCCCGCGAGGGATTGCGCAACACCACGCGCACGAGCGCCACCGGCAGCCCGCTGCGCGCGCTGTCACCAGGAATAAACGGGTTAAAAACCTGCACGACGGCACCCAGCGGCATGGCCTCATCGGCCAGCTCCACCTGCGCCAGCGGATACGCCGCGCGAAACGTGCAGCGGCGGAACCGCGGCAGGCCGGCCTGGCGCGTGGGCGACCCTTCCTCGCCTTCCCACTCACCCACCGGCAGCGGACCCTCGAGCAGCCGCGTCACCGGCGCCTCGCCCCGCCGCGCCGCGCGCACCGCAAAGAACGGCGCCGCGCCGCCCTGCCCCGACGGCGTGTAGTTTTTCGCCGGCCGGTTCATGATTTCCCAGTGACGCCACGCGCCCCACCCCGTGAAAGAGACCGTCCCGGTCCCAATCCCGCCTACGGGCATCGCCACGCGCGCCAGGTTACCGTTGGTGTAGGACTTGAGGACGGGCCAGCCGGAGGGGGAATTTTTCACGGCAAAAATCGCGCGGGGAAAACAGCTGTGCTTCTTTTTTCCGGAGCCACCGATCCGGGGCCATCAAAATAGTTGAGCTGGGTAGTTACCCGTACGCACCAGTTCCGCGATCGCCGCCATGACGCGCGGCTTGTCCTCGCGGTAGGTCACCCCGAACCACGCGCTCCCCGTCGGCAGCACGCGCACCGCCGCCTCGTGGCGTGCAATCATCTCCGACACCGCCGCCGGCAAATAAAACTCCGCCTTCAGGTCGGTGCCGCGCGCGGCCAGAAACTCGTGCAACTGCCGGTCCAGTCCCGCAAACAGCGCCGGCGTGAAGCCCCAGCAGTTCATCGAGACCGTTTCCTGGCCGGAAAATTTCTTCTTCGCGCCCACGTCCGCCGCGAGGATCCCCGGCTGCTCCGTGATGGACTCCAGCAACCCGCCGGGCCCCGTGGCGCAAAGCCCGCGCGCGACCGCGCCGTGCTCGGACAGCGTGTTGGCCATGGTGAACCCCACCATCGCGAACTGCGCCGCCATCGTGCGCGGCGTGCGATGACCCGACATCGGGTCAAAGCCGCGCGGCGAAGCCACCGGGCTCGTCAGGAACTTCGCCAGCTGCGCGAAGGAGTCCGCCCCGTAAAAATCGTCCGCATTGATCACCGCAAACGGCTCGTGCACCGCCTCGCGCGCGCACCACACCGCATGTCCCGTCCCCCAGGGTTTTTCCCGGCCCGCCGGCAGCGCAAATCCCGCCGGCAGTGCATCGGGCGCCTGGAAAACGTAGTCCACTGCGATCCGGCCCGCGTACTTGGCGCCGATCTGCTCGCGAAACACGGCCTCAAAATCCCGCCGGATCACGAACACCACTCGCCCGAAGCCCGCGCGTAGCGCGTCGAACACCGCATAATCGAGCACGGTTTCCCCGGAAGGCCCGACCGGATCGATCTGCTTGAGCCCGCCGTAGCGCGAACCCATGCCCGCGGCGAGAACAAGGAGCGTGGGTGACATCGGAGCCAACCAGACGAAATTGTCGCAGGCGGTCAATGCCCCAGCCGAAGCAGACCAAGCGGGTTTAAGTCGGAAGCCAGGAACCGGAGGTGGTCGTCGGTTCCCACACCGACGACAAGCGCCTGTCCGCGTGCAGATCTATCGTCGGTATGGAAACCGACGACCACCCCAGCCCCCGATCGTTCCCGGCTTCATGGCTTCCGGCTAAAAACCGACACCCTCCCCACCTCCCGCCACGTCGGGCTCGCAATGACATCCTCGCCGCTCTACTTCCCTCTCCGATGCTGCCCCTCAATCCCCTGCTCTCGATGACGCCCCTGCGCGCCCAGCGCGGTGTGCTGCGTCTGGCCGAAATGATCTGGTCGGACCCGCGCCCACTGGCCGTCGAGGCCACCGCCAGCCGCCCGGATCATATCCCGCTGGCTGTCGGCAAAAAAGCCCCGCGCCGCCCCGTGCGCGCCGGGGAGGCCTGGGGTCGGCTCTACGACCAGCGCTGGTGCAAGGTCACCTTCCCGTCCGGCGGTCCGCGCTGGATGCGCTGGGACGAACAGGGCGAGGCCACCCTCTTCATCAACGGCACGCCGTTCTACGGCTTCGACGTCGCCCACCGCACCGTTGAGCTCCCTGCCGGCGTGCGCGAGGTCTGGGTCGAGTCACTCTGCTGCCAGGCCGCCGTCTGGCACCCCGACGCGAAGGGTCTCGCCGAAAACGGCAACCTCTTCCGCGGCGCCTCACTCCTCCGCCGCGACGACTCCGCCTGGGCCGCGTACCACGACCTGAACTGCCTCTACGATTACCTGATCGAGCTCCGCGCCCGGGAACTCCCCGGCGTGCCGCGTGAACTCCAGGCCATGGCGCAACAGCCGCCGCTGATCGATGTCTCGGCGCAGTTCCGCCGCCTGCTACGCGGACTCGACCTCGCGCTCGATGCCTTCGACACGTCCGGCGTGGAGGCCCTGCGGCGGGCGCTGGCCGCGGTCTACCGCGAGATGAAGGACGCCGCGCCTTTCTCCCGCGCCGCGCTGACCGGCCACTCCCACCTTGACCTCGTCTGGCTCTGGACCGAGCAGGTCGGCGAGGGCAAGGCCGTGCACACGTTCTCCAACGTCAACCGGCTGATGGCGCTCTACCCCGAGTTCCGCTTCGCCTACTCACAGTCCGCGAGCTACGAAGCCGTCGCCCGCCGCTCGCCCGAGCTGCACCGCGCCGTGAAGGCCCGCCTGCGCTCCGGCCAGTGGGAAGCCACCGGCGGCATGTACGTCGAGGCCGATTCCCACGTCCCGTGCGGCGAGGGCCTCGCCCGCGCGTTCATCGTCGGCCAGGAATCGTTTCGCAAACTCACCGGCCGAAATTCCCGCGTGCTCTGGTTGCCCGACTTGTTCGGCTTCAGCGCGTGCCTGCCGCAGTTGATGAAGCTGAGCGGCGTGGATTATTTCTTCACGACCAAGACCACGTGGAACACCACCAACCGCTTCCCGCACTCCAGCTTCGTCTGGCGCGGCGCTGGCGGCCACGCGGTGGTCAGCCACGTCACGCAGGGCGTGCAGTTCAACAACACCCTCGCCGTCGACCAGATCAACGCCTCCGCCCGGCAAAACCAACAGGGCGACATCCACAACGAGGTCCTCATGCCGAACGGCTACGGCGACGGCGGCGGCGGCCCAAGCGAGGAAATGTGCGAGCGCGCCCGCCGGCTCAACGCACTGCGCGGCCTCCCCGCCCTGAAATGGGACCAGCCCGAGGCCTTCTTCGACCGCCTCGCGATGAAACGCGCCCAGCTCCCCGCCCTCGATGGCGAAATCTACCTGGAATATCACCGCGGCACGTTCACGACGCAGAGCCGCGTGAAGTCCCACTTCCGCGACCTCGAGCGTGCCCTGCAGGCCCACGAGGCCGTCCTCGTCGCGACTCAGGGAACTCCTGGCTCCGATCTCGCCCACGCCTGGCGCCGCATGGTCTTCGCGCAGTTCCACGACTATATCCCCGGCAGTTCCATTCCCGAGGTCTACGTGAAGGGCCTCCCGGAACTCGCGCGACTCACCCGTGAGCAAACAGCCGCAGCACTCCGACAGGTGGAACGCATTGCCCCCAATGCGTTGAAACGTCGGTCCGCGAACCAGCGCGTTGAGGGCAACACGCTCCACCTCTTCAACCCCCTCCCTCTCGCCCGCCGCTGTGTCGTCGCCGGCAAGGTCGTCGACCTCCCGCCGCTCGCCGGCGTTCGCCTCTCCGACGCCATCGTCCGTGGCGTGCCGAAAGTCACCGTCCAGGCCCGCACCCTGTCCAACGGCCGCGTCACCGCGCGCCTCGATGCCCGCGGCGAACTCGCCGCGCTCAGCGTGGACGGCCGCGCCATCGAGCTCTCCGCCGGTGCCGGCCGGCTCGTCGCCTATCCCGACCACGCCGCCAATTTCGGCCCGTGGGACATTGACCGCTCCACGCTTTCGCTCGGACAACCCGCGCACGGTCCGGCGAAAATCGTCACCGGCAAAGATTCCATTGCTGTCACCCGGAAACTCGGCGCCCAGAGTACCGCGACGGTGCGCTACTCACTCGAGCCCGGCGCGAGCGTGCTCCGCCTGACCGTCGAGCTCGACTACCACGAGGAGAACTCGCTCCTGAAACTGCATTTTCCGACCGCTTACCGCGGACGCGAGGTGCGCTGCGGCACGCCGTTTGGCAGCGTGCTGCGGCCGCAGCTCGCCACCACGCGCGAGGCCGAGGCGATGTTCGAATGGCCGATGAGCCGCTGGGCGACGGTGAGCTCCGAGGGCGAACGCTCCGGCCTGTTCGCGCTGACCGAAAATAAATACGGCGTCAGCGTCCGTGACGGCGACCTCGCCGTCACGCTCCTCCGCACCCCCCGCCACGTCGGCTACGAGGACCATGGCCGCGCCTATCCGCAGCAACTCAGCCGCCTGCCGAAACCCGCCACGATCTACACCGACCTCGGCCGCCACACGATCGAGCTCGCGCTCGGCTTCTACGATCTCACCGCCCCCCGCGCCGAGCAACCTGCCACGCAGGCCGAGAATCTCTTCACCCCGCCCCTGGCCTACCGTGGCGTCCCCCAGACCTCCGCCTTCACCGGCCTCGAGGGCGGCGAAACCCTGATCCCCCACTGGGCCCAGCCCCAAGGCCGGGACCGCTGGGTCCTCCGCCTCCACGAAGTTGCCGGCCAGCGCGGCACCGCCAAACTGAACTTCGCGCCCGGCTGGACCGCCCGCAAAGTGGACCTCCTCGGCAATACACTCAGCGCCCCGCTGCGCAACGGCCGCCTGACTTTCGCCCCGTACGAAATAGTGAGTCTGCAGCTGGCACGCCAAAAGTAATCCCGCGGTTCGGCAAGATGTCTGCTCCGATTTCCAAGGCCACCGCACCGCACAATGTTTGGGGCGGCGTTTGCGATGGCTGGTGCCTGGTCAACCAGCCCGGGCTAAGCGTCATTGAGGAACGGGTGCCCGCGGGGATAGCGGAGGTCCGGCACTACCACAAACTCGCCCGGCAATTCTTCTATGTGCTGACCGGGGAGGCTACGCTGGAGGTCGAGGGCGTAGAGCACACCCTGCCCGCGGGCTCAGGCCTCGAAGTCGCTCCAGGCGAGCGTCACCGCTTCATGAACAAGGGAGCGGTCGTGGTCACCTTTCTCGTAATCTCGGCACCCACCACCGTGGGCGATCGCTTTGACGCCTGAAGCGGGATTTCGGCTTTACCCTTTGCCTCAGCCTGCCGCCGAAAGGTAAAGAGCTGGGTCTGACCCACCCCGCCGCTCCGTCCCACCCACCTGAAAGGATTCTTATGCTTAGACGCCTAGTTCTCACCGTCTCAATGGCCTGCCTGCTGGTGTCCACCAGCCATGCCTCCACCCCGCCGGCGGAAAAAGCCGCGGCCGCCAACATTGGCTTTGTCCTGTATACCAAGAGTCTCTCACCGGGGACCCTGAACGCGCGCTGGATCTACGGGGAGACCTACCGCGGCCCGGGCCTCGCGACCGGCGGCCCCCGCGAAGGCTATGTCGGGCACTACCACGTCCGCTACTTCCTCGAGAGCGGCGAGTTTTCGGATGAGTACGACCTGGTCATCGAGAAGACCGGTGAGGTCTACCACGTGTCGTGGATCACCGGGGGCAAGGTCAGCGCAGTTGGCGTGGGGATGGAGGGCGAGCAGGGCCTCGCCGTGGGCTGGCGCCGGGTCGCGGATTAACCCGTTCAATCCTGACCTGAGTCCCGCCGAATAAGAATTTCGCTGATGCATTGCATCTGGACCGCGGCCGAAAACGCCGGCGATCCTGCCCGCGACCTCCACCCGCTGGTCCCGCTGGCGCCCTGAGCCGGTGCTCAAACGCAAGCCGGTCTCACCGGCCCTTCCTCTCCGGCCGTCTTCCTTTACGGAAATAACACCCTCCGTCGTTTTCACTTAATAGGTGAAAACGACCAGGGTCACGTCATGACCTCACCTGCCGCCGCTAGCGTGAATCGGGCGCTCGAACCGGTCGGCGCGCTGCTCGCCGTGGCCCAGGAACTCGCCCGCGCCGCCCGCCAAGGCAGCCGCGCCCGCCGCCGGGTGCGGTGCGGCTCCACGCTGCGGCCTGGTGCAGGGACTCCCTTGTGGAACGCGTTGGCTGTCTCCATCGCCTCCCTGCTCCGGCCTCACGGGGAAAAATCGCGCCTGGCCCGCCTGCTCGGGGTCCCCCCGCAACGCGTGCATGACTATTTCGTCCGCCGCCAGGCAGCCCCTGATGCGGAACGCACGCTCCGGCTCATGCTCTGGCTCTCCCTGCGGCGCGAGGGCATCAACCCCAGCTAGATCCGCCCACCCCGCCCCAGCCTGCGCCACCGGACTCTCGGTCGTTTTCACTTATTAAGTGAAAACGACATCGCGGCCACGGCCGTTTTTTTGGGGGGCGGGCGGAAGCAGGGGGGCGGTGGGTGCAGGTGATAATGACTGGGTCGGCGGCGGTCGTGGAGTCCGTGCTACCGCAACTCCAGCTTTACCCGCACCGCGAGCTGCCCGCTTCGGCCGCGCTGGGTGAGCGCGAGGCGGGGCTGGGTCTCGCCGTGCAGCGTTGCGACAAGGTACTGCTCCTTGCGCTCCTGCATGACCTTTTTCCAGATGGGTTCCTCGAGGGGCAGCTGTTCCATGGCGACCTCGATCCCTTCGCCCCAGGTCAGCGTCGCGCGGCCGCGGCGGCCCTGGATCACGGCGCGGCGGTTTTTCGCGTCGAGCGTGATCGGCAGCGTGGTCGTCCAGTAAAACGTCACGCCTTCGCCCTGCTCGAGCGCCCAGTCGTCGGTGATCGTGAGCTCGGCCGGAGTCGGTGAGTCCCACGTCCGCGTCCAGCGCGTGAACCAGCCTTCCCAGCCGGCTTTCAAATCCATCGTGGCGTGAAAACTTGTCGCGTCACCGCGCGCCTGCGGCGTGATGTCGGCGAAGATCGGGTTGGCCGGCCGCGGCCGCGCCCCCGCGGCGACCGGCACGAGCATGTTGTGCCGCTGGCAGTGCTTGAGGACATCCGCGAGCGGGTTGCTGTAGTCGCAGCTGCCGAAGTCCCGCGCAAACGCATCGCCGGCGAACTCCAGCACGAACGAGCCCTTGTCCTCGTGCGTGTGCGACGCCCCCGACTGGTTGCCCATCAGGAAGAGTTTCACCCGCTCGCCGCCCAGTTTCCGGTGCGACGCCAGCTGGCCAATCTTGGGCATCTCGACCAGCGGACGGAACTCCGGGCCCGTCGCCGGCACTTCGCGCAGGAGGTTCTGCGCGAGCAGCGTCATCGGCTGACCGCCCGTGCGCGCGACCGACTTGCGGAAGATTGTCACCCAGTGCGAATCCGGCATCAGCCATGCGAGGAACGCCGCGCCTTCCTGCGGGATGTACTGCGCGTCGCAGATCAGGATCATCTGCAGGTCGTCCGCCGTGCTCGCCAGCACCTCAGCCATCTGCGCCGTCGCGCGCATCGCGGCCGGAATCAGTTCGCGGCCCACTTTGCCGCGCGCCCGGGCATAGTAGTAGCACGTGATCATCGCCTGCCGCGCCGTGAACGTGAAATACATCGGCCCCTCCGTGTACCCGCCGTCGGGCAGCAGGATCTTCGCGAGGTTGTCGTAGAGGTCCGCCAGCGCGAGGTCGGTGTACGGTGCAACCCGTGACACCGCCGGCTTCGGATAGGGATCCGAGCGGGCCGGCATCGTTTTCTCCAGCACGAGGTAGGCGTACATCCGGCCGGGCATGAACCACGCCGTCTGGTTGCACCAAAACAGATACTCCCACCACCAGGTGTTGTAGTTGTTCGTGCCCTGCCCTTCCTCCGCGAGCCGGCGCAGGATCAGCTGCCGGCCATAGTCGGTGAACCACTCGCCGCACAAATCAAGGATCAGCGCACAGTCGTACATCACCAGGCTCGGCACAAACGCGCGGTGCTCCCACTTGCAGCCCGGCAGCCAGCTGAGAAACGACGGATCCCAGCGCGTGCTGTGCGCGAGGCACATCGCGTACCGCGCGGCGAGCCGGCCGAGCGTCTTGTCGCGGAACAGCACCGACGCCTGCGCAGCGTTGGCGCCGTGCGTCAGCAGGTGTTTGCCCGTGTCGCGCTCGCGGCTGAAGCGCGTGTCGTTCCAGAAATTAACATACTCCGTCGTCATTTTCTCCGGCACCAGCCGCCGCGCGTCCTCAGCCTGGTCCCACAGCGGTGACGCCTTCGGCCCGCCGCCCTTCACCAGCGCAGCCCGGGCCTCCGCCAGTTCCGCCCCCGTGAGGTGCAAGCCGTAGGCGGGTTCAAACGTCGGCTCAAAGCTCTCGGGCTTGAGATAGTCCTCCCAGCGCTCATCAAACCGCGCCACCTGCCGCAGGTAACGCTCGAGTTGTCCGCCGTGCTGCAGGCCGATCCAGTTCAGCCAGCCCACGACTCCCGCCGGCTGCTGCGGATCGACAAAAATCTCCAGCGTCAACGCCGTGATCCGCCGCGCCCCGCCGAGCGGCAGGAGCAGCTCGCGTTTCTGGTGGGCGAAGGGCGGGCTGAGCATCCGTCGCTCCCCCGCATCCGTCCCGGCAACCAGCGCCACGCGCGCGCCCGGCGGCGCCATCAGCGAAAACATCAGCGTCTCGTAGTCCCCGCAAGTGAGCTCGAGCGTCCGGCTCATCCGCAGTGCGGGCGTCGCGCAATCCGCCGGCGCCCGTTGCCACTCGTAATGCACCCACGCCCAGCGTTGCACGACCTGCAGTCCCTCGGCGCCGCCGCCGTGCACGGTCCATGCGGGCAGGCCGCTCAGCGTTTCATCGAAAAACGCCTCAAAGATGGCCTCGGCCGAGTTGATGGGAGTGAGCTGCATGTCGCGCCGCGGAAATTTTCATTTCTTTTCTCTAGTGGCGAGCGGCGAGTTGCGCCTAGTCTGACGCCGACCGCACTCCCAACCCCTCCCACGCTCCTTCATGGCTGACCAACCCATCCGCTACGGCATCATCGGTGCCGGCGTCATCGCCAACTACATGGCCCGCGTCTTCACCGAGGACCGCGGCTCCACCGCCGTCGCCATCTCCGACGTGAACGCGGAGGCCGCCGCCAAGCTCGCGGCCGCGGCGGGTGGCGTGAAAAAAATCTACGCCGACTACCACCAGCTGCTCGCCGACCCGGAGGTCGACGCCGTGTACATCGCCACCCCGCCGTTCCTGCACAAGCCGATGACGATCGACGCCCTGCGCGCCGGCAAACACGTGCTCTGCGAGAAACCCTTCATGCTGAACCAGGCCGAGGTGCGCGAGGTCATCGCCGTGCAGAAGACCGTGCCGCAGCTCAAGGTCCTCTGCGCCTCCTCCCGCTACCACGGCGCCGGCATCGCCCTGAAGGCGCGGTCCATGGTCGCCCAGCGCGAACTGGGCGAACTCTATCACGTCTCCTACACCCAGGTCACCGGCGCGCCGAAACCCGGCACGACCCTGCCCCCGTGGCGCAACGACCCCGCGAAAAACGGCGGCGGCATGACCTACGACTGGGGTCCGTATGACCTCGACTGGCTCAGCTGGATCCTGGGCGACCTGTTCCGGCCGCGCGTGGTGTTCGGCACCCTGGGCAATTATTTCCCGCTCACGAAGGAGCGCGTGCCGCCCTGCCTCGACGTGGACGGCCATTACTGCGCCCAGATCATCTGCGAGAGCGGCCTGACCATTCTCTGGGAACGTCGCGCCGCCGAGCATGGCCCGTCGCGCCACACCATCGAGCTGCGCGGGAAAAAGGGCGGCCTCGATTCCTATTTCATGCCGATGCCCGAGAAGCCCGGCCTGCAGCACTACGCCTACGTCGGCACCGATGAGCTGAAAACCACGGTGCTGCCGGACGCCCCGCCCAATTGGGACGACGCCATCGTCCACCCCATCCGCGAGCTGACCGCCGCCATCCGCGAAAACCGCGCGCCGTCCAACACCCTCGAGGACAACGTCCGCATCCACGGCGTGATCGACGCCCTCCTCGCCTCCGCCAAGACGCAGCAGGCGGTAAAAGTCGTCGCGTGAGCGACGAAATTGAAAGTTGAGGATTGAACGTTGAAAGACCCGGCAGCGGAAACCCGGACGCACACCTAAAAACCACTTCATCGCGCGGGAGCTTCCCGGCTTTCAACCGCATTCAGTTTTCACCGCTCAACTTACAACTGGCTTCGCTCATGCCCCTCCCCAACCCGCTCTACCTCTTCAACAACCACTTCGCCGGGCACCGCCGCAATTACCCGTTCCGCACCCGGCTCGCGATTGCCGCGGATCTAGGTTTCGACGGGTATGAGCTGCACCCGATCGAGCCCAACGACGACAAGTCCTGGGACGAGGCCGCCGCCGCGTTCAAGGCCAGCGGACTCAAACACGCCGGCATGTACGTCGTGGCCAAGGGCGCGACCGACGCGGAGTTCCCCACAATCGACGCCGAGATCGAGCGCACGCGCCGCATCATCGAGCGGCTTCACGCCATCGACCCGCAGGCGTTCCTGAATTTCACCGTCATGAGCAATCCCGCCGGCACGAGTCCGCCCGACTACCGTGAGGCCGGTTCCGCCAAGGCCGAGCCGCGTCACTGGGAACGCACCGTCCGCATCGTGCGCGCGGCCGATGACGCACTCGCCGCCCGCGGCATGAGCGGCAACCTCTACAACCACGTCTGGTTCATCATCGACACCCCGGCCGCCGAGCTGCGCGTGCTGCAGGATGCCGGCGCCAAGGTCATCCGCCCGGGCGTGGCGATCTTCCATTCCCACTTCCACCTCGGCGTCCCCGACTTCCCTGAACTGATGGCGACGCCCGGCATGGAGCGCATCGGCTATTTCGCCGTGCTCAACGGCTGGCCGAAACCCGCCGAGCCGTTCCGCACGCGTCCGCTCGACGACGGCAACATCGACATCGCTGCTGCCCTCGGGCTGCTCTGGTCAAAGGGCTACACCAGCCCGATCGTCTCCCAAGCCTACGACCTCGGCGGCGATCCCTACGAATCCGCCCGCCGCGCCCGCGACTACATCCGTGACGTCCACGCCCGCTTCCTCCGCAATCCGGCACTGAATCCGGCCACACCCTGAATCGATCTTCCGATCCATTTTACAGGAGGGAACAGAGGAAACTGAGCAAAGATACTTCCTCCTTCACCTCACCGTTTCCTCCGTTCCCTCCTGTAAATATTAACTCATGAGCCCTATCGTCCAAGTCGAGATCGGCCGCTTCGACTATGCGGTGGCGGGGGAGTTCAAGTTCTTCGCGCCCGGCCCCGACGGCCGCGTCACCCGGCCCAGCGTGCTTGTCCGCCTGACCGATGCCGATGGCTGGACCGGCTGGGGCCAGGCCGTGCCCGTGCCGTCGTGGACCTACGAGACGGTCGAGACCGTGCTCACCACGCTGCGGCTTTACCTCGCGCCGCTGCTGCTCGGACGCGACCCCGCCGACTTCGACGGCCTCCATGCCGCGATGAACACCGCGATCCGCCCGGCATTTTCCACCGGCCAACCGTTGTGCAAGGCCGCGCTCGACCTCGCCTGCCACGATCTCGCCGGCAAGCAACGCAACGTCCCCGCCTGGAAACTGTTCGGTCCGCCCGATACCGCACGTTCCTCGCTCACGCTCAGCTGGACGGTCGCCTCGCCGAAGCCCGCCGTGATCGAGCAGCAGCTCACCGAGGGTCGCGCCCGGGGCTACCGGAATTTCAACCTCAAGGTCGGCTACCCGCAGTCCGCCGAATATGATCTGGACCTCGCGCGTCGCGTGCGCGCGTTTGCTCCGGATGGTTTTCTCTGGGCCGACGCCAACACCGGCTACACCCCCGAGCAGGCGCTCGCGATCGCGCCGAAGCTGCGGACCGCCGGGGTGGACGTGCTGGAGTCGCCGTTACCACCCACCGCAATCCGCGGCTATCAGGCGCTGAAAAAGCAGGGCGCGCTTCCCATCCTCATGGACGAGGGCATCGTCGGACCCGAGGTCGCGGCCGAGTTCATCGCGCTCGGCCTGATGGACGGCATGGCCCTGAAACCCGCGCGCAACGCCGGCCTCCGTCCATCCGTGCAGATCGTCAACCAGCTCCGCGCGGCCGGGTTGATGATCCTCGGCTCGGGCCTGACCGACCCGGATTTTTCCCTCGCTGCCGCCACGCAGCTCTACGCGTGGGCCGGACTCGCGTCGCCGTGCGCGCTCAACGGCCCGCAGTTCCTCGCCGATTCGCTCGTGGGCACGACGCTCGCACCCAAGCACGACGTGCTCACCGTGCCGACCGCGCCCGGACTCGGCCTCACGCCCGATGACCGCGCCGCGCGTTGCCTCGAGCGCGTGGCCGCGCTCTGATCCGCCCTTCGCTGGATGTTCTCCTCCCACCCACGCCTCCGCCTGCTGCTGAAATTTGCCGCGGGCCTGGTTGCCGTCGCCGTTGTGCTCACGGGGTTTATGCTCGCGACCGCCGCCCTCTTCCGGCCCGACCTCACGCACCGTCCGGCCATGCCCTCGGCCGCGGAAGCCAGCGCCGCGCAAACCGCCCGCGCCGCCCGGGTTGATCCCGTCCATCCCCAAGTCATCTGGCGCGACGTCAATTATGCCGAGGGCGCACACGCCGCGTGGTGGCCGAAGCACGAATCGCCCATCCTGTCCGAGCTCGTGCACGACGGCAAACTGCCGCCCCTCGACCAGCGCGTCGGCCCGGAGCCGCTGGTGCTCGGGGGCGTGGATGGACTCGGCCGCTACGGCGGCACCTGGCACCGCGTGGCGATCAACTCCGAGGATCTGGAGGGCATCATGCACACCCGACTGTCCTACGTGTCACTCGTGCGCTGGTCGCCGGAGGGTTACCCGGTCGTGCCGCATCTCGCCAAATCCTGGACCGTGACGCCCGACCAGCGCGTGTGGACGTTCACCCTGCGGCGCGGCCTGCGCTGGTCCGACGGGCATCCGTTCACCGCCGGCGACATCATGTTCTGGTGGCAGCAGGAGGTGCTCTACTTCAAGTCCGACACCCTGACCGACCCCAGCTTCATGCGGCAGTCCGGCAAGCTCGGCCGGATGGAGCAGCTGGATGAGCTCACGCTACGCTTCAGCTTTGACGAGCCCAACGGCCTTTTCCTCGAGAAACTTGCCAGCGCGGTGGATTACTTCCGCCCCGCGCACTACCTGAGGAAATTCCACCCGGCGTTCGGCGACCCGCAGTTCATCGCCGACACGATGCGGGCGATGAACCTTCCGAGCCCCCAGGCCGTCTACAAGCGCATCCAGCACCGGCTCAATCCCGAGCACCCGCGCATGTGGCCGTGGATCTACTGCGATTACCGCGCCTCCGCGCCGCAGGCGCTCGTGCGGAACCCGTACTATTTCGCCGTCGACCCCGCCGGGAACCAGCTGCCCTACCTGGACCGGGTGCTGATCGACGTGAAGGACCAGGCTGTGATCTCCGCCGCCGCGTCCGGCGGGGAGATTTCCATGCAGCTCCGCCACCTCGCCTTCGAGGACTACACCCTGCTCGCCTCCGAGGCGCCGCGCCGGGGTTACCGCCTGCTGCACTGGTACAACGCCACGCGCACCATGGCGCAGATCAGCCCCAACCAAAACCGCCTCGTCGATCCGGCCCGACCCGAGACGGCGTGGAAGCACCGCCTGCTGAATGAAAAGACCTTCCGCCAGGCGCTGTCGCTCGCGATCAACCGACCGGAGATCATCGCCGCGGTGTACAACGGGGTTGGCGAACCCGCGCAAAATTCCCCGGGACCCGACTCGCCGTACGGCAATGAACGACACTTCCACTCGTTCACCGCCTTTGACCCCGCCCGCGCCAACTCGCTGCTCGACGGCCTGCAGCTCGCGCACCGCGACCGCGAGGGCTTCCGGACTTTTCCCGACGGCACGCGCATGACGTGGTTCCTCAACCTCGCGAGCAGCTTTCCCCCGGACGCCGCCCAGTTTGTGGCCGACCAGTGGTCCCGCGTGGGACTCCGCACGGTCGTGCAGATCCATGTCCGCACGCTCTGGCAGGTCGAGCAGGCCGGGCTGGAGCACGATTTTACCTTCTGGCCGGGGCTGGAGGAATTCATGCCGATGCTCGAGCCGCGCTATTTCGTGCCGGTCAACGGCTCGTCGTTTTTCGCCCCCGCCTGGGGCCGCTGGTACCAGCATGGCGGCCTGCAAGGCAGTCCCGAGGCCACCCGCCCCGGACTCGAGGCGCCGCCGCCCGGCCATCCGGCCCGCCGGGCCATGGAACTCTACGATCTCGCGCAGACCGCGCCTACCGCCGCCGCGCGGATGGACTACTTTCGCCAGATCCTTGATCTCGCCGCCGAAAACATCTGGTCCATCAACATCGCCACCGCCCCGCCCGGGCTCGTCGTGGTGAAGGACGGTTTCCACAACGTCCCAGTCCGCGCGCTCTCCGGCTATTTCTACATGACGCCGGGCAACACCGGCCTCGAAACGTATTTCTGGGACACGCCAAACGACACGCCCGCCGCCGTGGCGCAGATCAAGCACTCTATCGCCGAACCCTCGCTGCTGCCCCGCTCCGCCGCCGGCCGCGCCGCCGCCGCGGCTTCCGGCCCCACCGCCGGGCACTGGATCCTTTGGGCGCTTTCCCTCGGCGCGGTGGTGGCCTTTGGCATCGTGGCCGCGCGCCACCCGTTTCTCTGGCGGCGCGGGCTCGTGCTGGTGCCCACGCTCCTGGTCATCTCGGTCATCGTCTTCACCATCGTCCAGCTGCCGCCCGGCGATTTCATCACCTCCAAGACCCTCGAGCTCTCGCTCAACGGCGATGCCAACGCCGGCGCTCTGTTGGCGGACCTCCGCAAGACCTTCCGTTTCGATGAGCCCGCCTGGTCCCAGTACCTGCACTGGATGGGCTTTCCCTGGTTTGTGCACTTCGACCCCGCGGACACCGGGCTGCTGCAGGGCAATCTCGGCCGCTCGATGGAGAGCAGCCTGCCGGTGAACGAAATCCTCGGCGACCGGCTGCTGCTGACCTTCGTGATCTCGGTGCTCACCATCCTGTTCACCTGGGTGCTCGCGATCCCCATCGGCATCTACTCCGCGGTGAGGCGCTATACCTGGGGCGACTACGGGCTCACCCTGCTCGGTTTCATCGGCATGTCCGTGCCGCCGTTCCTGCTCGCCCTGGTGCTGATGTGGGCGAGCACGGAGTATCTCGGCATCAGTGTTTCCGGACTGTTTAGCGTGCACTATGCCGCCGACCCCGTCTGGTCCTGGGGCAAGGTCATGGACCTGTTCCAGCACGTCTGGGTCGCCGTCATCGTGCTCGGCGTCGGCAGCACCGCCGTGATGGTGCGCGTGATGCGCGCCAACCTGCTCGACGAGCTGAAAAAACCCTACGTCGTGGCCGCCCGCGCCAAGGGCGTGCGGCCGCTCAAGCTCCTCCTCAAATATCCGGTGCGCATCGCCCTCAACCCCTTCGTCTCCAGCCTGGGCGCGTTGTTTCCAACCCTCATCTCCGGGGGCGCCATCGTCGCCCTCGTGCTCAGCCTGCCGACGATCGGGCCGATGCTGATGCTGGCCCTGCTCAACGAGGACACCTACTTCGCCGCCTCGATGCTCATGATCCTGAGCGTGCTCGGCGCCGTCGGCACGCTGCTGAGCGACCTGCTGCTGCTCTGGCTCGACCCGCGCATTCGTTTCCAGGGAGGCCGCCGATGAATGCCTCCACTGCGCCTTTCGCTCCCGCCGCGCGCCCCGAGTCCGTCCGTTCGCCGTGGGACCTGACCATCCGCCGTTTTGCCCGGCACCGACTCGGCCTCGCGGCGTTTTTCCTGCTCTGCCTGTTCTACCTCATGGCCGTCGGCTGCGAGTTCTTCGCGCCGGTCACGCGCGAGTGGCGCGACCTGCGCCACTCGTACTGCCCGCCACAGCCTGTCCACTTCTCGTTCGCCGCCGGGCTGCACACGGGGGCGATGCGCCGGCTCGATAATCCCGTCACCTTTGCCCGCACCTACCTCGAGGATGCCAGCGTGTCTGTTCCGCTCGGGTTCTTCGTCCGCGGCGAGCCGTACCAACTGCTCGGTTTCATCCCGCTCGAGCGGCATTTCTTCGGCGTGGATCGCGCCCAGCTCGCCACCCTGGGCCGCGGCGCCGATCCGGACGCCGTGTTTTACCTGCTCGGCGCCGACAAATACGGCCGCGACGTTCTCTCCCGCCTCATCTATGGCGCGCGCATCAGCCTCTCGGTCGGACTCATCTCCATCGTCGTGACCTTTGTCCTGGGCATCGTGCTCGGCGGCATCTCGGGCTACGTCGGCGGCGGCTGGGACAACCTCATCCAGCGCGGCATCGAGGTGATCAACGCCCTGCCCCAGCTCCCACTCTGGCTCGCCATCGGCGCGATCTTCCCGGCCGACTGGTCGCCACTCACGGTTTATTTCTGCGTCACGGTCGCGCTCAGCCTCTTCAGCTGGACCGGCCTCGCCCGCGTGGTCCGCGGCAAGATCCTCGCCCTGCGCGAGGAGGATTACGCGATGGCCGCGCGCCTGCTCGGTGCCAGCCACGCCCGCGTGCTGTTCCGCCACCTCGTGCCCGGCTTTGCCAGCCACATCATTGTCACGCTGACGCTCTCCGTCCCCGGCATGATCCTCGGTGAAACGGTGCTCAGCTTCCTCGGACTCGGCCTGCGTCCGCCCATCGTGAGTTGGGGCGTGATGTTGCAGGACTGCCAGAACCTGCAGACCGTCGGCCACTACCCGTGGCTGATGGCCCCCGCGCTGTTCATCATCCTGACGATCCTCGGCTTCAACTTCGCCGGCGACGCCCTCCGCGACGCCGCGGATCCGTACAGCGACCGGTAGGGGATCTCCTGTTTTTACAGGAGAAAACGGAGAGAACAGAGAACTTCATTCTCCGACTCGGTTTCCTCTGTTACCTCCTGTAAAAATCAGGAGTAATTCAGCGGCTCTTCTCCAGCTTTGAGTAATCGCAGCCGATAAACAGCCCGTCGGGGCCCGCGAACTTGCGGCGGTATTCCTCCTGCGGCGCAATCTGGGTCTCCGCGCTCCGGTAGTGGAACTGCAGCGCGCGCCGGCGCAGGCCGGAGTTGTTCACGGGCGTCTCGTGCGGCAGCAGCCCGTGGAAGATCATCAGGCCGCCCGGCGGCAGCTCGATCGGCACGGCGTCGGCAGGGTTGATGTCCGGCGTGGTGATCTCGCAGTCCACCTTCGACCACTCGTGCTTGCGCGGACCCTGGCGATGGCCGCCGGGAATCACGTGCATGCAGCCGTTGGCCACCGTCGCCCGGTCGAGCGCAATCCACACGCCGCAGACACCGTCGAACCGGTTGACTTCAAAATAGGCGAGGTCCTGGTGCCAGGGTTTCTCCGCGCCGCCGTTCGCCGGCTTGCACAGGGCCATGCTCGCGTAGGGCTGGAAGCCCTCGCCGAGCACCGCCGCCAGCAGCGCCTGCAGCCGCGGGTGCTGGTGCGCGAGGAAATCGTAGATCGGCAGCTCCGTCGCGAAGGACTGGAATTTCCGGATGTTGTCCGCGAGTTCATCCAGCCGGTCCGGCCGCGCCTCGTACGTGCCCTCGACCTGAAAATGTAAATCCGACGTCCGGCTTTTGAAGAGCATGCCACGCCCGTTCTTGATCGCCTTGCCGTACGTGCCGATGCCGCCGACGTGCTCCGTCAGCGCCTCATTGAACGCATACTTGTGCACCAGCTGGTTGATGCCGTCCGACGCGTCCTTCACTTCCTGCGGCGTCAGCACCGACGTGAACGCGAGATAGCCTTCCTCGTGGTACCGCCGGACCATCGCGGCGTCGGGCCGGTCCGGCAGCGTCGCATAGATCGCGGGTGATTTCGCGGCGTTCATGGCAGCCCTGTTTCAAAACTGAACCGACCAGTTTGTCACGCCCGCCGTGGCCGTGAGCGGCAGTTTCCGCCCGCCGCCTTCGTCCGGCCCGCCGGCCGCTCGACTCCGCTCGGGGCAAGCGATCATGATGAAACCCGTCTCGCCCTTCGGCCGCAGGAGTTTTCCGGAGAGCGTGCGGGTTTTCGGCTCCCACTTGACGTCCGACAGCTCGCGGCCGCCGCTCTGGTGAAAACTCGTGCCCACCGGCCAAGGGTGCGGCCGCGGCCGGCGCAGCACGACCAGTTTCACCGCCGGGCCATGGAAACCGATGTCCAGCAAACCCGGACCCGATTCCTGGATCGGATGCGCAAAATCTCCGGGATGCCGGTAGGCATCCTCCGGCTGCGCCGACCGCGGGATTTCCCCGAGGAACTGACCCGACCAGAATTCGTAGGCCCAGAGTTTCGCGTCCGCCGGCAGCCCCAGCCGCGTCAGCTCCACCTGGTAACGCCGCGCGAGATTCACCCCCGAGCCGATCTCGGTTGGCGGTTCCGTCCAGTTGACCACCGCCACGAGCGTCCACTCGTCCCAATCCGTGTGCACCGGCAGCACCCAGAGGCTGGCCCCCGCTGGCTCGCGCTCGCTGGGGGACTCCAGCGCGATCAGCCGCGCGGTCTTCGGGTCGGTTTTCTCCTTCGACTTGATGAGGGTCAGGTACGGCAGCGTGCCGGTCTTGATCGGGTGAAACAAATCCACGGGCCGGGCCGGCGTGGTATTCGGCGGCAACGTGGCCAGCAGCACCGCCCAGCGGTCCTCCGGCAGCACGGTCAGGTCGTCACCGATGTCCACGTGCCCCGCCCCCATGAACGTGATCGTCGCGCGCAGCCGCGCCTCCTCCAGCGTACCGGGCAAGCCGACGACAAAGCAGGACGGCTGCAGCAGCGCCCAGCGGGACTTGAACAGGTGGCACGCGTAGCTCGTGTACACCTCGCGCAGGTGCCGCCAGCCGAGGCCGGTGTTGCCCGTGTCCATGATGGCATAACTGAGCCCCATGATGCCCGCCCCGGCGAGGTCCGTGCCCGAGCAGTCGAGCATGAGCGCCGGCTCACCCGTGGAATTCAGCGCGTCCTGCGCGATGCGGAACGCGGTCTGCACCGCCTCGCGCGCCCGCGGGTTGACCAGCCGCGGATCGTGCCGTTTGCGCAGGTCCGCGCCCGTGACGATGCCGGCAAAATCCCATTTCACATAGCGCACGCCCTGCTGCGCCAGCGCGGTGAAGTTTTCCCGCAGCCACTCCTGCGCCCCCGGGTGCGACACATCCAGCGCGTACATCGGGCAGAACGGCTCCCAGAACCAGTGATAATTGACAAACGGCTTCCCGTCGGCACCGCGCAGCAGCCACTCCGGATGTTGCTTCGCCACCGGGTGCGTGTCCGCAACGCACAGCACGCCCACCCACACGCCGAGCTCGAACGTTTCCTTCCGCAATTCGCCGCTCAGCCAGCCGAGGCCGTGGGCGAAACGCTCGTTCACCTCGAAGTACGTCGGGATGTTATCCTTCTCCCAGCCGAGATCGAGCTGCAGGTACTTCAGCCCGAGCTGGTCCAGGTGCCGCGACCGCGCCGCGCGCGCATTCGCGAGCACGTTTTTTTCGCTCACGCCCAGCCGGTACGGATACCAGCTGCACCAGTTCGCAAGCGGCGGCGGCGGCAGGGCAAAGCCGTTGCGCGCCTTGATCCGGTCACCATGCGCGTCGAGCAGCGCCTGCGGGTCCGGCCCCGCCTCCAGCACAAAATCGCCCAGCGCCAGCGTCTCGCCCGGCGCGACCGGATAATCCCCGCCATCGAAATCAACCGTGAACTTCCGGAACGGCGCCACCTTCACGGGCCGGGCGGTTTTCGGGCCGCCGGCGCCCGCCACTTTCATCCCTCCATCCACGTTGTTGGTCCCCGACACCAGCTTCCCCGCCGCCAGCTTCATCCGGCCCGTCAAATTCGGCAGCCACCGGTCAACCGTTTCGAAGCCCACCAGCAGCCCGCTTCGTCCGGCCGGGTTGTAGAAGACCACATGATTCTGGGAGACGAATCCGCCCACGGTGCCGTCCAGCGCCTTGAGCTGGTCACTGCCCGTCACCATCTGCCGCGGGGTGCGCACCCGGCCCAGATAGGCATTCTGTTCCAGGATCCGCACCTCGGCGGGTTTGGTCCCAAGCGCCAACCGCGCGCATTCGAAAAGGGTCACCTGGTTCACCGCCACCGCCTGTGTTGCGAGATTGTGCAGGCTGCTCGTGATCCGGACGCGACCGGGCGTTTCCTGGTCAAAGACCTGCCGCAGTTCCACCTTGCTGCTGCGCCACGTGGCCGTGCGCTGCTTCGCGGCTCCCTTGATCCCGGCGAAGTGCAACGCGGCGGCGCGTCCGTCCAGCGTGAGTTTGGGCCCGCCCGGCCCCGTTTCAAATCCACCCGCGGCCCACGTGATCTTCCCTGCCTTAATGGTGATTTTCATGGCTGAGAGAGGGCGCCGGCCGTTCCGCGTCGTTTTCACTTAATAAGTGAAAACAACGGTGCGGCGCGAGCGGTGGGGTGTGGGCCGTGGGGTGTGGGTGGAGGCGGTCAAAGCTTCACTTCCTTGCCGCCGTTCGCGCTGCTCTCGTTGGCGGCCTCGATGAAGCGGATGATCTCGATTGTCTCCTCCGGATCGATCGGCGTCGCGCCGCCCTGGAAGAACGCGAGGAACGCCTCGCTCAGGCTCGCGTAGAACGGCTTGGTCTGCGCCTGCACGTTCACCACCGCGGTGTTTTTTTCAAAATGCACCAGCCCGAGCATCTCGTAGTTGCCGGTGCGGTTGCCGCGCACGGTGCCGAGGCGGCCGTCCGCCCAGCTGCCGGTCGCCACGTCGTAGTCCTTGTTCGAGACGCAACGCACGCTCTGGCAGCCGCGGCCCATCGTGGTGAACAGCATTTCCACGGCGTGGATACCGTACCAGTAAAGGCCCGGATTCGTCGGCTCGTGCGCGGCGGCGCCGCAGAAGTCCGCACCCTTGACCGTCGGGCGCGTCTCGGGCGTGACCACTTTCACCAGCGCCTCGCTGAAGCGCAGCGAGGACGACGAGAACAGCTTCACGTTGTGCTGTTTCGCCGTGGCAAAGATCGCCTTCGCGTCGGCCGTGCTGACCGCAAAGGGCTTGTCCATGAACACCGGCCGGCCGAATTTTGCGATCCGCGCGAACTGGCCGGGATGCGTCCGGCCATCGAGCGACGTGAGCAAAATCGCATCGCATGCCTCCGCCACCGCCTCGGGGCTGTCCACGATCGTGACGCCGAACTTGTCGCGCAGCTCGGCGGTGTAGCCGGGGATGCGGCTGATGCTCGAGTGAATATCCGGCGATCCGCCCGGCCAGGCCACCGTCACGCGCGCGCCCTTCAACGCCAGCTTCGAGGCCGGATTGTTGAAGATGTCGCTGAAGACGAGCACGTGCGAGGTGTCGAGTCCGATGATGCCGAGTTTCAGGTCGCCGGGGGGGGTCATGCTCCGCGACACTGCGAGGCCGGGCGCGGTGGTTCCAGCGCAGAGTGTGCGCGTATTCTGTATTTTCATCCGGCCGCGTCCTGTGCACACTCCGGCACTCCGATGGCTTCCTCTCCCCCTCCCGCCCCACTGCCGCGCGTCCGCCTGCTCGCCACCGGCGGCACCATTGCCGGCGCCCAGACCGGCGGCTCGCGCAGCTACCAGGCCGGGGCGTTCTCGATCGACGCCCTCATCCAGGCCGTCCCGCAGCTCGCCACCCTCGCCCGGCTCGAGGTCGAGCAGGTCGCCGCGCTCGGCAGCCAGGACATGAACGAGGCTATCTGGCTAAAGCTGGCCGCGCGCGCGGAAGCCACCCTCGCCGACCCCGACATTGCCGCCGTCGTCATCACCCACGGCACCGACACCATGGAGGAGACGGGCTATTTCCTGAACCTGACCGTGCACAGCCCGAAACCGGTTGTGCTCGTCGGTGCGATGCGCCCCGCCACCGAAATCAGCGCGGACGGCCCGATGAACCTCTACAACGCCGTCGCTGTCGCGGCTTCGCCCGACACGCGCAACCGCGGCGTGCTCGTCGTCGCCAACGACGAGATCCATTTCGCCCGCGAGGTCAGCAAGACCAACACCACGCAGGTCGGCACGTTCAAGGCCTCCCACCGCGGCCTCGCCGGCCTGGTCCATGCCGGCCGGCTGCACCTCTACGGCCCGCCCGTGCGCCGGCACACCACCGCGAGTGAGTTTTCCCTCGCGGGTCTCCCGGCGCTGCCGCGCGTGGACATCGTCTATGCGCACGCCGGCATGGGGCGCGAGCTGATCGACGCCGCCGTCCGCGCCGGCGCGAAGGGCCTGGTCATCGCCGGCGTCGGCGACGGCAACCTGAACGAGGCCGCGCTGACCGCCACGGCGGCCGCCGCGCGCGCCGGGGTGGCCGTGGTCCGCAGCTCACGGACCGGCGGCGGCGTGGTGGAGCGCAACATCGAGGTGGACGACGACGCGCTCGGCTTCATCGCTTCCGACGAACTCAACCCGCAGAAGGCCCGCGTGCTGCTGATGCTCGGCCTCACCCGCACCGCCGACCCGCGGGCGCTGCAGGAGTTGTTTTTTACGTACTAGGCGGAGATTCCGGGACCGGCTTGCCCAGCTCCAGGTCCTGCTCCCGGCTGTGGCGCAGCGCGTAGGCCATGTAGAGCACCACGATGATGTTCGTGAGAAAGATGCTGAATTTCACCCAGCCGAAGCGGGGCCACATCTCGTAAACTTCGACCGGCAGATAGATCGCGCTGGAGGCCAGGGCGAACCACTCCGCCCAACGCCGCTCGTTCCACAAACCATACGCCTCGATGGCGCGGACAAGCGCATACAGCGCGGCCAGACCCGCAAACAGCCAGAGGGTGCCATCGGTGACCTTGTTCGCCGCATCCAAAAAAATCTTCGGGTACTTGCTCGCCGGGTTGAGGTGGCTGTGCCGCACGAGCGTTTCCGCCACCTCCTGCACGTCGCGATGGATCAGCGCCAGCAGCCCGAAGCCCGCGAGCAGCACGATGGCCGCCTTGACGCCCTCGACGACGGCCACAGCCCGGACCCCGGTCTGTAACGGTTTACGCATCATTCAACCCGCAACATAGCAGGATGACCCCGCCGGCGCAATGTCCCGGCCGTGTTGGGGCTCGCAAACGTCCTGCCCTCCGCTATCAGGGAGAGGTCCAACTCTCGCGTATCGCCTTGGAGCCAAGGCTTAACCCTTGGCCAGTCCGACCACCCAACTCTACCCTGCCGATCCATGAGAATCTCGAACCAACCCGACGAGCCCGAGGAGGAACTCCCGCTGGAAGTTCAGCTGTGGCTGAACAAGGGCTGGACGATCATCCCCACCGAGCGCCGGGGGATCGTGCTGTCGGGCCAGAAGTCCATGAAGACCCGGAGCAAAATTTTAATCGCCGTGGGCGTCCTGCTGCTGAGCTTCGCGTTCCTCCCCCTGCCCAAGAGGCTGGCCTTGGTGGGCGCGGTGTTGCTCGCCCTGGGCATTCTGGATTTCAAGTACGCGACCAAGCCTCAGACCATGTTCTTCCCCGCCGACGGCGAAAAAAAGCGTACGCTGGAACGCTGAGCTCGAGCGGTGGGGGCAGGGGCGCCGGCCGCTACCGCGCCGGCATTTTTTCGTAGGTGAGCACCGCGGACCCCGGCCGGAGGGTGATGACCAGTTCGAGCCCGGTACCCATCAGTTCGTGTCCGGCAACTTCGCGCGGAGCGGTCAGGTGGTCCAGATCCGTGAGCCGATAGCGCGCCGCCGGGTCGAGCCCGCGCAGCTTGATTCGCGCGGTCTCATAAATGCTGCCTTCGCGGCGGAACGCCTGGACCACGCCACGCCCGGCCTCCGGGCGGTCAAACTGCCACGCCAGCCACACATCCGCGCCGAGGCTCGCCGGCGTGAGCGGGTAAAAATCACCCGAATAATTGTCCGCATAGCCGCGCCACTCCTGAATCGCCGAACGCAGGTCGGCGTAGGGCAGCGTGCGATCGCGCAGATCCCACGACCCGCCGATCAGCGGACAGGCAAAATTGCTGCGGAGTTCATAACGGCTGAACTGGCGTGGCCCGGTGGCGGTGCCGAAATACGGCAGCCAGAGCGCCAGGCCGTAGGTCTGGCATTGGTTGGACACGACATCGAAGCAGTAGTCCGAGCGCCAGAACGGCAGTGACCGGCGCATGGACTCGAGATCGATGCGCGAACCGCCGCCCGCGCACGAGTCGATCACCAGCTCCGGATGCCGGCGGCGCAGTTCGTCAAAATGCTCCAGATAACCGGTCACGTGGTGGTTCTCCGTGATGCCCTGGCGGTCTTCGGTGTCGTTGCTGCGCCAGAGTTCCACCGGCTCGAGCACGTTGAAATCCTGCCGGTAAACATCGATGCCTTCTTTCGTCAGGATGCCGCTGATCAGGTCGGTCAGCCACTCGCGCGCCGCGGGGTTGCCGAGGTAGAGCAGTTTCGAGAGTCGCTTGGAGATGTGGTTCGCGATCAGCCACTCCGGGTGCTCGGTGTACAGGCGGTTGCTGCCCATCACGCGCTCCGGCTCGAACCACACGATGTTCTTGATGCCGGCGGCGTGCGCGTAGTTGGTGACCGCGCGTAGCCCGTGAGGGAACCGCTTGGGGTCCGCCTGCCAAACCACCGGCTCCTGCCAGCGGCCGTTGTTCACATACCAGCCCGCGTCCATCCACCAGTAGTCGATCGCCAGCTTTTCCTCGCGGTAGCGATCAATGAAGAACCGCTGGCTGGCCTCGTCGGCCTTCACCATGTTGTCGAACTGGTCGCTCGATGACGCCGTGAAGACGGGCTTCGGCGGCTGCCCGCCGACCCGCGGCAGGTTATAGGCGGTCATCCAGCGCCGCCAGGTGTTCTGCGCCGCAATCCAGTCGCCGCGCCAGAATTGCACCACCATCAGCGGCGTGCGGATCTCCTCGCCCGGGTGCAGCCGCAGGTGCGTGAGTTCCTGCCCGGCGGTGACGCGGATGCCGGCCTGGTCGTCGCGCGCAAACTCCACCGCCCACGCGCCGGGCCAGCCCACGACGACGATGACCCCCGACGAGGCGCTGCGCGCGAGATTGAAATAGGGCATCACATCCGCGCACGCTCGGCCCTTGCTCGGGATGAAGCGCTTGGCCTGGCTCGGGCCGAGCACGCTTTCCTGCGGCATGAAATCCGCCGGTGAGTTGGGATAAAACGTGCCGAACTCGTGGTGCAGCAGAAATTCGCCTGCCCCCTCGCGCTCCCAGTGCGTGTCGAGCGCCTGGATGTTCTCAAGCAGCGGCGTGTCGACCGTCCCGATGTTTTTGAAATAGACCGTCCACTCGACCGTGGGAAAATCCCGGTAGCGGACGGCAACGCAGCGGACCTCGAGCCCGGTCTTCGGATCCGTGTAACTAACCTCCGCCTGCTGCCGCTGCGCATCCAGATCATGCAGCGTGGAGTGTGCTTGCCAGCCGGGTATGATTACCCGGGACGATTGACCGGCATAAGTGAAGGAGAACGCCGGCTGGAGATTACTCCCCCAAGCCTCCGCCTCGGCATACTCGGGCCCGCGCGCCGGGGCGGAGGCGAATCCGATCGGGGCCAAAACCAGGCCGGCCATCAACAGAGTGAAACATGCGGGGCGGAGCATGGCGGTTTCATGGACCCAAAGTCCCGCAAGGCAAAGTCCGAACCCCTCGAATAAACACCCGGCGGCCGGGAATCGCCCCCACCCCGTGCAGTCCGTCCTAGATAAACAAGCACCAGCCGGATCCCGACGCCCAGAATCTCGCGCAGGACGCCGCCGTTGAAAAAATCCGCCAGCTCGCGACCTCCGCCCGCGTCTGCCTCTTCGGTGCTTCCGTGGGCCACCTGCCGCTCGAGCCCCGGCCGATGGCGGTGCAAGCACGTGGATAACGCGGCCAACCTCTGGTTTCTCAGCGCGCGCACCCGCCAGCAAAATCGCCCGATCAGCCGCCATCCCCAGGTGCAGCTGATGTTTGCGAACCCCGGTGCATCGGAATTCCTGAGTCTCCAGGGCCGCGCGTTCGGCAGCGACAGTCGGCCCTTGTGCGAAACATACTGGAATCCGCTGGCCTCAGCCTGGCTCCCGGGCGGCATTGACGATCCCGAGCTCACCGTGATCCGGGTTCAGGCCCAGTCCGGCCACTATTGGGCCACCGAGTTCGGCAAAACCGTCACGTTGCTCCTCGTTGCCGTCGGCGCCCTCACCGGCAAACCCATGCCCATCGGTATCCAGGGCGACGTGCGGCCGTAGCCAAAACCGGTCCGCCCTCAGGCGAACTTGTCGAACTTCGTCCAGTCGTAGTCCGCGCCACACGGTCCGCCCATGCCGGAGGCCTGGCGCGCGATGACGTTGCCGCGGAAGTCGTGGAGCGGGAAATACCACTCGGCGATTTCCTCCGCCGCCGCGGGCATATAGTGGCAGATAAAACTGCGGCGCCACTGGGTCGGATGCGTGTTGGGCTCGGAGCCGTGGATGACGCTGCCGTTGAAAAAAAGGACATCGCCCGGCGCCAGTTGCGCGGGAATCGCCCGCTTCCCCTCCGGCGGCGGGACGTAGTTGTTGACGAAGCTCCGCGTACCGTCGGCCGGCCCCGGGCACTGGAGCGCCAGATCGTGCGTGCCGGGCACGACCCAGAGCCCGCCGTTTTCCGGAAAGGAGGGATCGATCGCGGTCCAGGCAGCGAGGCAGGTGCCGGGTTTCACCATCAGGTAAAAATTATCCTGGTGCAGCGCCTGTCCCCGGCTGCCGGGCGGCTTGAAGTACACCATGGACTGGCACGCGATGGGCTCGTCCTCGAGCAGCCCGCGGGCGACGGCGCCGATGCGCGGGTCGAGCATCATGCGCTTGCCGATCGGCTGGTGCCGGTGGAGATGCAGCATGCGCGGGTAGCGCTTGAGCGGGTCGGGGTCGAGCGAGCCGTCGGGGCGGAGCTGCGGCTCCCAATAACCCGGGATCGGCTGGCCCTTCGCCGCCAGCCCGTCGACGACCTGCTTTAGCTCTGCGATTTCCTCCGGCGTCCACAACCCGCGCACAATGAGGTAGCCCTCCGTGCGATAAAATTCCCGCTGCTCGGGCGTGACGCCGGGAAAGGATTGCGTGGGCGTTTTCATGGAGGGGTAAACTGCGGCGAAACCTACCCGCCCTTCCCGGAGCGTCGATGTGAATTTCCGGCGGCCAAGCTACCCCGGCCCCACCGGCCCGCCACGGTCGGTGATGGTCAGTCACAGTCAGTCCCTTTCCACCTCTTTCTGCCCCACGTCGATTTCACTTAATAAGTGAAAACGACCGCACGCGCTCTCAGGGGCGGGGGCCGCCACCGCGGGGGATCGCCTAAAGGCGCTTAATAGCTAATTGCTGCCTTGCCCGCCTCTTTCCCTGCCGGCACACCTTCGCCACCCCACCCATGCCTGCCAAAGTTGCCCTCATCACCGGCGCCGCCCGCGGCATCGGCTACGGTATCGCCACCTGCCTCGCCCGCCAGGGCACGCGGATCGTCATCGCCGACATGAACGGCGCCAGCGCCAAAAAATCCGCCGCCCAGCTCGCCAGGGACACTGGCGTGAAAACCCTCGGGCTTGCCTGCGATGTCACCTCGCGCACCCAGGTCGCCGCGTTGGTGAAGAAAGCCATCCAGCAGTTCGGCCAGATCGACATCCTCGTGAACAACGCCGGCATCTGCCCGTTCGTGGACATCATGGAGATGAGCGAGGACGTGTTCAAAAAGACCCTCGATGTGAACCTCACCGGCGCCTTCCACTGCACCCAGCTGGTCGCGAAGGAGATGATCAAGCGCGGGAAGGGCGGCCGGATCATCTTCATCACCTCGCTGGCCGTGAACGTCTCTTCCGCCGCCCAGGGCGACTACGCCGCATCGAAGGCCGGGCTGCACATGCTGATGAAAAGCTTCGCCATCGCCCTCGGGCCGAAGGGCATCACCTGCAACGGCGTCGCCCCCGGCATGATCCTGACCGACATGACAAAGTTTCACTGGGAAAAACCCGAGCCCGCCGCGTTTGTGAAACAACGCGTCCCCGTCGGCCGCATCGGCACGCCCGAGGACATCGGCAACGCCGTCACCCTGCTCTGCTCCGACGCCGCCGCCTACATCAACGGCGTCGGCCTCATCGTGGACGGTGGCCACCAGGCCGTGTGCGCATGAACCTCGACCTCACCGGCCGCGTGGCCCTCGTCACCGGCGCCACCGGCGAACTCGGCCGCGCCATCTCCCGCACGCTCGCCGGCTGCGGCGCGCGCGTGGCGATCCATTACCACCGCGCCGCCGATCGCGCGGCGGCATTGCAAAAGGAACTGCCCGGCTCGGAGATTTTTTCGGCGGACATCACCGATCAGACGGAGGTCAACCGCCTGCGCGATGCGGTGAAAGCCAGGCTCGGAGCGCCCGACATCGTCGTCACCAACGCCGTGATCCAATATCGGTGGACGAAGGTGCTCGAGCAGTCACCGGCCGACTACTTGTCGCAGTTCGAAAGCTGCGTCCTGCAAAATGTCCTCATGGCGCAGGCCTTCCTCCCCGACATGATCACGAAAAAGCACGGGCGCGTCATCGCGATCAACACCGAGTGCGCGATGCAGAACGACCCGAACCAGTCCGCCTACGTCGCCGGCAAGCGCGGCATGGACGGCCTGTTGCGCGTCCTGGCGAAGGAAGTGGGCGAACACGGCATCACGGTGAACCAGGTGGCCCCCGGCTGGATGCTCAGCGAAAACCGTCCCGCTGCCGACCGGCCTGATTCCTACCGCGAGCAGATCCCGTTGAAAAAATGGGGCACCGACCAGGACGTGGCGAACGCCGTGGCCTTCCTCGCCTCCGACCTCGCGGGCTACATCACCGGCGTCTACCTCCCCGTCTGCGGCGGCAATGTGATGCCGGGGATCTAAGCCCGCCCTGGCCGGGCGCAGCTGGAACCTCGCGCACCTAAACCCGCATGGCGCAGCGCGGTTGCGAGAACCTACGGCTATCTTCGCGGCGGAAATCACACGCTCGCTCCCACGCCCGCTAACCGCACCGGGCCCTGCGTTTTCAGAGGTAAATCACCCCGGTTTTGGCGCCGTGGAAACTGTGCCATAAAGGTGTAATTATTGTACCTATCCAGGGTTGATTCCGCAGGTGTGAAGCGCAGAACCACCCACGCCGATGAAGCTCATAAACCGCAGAAGCGCCACTGTTGCCCAAGCCCCTCGGGTTGAACGCCGCGGGCAAAGCGAACGGCGTCGCGACCATGTTACGCGCGCCAAGGTGAGCAGCCGGATGATGGCACGCCACGCCGAGAAACTGCCGGATGGACCGGCGCGTAAACTGGCCCTGGACGCCATGATCCGGCTGGCGAATGAAGCGGCCGACGCTCATGACCGCCAACTCGCGGAGGAGCGGAACGCCATGCGTCGCGATATCCGGGACCTCGCCGTCCGCTTGACCGAACACGCGCAACATGGGCACCGGCCGGCCATGAGTGACCCGGCCTCGGGGATCATCAGCAACCCGCTCATCCTACCGGCGATTGTCGTGGCGGCCGCCATCGCCGTCCTCGCGCTCTATCTCTCCCAATAACCCTTTGGATCGTACCCTGCCGTCTGCAATTCCGCCCCCAGCTGCAAAATACCATGTACAGCGAAAACAGTAATCAACGCACCCCCTCCACCCTGACCCAGACCGAGCGCCGGCGTGATTACGTCACTCGCGCCCGAGTGAACCACCGGGTGATGTCGGGTATGGCCGCAAAGCTCCCGGATGGTCCCGCCAAGGAAGCGGCGCTGCAGGACGTGATGCGCCTGGCGCAGGAAGTTTCCTCGGCCCTCGTCCGGGAGGCCGCCGAGGCGACCGAGGCCGTAATCAGCGCTGGCCACTGGCCAGACGGCTATAGCTGCTGAGGGGCTGGCAGCCTCCAACAAGAGGCCAGTTCAGGATGGCGCGTAGGTGTAATAGCCATCGCCCGATGGTTGGGTGCGTTCTTTCCACCAGCGCCTGACGACCCACGCCTCCACGCACGCCTCGACGTCATCGGGCAGGTGGGCATGGACGGCAAAGCGGACCGTGGCGCGGGACCACTCCGGCGTCAGGCGGGCCTTGCAGACCAGCCAGGAACAGCCGAAGGACTGGGTGTTGCCGTGCTGGCGGCCGTCCGGCACCGGGGTCATCTGCACGTGTTGGTCGCCGACGCGCACAATCGTCTGCACAATCTGGATGACCGTCGGCGCGTAGCGCCATTCCTCGGTGCCTTTGCGCAGGCGGATCACGAGCGCCAGGATCGGTTGATCACCGTCCAGTGCGGGCAGCTCGCTCTCGAAATAATACGTCTTCTTTGTGAGTTTCTTGGTCGCAAACAGCTCGGTGGAGGCGAAGCGCGCGTCGAGCCGTTCGCTCGGTGCGATCGTCCGCAGCGCGAGCGAGACTCCGAGATCCGCCGCCTGTGCCGCAGAGAGGGTGCGCGCCGGGCCACGTTTCGCCTTTGCGGCGGGTGCGACTTCAAGCAGCAGGGTCTCGAACGGGCGCAGCCACACCTCGGCGGTTTCGCCGAGTCTCCAGCTTTCGCCATCCGGCCGGTGCAGCGGCTTTTTCTCCGGGAAATGCGCCGTGATCCCGAGTTTCGTGCCCGGTCGCGCCTCGAGGCCCAGACTGCCGTCGAGCGACAGCGTGACGGCGCGCGAGGCGAAATGGGCGTTGGAAAGAAACAGGAAGCTCCGTCCCCCTTTCCCGTGCGCATAACCGTACACTTCGTTGCGAAACGGGTCGCCGGGGATCGTGCGCCGGTTTTGAAAATACGCCGCGCGCTTCTTCGCGAACGCCTGGATCCACGCCAGAAACTCCACGTCCTCGTCCGTCAGGGTGTAAAGATTGCCCCACAGGTTGGGAAAGAGCCGACTGCCGCGGCCCAGATCCATGACGAGGGACTCGCGCCAGCGTTCCATGCCCATAAAATTGCCCCAGCGGCTGTCGGACAGCCAAACCCCGAGGCTGTCCTTCATCAGCGGTGGAATCGTCTTCGCGTGATACGCGTTCTGGTCCTGCGCGAGCGTGACCGAGTCCCGGTAATACAGCGTCGGGATTGGGCTCGCGCCGGAACCTTCCATGAACAGCCCCGACTCAAAGATCGCATCGCCGTGCAGCGCCCAGAACGGCGACCCGAGGCCCCAGTACCACATGATAAACACGTCCGGATCCTCCGCGCAGGCGCTCTCCGCGAGGTCGATCAGGTTCTCGAACATCATTTCCGTCGCATATTTGCCCGGCAGGTGGCCGTGCTCGGTCTTGTCGCAGTGATAGTAGCCGCCGTCGAACTTGAGGAACTTGACCCCGTTTTCCCGGATGTGGTGGAGGACGGCTTTTTTGACGATCGAGTAGTAATTGTCCTCGCCGAAACAGAAGTACACGCCGTCGGCGCCGAGGTGATAGCCCTCGCGGTACAGCTGCGTCGGCGGCTTCCCGTCCGCAAAGGCGGATGGGTAATCCCAGCAGGATTGCAGACCCCAGGTCGTGCCGAACCACAGCCCGAATTTCATCCCCAGCGCCTTCGTCCGCCGGATGATTTCGTCCGGTCCGTGCGGGTAACTCGTCGGTTTAAAGCGGGTCAGGTCCGAGCTGAAATCCACCCAGCCGGTGTCGAGGGTGAAGTAGTCGAAGGTCACGCCCTTCTTCCGCAACTTCCCCATCAGCTCGAGCACGTCCAGTGTCTCCTCGTCCGTCAGCGTCGGATGCGCGCCCCACTGGTTGTTGATCCCGAACGGCGTGTACGTGGCCATCATCATCCGGCGCGGCTTGGTGCGCGCCTGGATGTAATCCACGAAATGCGCGTGGATTCGACCCGGTACCGCCACGCTCACGAGCGCAACGTAGCTCTGGAATTTGCCTTTCGGCTTGAGCCGCCGGCCCGGGTAATGCGCCAGCTGCAGACGCCGGTCGGTGACCTTGTTGTCCCCCACGGGATGCTCGATCGCGGCGAAAATCTCGTCGGCGATAAACGCCGGCTTGCCGTGACCCCCGCCCGTGACCGCGGCCTCGGGGGTGAAGTCGTCAAGTTCCACGTCGAGCAGCAGGACCTCCTCGCGCGCGGTGCTGGTCACCTCCACCCACTTGCGGCGGGTGGGGCCGTCGAGTTGGAAGTGGAGCGTCACGGCGACCTGGCCCGTCGGGCTCTGCAGGTCGAACTCCGCCCGGTCCGGCCGGTTCTGCCGCGCCCGGCGGACGACAAAATCATCCACGCGCACCAGCGGCTCCGCCACGCGGTCGACGGCCGCGGAAAAAACCAGCGCCAGTTCGCGGACCTCGGTCAGGGAGTGCTGCCGCCCGGAGAGCCGGTTTTCAAAGCGGGTCGCCCGGAGGGTTCCCCCGCTCCAGTCGAAGTGCCAGGCCGCCTGTCGGTTCGAGAGCGTGCAGGCGGAGGGGGTTTTGGCGGTCATGAATCCAATTGAGCTGTCGATGGAACGAGAAATTGCCGCACCAGGAACGACAAGTTGTCCAAATCCTCCCAGTGGGGCGTGGAAAGTGGTCTGGTAAAGAGGAATCATTAGTTGGCCGGAATACCAACCAAGAACCAAGTGTTGTCCGAGATAGGCGACTACTCTTGGAATTGTCGTTGTGTCACTCTCCGCGTATTAGGAGCGTCTGATCTATCAATGCCCGCAAACGCTGATCGTTACACGACTCAGGAATCCCAGCTTCTATCGCAGTTGGGAGGTTCGCCGAATGGGCTGACTACGGCGGCAGCCGAAGAAATACGGGCTAAGTCTGGAACCAACACGGTGGCGGTCGGGGGCCGGCACTCGGTGCTACTGGATCTGCTCCATCGCTGTCGGAACCCGCTCGTTGTCCAGCTCCTCATTATCGCGGTGGTCTCCTACTTCATGGGAGACGTGCGTTCGACCGTGGTGGTCGGCGGCATGGTATTTCTAAGTGTTTTCCTCTCTTACTTCCAAGAGGCGCGTTCTTCCCGGGCCGTCGAGAAACTCCAGAAGCTCGTGCGCACGACCGCCTCCGTGTTGCGCGATGGCAAGGAGGCCGAAATCTCACTCGAGGACATTGTGCCCGGAGACATCGTGATCTTGGCCGCCGGGAGCCTGATCCCTGCCGACCTCCGCATTTTGGCCGCCAAGGATTTCTTCGTCTCCCAGTCGGCGCTCACGGGCGAGTCGATGCCGGTTGAAAAAAACGCGGAGACCAATCAACCCGTGGGACGCGTTCCGTTCGAGTTCACTAATGCGTGCTTCATGGGCAGCAACGTCCTTAGCGGCTCGGCCCGGGGCGTGGTGCTCGAGACCGGCGCGCGAACCCACTTCGGCGCGGTGGCCCAGAAGCTCCTCGCGAAGCGCGTGGCCACGAGCTTCGACAAGGGCGTCAATGACTTCACCTGGCTCATGATCCGTTTCATGGTGGTGATGGTTACCCTCACTTTTTTCATCGTTGGGCTGACCAAGGGGAACTGGGTGGAGGCGCTGCTCTTTGCCCTGTCCGTGGCGGTAGGTCTCACGCCGGAGATGCTGCCAATGATCATGACGGTGTGCCTCTCGAAGGGCGCGCTGATGATGTCGCGAAAGAAGGTCATCGTGAAGCACCTCCATGCCATTCAGAACTTCGGGGCGATGGACGTGCTCTGCACGGACAAGACGGGCACCCTGACGCAGGACCACGTGGTCTTGGAGCGCTACGTGGACGTGACGAACCGCTCGAGCGAAGACGTGCTGCGTTACGCCTACATGAACAGCTTTTATCAGACCGGCCTGCGTAATCTGCTCGACCGCGCGGTCCTGGCGCATAGCGACCTCGACGTGGAGCGGAACTGCCGAAAGGTCGACGAGATCCCTTTCGATTTCAAACGCCGACGCATGTCTGTGGTCATCGACTACGAGGACCGGCACGTCCTCATTTGCAAGGGGGCGGTGGAAGAGGTCAGTGCGGTCTGCGAAAACTACCAGGTCGACGAGGACATCAATCCGCTCATCAAGCTGATTCGCGACGACCTGATGGACGAATACAAGCACCTGAGTGCTGATGGCTACCGCGTGCTGGCCATCGCCTATCGCGAATTTGACCGCACCAAGCAGGTTTTTTCCGTCGCCGACGAATCCGAGCTGACGCTGCTTGGTTACATCGCCTTCTTTGATCCTGCGAAGGACAGCTCGGCCAAGGCCATCGAAGCGCTCGGGCGCTCGGGGGTTGCGGTAAAGATTCTCACCGGTGACAACGAGCTCGTGACCCGCAAGGTCTGCAAGGACGTGGGTATGATTATCACGAAGGTCCTGACCGGCCCGCAGTTGGCCGCGTTGGACGAGGCGGCCTTCGGCCTCGCAGTCGATGAAGCCAATGTGTTCGCCCGGCTCACCCCGGACCAAAAGGAGCAGGTTATCAAGACGCTCCGCGCCAAAGGACATGTCGTGGGGTTCATGGGTGACGGCATCAACGACGTGCTGGCGATGAAGGCCGCCGACGTGGGCATATCGGTGGACACCGCGGTGGATGTAGCGAAGGAGTCCGCGGACATCATCCTCCTTGAAAAGAGTCTACTCGTGCTGGAGGACGGCATCCTCGAGGGCCGCAAGGTCTTCGGAAACATCATCAAATACATCAAGATGGGGGCCAGTTCCAATTTTGGTAACATGTTCAGCGTCGTTGGTGGCGCCTACTTCCTGCCGTTTCTGCCCATGGCCCCAATCCAGGTTCTGGTGAACAACCTCCTCTACGATTTCTCACAGGTGGGCATCCCCTTGGACCATGTCGACGAGGAATATCTGCTCAAGCCGCGGCGGTGGAACATCAAGAGTATCCGGAATTTCATGTTCTTCATCGGGCCGATTAGCTCGATTTTTGACTACGCCACATTCTTCCTGATGCTGTATTTCTTCGGCTGCGCCGCCTACAGCGCGACTGGCACCTCGGGGGCGGAGAAGGCCCATCTCGAGCAGCTCTTCCATACCGGCTGGTTCGTTGAGTCTCTCCTCACCCAGACCCTGATCGTCCATATCATCCGCACCTACCGGATCCCCTTTATCCAGAGTCGCGCAAGCAAGACGATGAGCCTCACCACTCTCCTCGTCATGGCGCTCGGCGTCTGGCTGCCGTTCTCTCCGATCGCCGGTTATCTGGGCTTCACTCCTCTCCCTGGCATCTATTTCGTCTGGTTGGCTGGCTTCCTTGTAGCCTATGGCATCCTGACCCACGGGGTGAAGACATGGTTTGCCCGGCGATTCGGCACCGATTAACCCATGCGCAGCATCCTCACAGCACTCCAGGAAGGTCGGCTCTACGAACTGCCGGACAACCATAAGGCCAGTGCGCTTGAGTTCCTGGCCCGCATCCTGGACGCCAACCCTGATATCGAAGTCGGCACCGACGCGATTGAGGAAATCCAGCTGCGCGAGCAGGAATGCAACACCGGCATGGGACTCGGAGTCGGCGTGCCGCATGTGCGGGCGAAGCGCGAGGAAGGGGAGCTTTTTTGTGCCATTGGCTGGTCACCGGCGGGGATCGATTACGGAGCCGCCGACGGAGCGCACGTTCACTTGGTGTTCATGTTCTACATTCCTGGGGCGCAGAAGAACGTCTACCTCAAGGAAATCTCGAGCCTCTTCAAGGCCGTCAAGAAAAGCGGCAGCATTGATCCAATTGCGCACGCCGAGAACCTGAATGCTGTCCGCAACCTCCTCCTCGATTGGGTGGGGGCAGTGCTGGGCGAGTCCGGTCCCGAGGCCGTAGCCCGCATGATCAAGCTGGAGGTTCGCCAGGCGCAGGCGCCCGTCGCGCCAGCCTCTTCTGGGGGAGGACTCTCAGCACCGATCGGCCCGGGCCCCCAGACTCAGGCCATGCCCTTTGGCGTGCTGATCGCCCCACCTGGCGCCCCGATTGTGCTCTCCTCGGACACCGCCTGGACTGCTCTCTTGGAGAAAGAAAACCACCTTGCTCCCTCGCTCGCAATGGGAGCTCCATTTGCGGCCGGTGGAAAGCAGGTCTTCGTGACTGCGGTGAAGCAATACTCCAGCGGAAGAGTTCTCTACGACTGCGTCGCGGTTTCCGCCCCCGGCGGTTGAGGTTACCCGCTGACCAGCGGATGACTTTCACCGCAAGGGGCCCGTAGCGCCCGCATTTGCGTCCCTACTAAAACTGAAAGGCTCCTGAGGTTGGAGCGAGATAGCGTGGGAACGAACCGGAGGGTCCCGCGCAAGACGGGTCCGGTAGTGTTATCCGTCTGTGCAACCCATGAAAATCTCAACCCTCCTGTTCCACCTCGACCATGGCAGTCTCTCGCTGCCCTCATTCGCCCGCGGCTACGTTTGGAAACCAAGCCAGACGATCAGCCTGTTTAACTCTCTTTACCGCCTCTACCCGGTTGGGAGCTTTATCTTCTGGACCCCCACCTCCCCGACCTCCGCGCGGCTGCACGAACCCGTAAAGGACACTCGGCCCATTGAACTTACCGTCGACGGGCAGCAGCGTATTGCTGCGATCTACACCGCCATGCGCGGTCATGTCCCGGGATTTCTTGATGACCAGCAACGGCAACTTTGCCCGCTTTGCTTCAATATCGAGAACGCGGTCTTCGGCTTCTACCGGCCCGACATGAAAGATGACCCGCACTGGATCAACCTCCCAGACTTGTTCAACCGCGAGCAGATTGTCCGCGGCGAGATTCTCGATGGCTTGTATCAGACCCCCGCTGGTCCTACGCACATCGGCGAATACTCCCAGCGGTTGAACCGGTTGGGCAGTATCATGGACAGATACGTCCATGTCGAATACCTGCCCAACGGCACCAGCCCTGAAGAGGCGGCGGAAATCTACCTTTTGGCGAACGGGGGTGGCGGCCGCAAGTAGGCCGAGACTAACGGCGCCCATCTCTGCTTGGGCCATTACCGTAGCCGCTGACCCGCCACCGCCCGCCTCGGACCTCCTCCGCGGACGGCCAAAAACGATCCACTTCCATCCGGCTAGGGATGACGAAGCAGGGTTTGATGCAGCGAAATTCTCTCCGACTTAAAGCCCCTTAACGGCACCAAATTTGAAGACGAACTCAGGTTCTTCGATCTTCCCCTGCAATGTCAGGCTGCTTTCTTCAAAACCACTTTCTTGATCGGAAAAGAAGGTTCCCGAAAATACCACGCGCTGCCCCTTTTTCAGCCTCGCAGCCTTATTGAATAACTCAGAGCCCGGTTTCAGCAGTGTGTTATCGGAAATATCGGAAACAGAATTATTCCAGGTTGTAACAGTAATACCGTGTGCGATTTCGATGGA
The DNA here is from genome assembly GCA_903839035.1 of uncultured Opitutia bacterium. GTDB lineage: Bacteria > Verrucomicrobiota > Verrucomicrobiia > Opitutales > Opitutaceae > Opi-474. The sequence goes on from CAIMAQ010000076.1 coordinate 58,909, forward strand.
TAGCAC
>CAIMAQ010000077.1 GCA_903839035.1 uncultured Opitutia bacterium
GCCCTCCCGCCCTGGCATTCCCTCGCCCAGAAAAAAATCTGGGTCACGGGCGGCGCCGGTTACCTCGGCTCCGCCATCGTCCGCGCCCTCGACGCCGCCGGCGCCCGCACGCTCTGCATCGATTTGCCGGGCCGGGCCGAGGCGTTCGTCCGCGAGCACGCGCTGGCCGCCACCACGCCGGTGGCCTGCGATCTCGCGGATGTCGCCGCCCTCCCGGAATTCGTCAACCAGCAGGTGCGCCAGCATGGCGTTCCCGACGGGCTCGTCCACCTGGCCTTCGCCTCGTCCGCCGGCAAGCGCCTCGAGGAGCTCACGCCCGCGGAGTTCCAACACACCTTCGACGCCGGCGTCATGCCCGGCTTTGTCCTCAGCCGCGCCGTCGCCGAGCACATGCGGCCCCGCGGCACGGGCAGCATCGTGCTGTTCGCCAGCATGTACGGGGTCGTCGCCCCGGATCCCCGCGCCTACCCCGAGGGCACCACGCCCAACCCCATCGACTACGGCGCCAGCAAGGCCGCGGTGCTCCAGCTCGCGCGCTACCTCGCCGTGCACTACGGCCGCGACGGGCTGCGGTTCAACTGTATCACGCCCGGCGCCTTTCCCAATCCCGGCATCCAGCGAGAGCGACCGGATTTCATCGCGAATCTCGGCGTAAAAACCGCCCTCGGCCGTGTCGGCCAGAATCCCGAGATCGTCGGCCCGACGCTTTTCCTCCTCACCGACAGCGCGTCTTACGTCACCGGCCACAGTCTCGTGGTCGACGGCGGCTGGACCGCCTGGTGAATTTTTCCGTGCGCCCTCCACTGTTTCGTCCGCCCCCACCGTCTGGCGGGCCCACCGCGCCGCTGCGCCGGGCTTCGCGTCCGCCCCGCCTGCGCCGGCCGCCCTCGGACCCGACTGGCAGCCGTTGCAGCAGGCGTGGCGCACTTCCGGCAAGGAGCCCGCCTTCCAGCCGGGCTGGGCGCGCATCACGTGGCAGGACTCCGCCCTTTGCTACGATGTTCTCTTCACCGGCGCCCGGCCCCGCAACCGCGCCCGGCGGCTCAACGAATCCACGTGGGAACTCGGCGACGTGTGCGAGATTTTTCTGCAGGGCCCGGGGCCGGGCGATCCCGGCTACGTCGAGCTGCACGTCACGCCGGAAAACCAGCGCCTGCAGCTACGCTGGACGCCCGACGGGCTCGGACGCGTCCGCAGCGGCGAGCTACCCATCGAGCAATTCATGGTGGCCGATCCCGACTGGGTGGAAAGCAACGTCCACGTCGGCCTCACTTCCTGGTTCGTCCAAGTCGTGCTGCCGGTGCCGCGCCTGGGCTTGCGTCCCCTCGCCGCCGGCGCGCGCCTGCGCACCGCCGTGTGTCGTTACGATTGCGGTGACAAGTCGGATCCGGTGCTGTCTTCCACCGCCGCGCTGCAAGCACCGTCCTATCATCGCCGGCAGGACTGGCATGAGCTGGTCCTGGTCGATTGACTCTGACGCCCTGCGTGATTGCCGCCCATGAATTCACCCGAACTGACGCGCCGCGCTTTTCTCCAGTCCGGCGTGGCGACCGGCGCCGGCTTCGCGTTGTCGGGTTCGCTGGCAACCACCCTCGCCGCCGCCGCGCCCACCGGCGTCCGACGTGACATGGCCACCCATCGCAACCTCTTCAACGGCGACTGCAATTTTCTCTTCTACAATCCCGAGTTGTGGCAGCCGGAGGGCGGGCCCTATTCCGCCGCGGCGATTCACCGTTACGTCGACCTGCTCGCCGCCAGTGGCGTCGACACCCTGCTGGTCAATCCCAACACCCAGGTCGCCTGGTATCCCTCGAAGCGGCTGGAGTACGTACTGAACGGCTACCGCCGCGGCGACCGCGCCTTCGTGCAGACGATTGCCGCGGGCAACGCCGGCCTCTCGCCCGCCCAGATCGAGCAATACGTCGCGCACCTCGTCCGCCTTTTCGACCTTTACCTCGACCTAGCCGACGCCGGCGTCGACTGGCTCGCCGAATGCGCGCGGGCCTGCCGTCAGCGCGGCATCAGCCCGTGGCTCAGCTACCGGATGAATGCCACGCATTTCTCGGGCGCGCCCGACAGCCCGGTGAACTGCCGCCTCTTCCGCGACCCGAAGTACCGCCTCTCCGGCCGCGTTCCCGGCCTGGCCGCCACCCCGCAGCCGGGCTGGATCGGGCTGAATTACGGCTGCGCCCCCGTGCGCGACCACATGTTCGCCCTGATCCGCGAGGGCGTCGAAGCCTACGATTACGAAGGCGTCGAGCTCGACTGGCTGCGCCATCCCGTCTGCCTCGAGCCCACCGCGTCTCCGCACCAGGTGGACGAGATTACCGACTGGATCGCGGGGATCAGGGCGCTCGTCCGCGCCCGCCGTTCGTCCGCGCCGCTGGGTCTGCGGGTGCCGGCCAATCTCGGCTACCTCCGCGCGATCGGCCTCGACGTCAAGGTCCTCGCCCGGCGGGGCCTCGTGGACTTCGTTACGTTCAGCAACTTCTGGCAGACCGCCTGGGAAATGCCCCATGACGAATTGCGCCGCGAGCTAGGACCCGACGTCACAATCTACGGCGGCATGGAGGACGCGCCCAACTGGCTCGAAACCCACGCCCCGGCGCTCACCGAGCGCCCCCCCTACCAAGAGCTCCAACTCGCCGGCGACAACGCCTTCAAGGCAAAGTCCGCGCCCGGCCCGCAGCGCATCCGCGGCACCCGCTACCTGACCGCCAGTGCCCCGCTCATGCGCGCCAACGCCGCCGGCAAGCTCGTCCTCGGCGCCGACGGCCTCGAGCAGTTTAATTTCTTCGTCACCGACCAGGTCCGCGTCCCCGGCCAGCGCGGCGACTACGCGGCCCTGCGCGGACTCACCGAGCTCACGTTCCTCCGCGGACAAGAGAAGCACTACGCGTTCAACACTGCGTCGGTCCAACCGACCAAGCTCTGGGACGTCCCCGAGCAACTGCCGGTCCGCATCGCCTCCCGGCACCGCCGCGCCTTGCGCCTGCCGATGTGCGCCGAACCCGCCGGTACGGGCCTCGTCCTCGTCATCCAGTTGGTCACCGACCGCGCCCGGCCCGCCCGCGACTGCGGCGTCAGCCTCAATGGCACGGGGCCGGTGTTCGACCGCGACGAGTCCGCCGACCTGCTTTTCCCGGCCGGCCCCTACACCCGCCACGTCGAGGAACACCAGGCGTGGAACTACCGCCTCGATGTCGCTCTGGTCCGCGACGGCTGGAACGAAATCGTCGTTTACAACGAGGGACCCGAGGAACTGGAGCTGGTAACCGTCGAACTTGGCCTCCGGCGGCCCGCCCCGTGAGCCTCCTCCCGATGGATCCCTTTTCCCTCGCCTCCCACGCCGCCCTCGTCACCGGGTCCTCCCAAGGCATCGGCCTGGCCCTGGCGCTCGGGATTCAGCAGGCGGGCGCCCGGGTCGTGTTTCACGGCAAGGACACCCCGCCACCCACGCTGCCGCCCGGCGCACCGTTCCTGGCCGGCGACCTGCTCGCGGCCGACGGACCCGCGCACCTCGTCACCGCCGCCTTCGCGCAGGAGCCCGCCCTCGACCGGCTCGTCTGCAATGCCGGCAGTTTCTTCGACCGGCCCTTTCTCGAGCTCGATGCCGCGACACTGGAAAGGACCCTCAACCTGAATGTCCGCGCGAATTATTTCCTCGTCCAGGCGTTCGCGCGCGAGCTCGTAGCCCGCCGCCGCCCGGGGGCCGTCGTGATCGTCAGCTCCACCAACGGATTCCAATCCGAGGCGGACGCCACGGCCTACGACACCTCGAAGGGCGCCTCCGTCATGATGACGCGCACGCTCGCCCAGGCCCTCGCGCCCCACGGGATTCGCGTCAATGGCGTTGCCCCCGGTCTCATTCGCACGCCGCTCAACGCCTGGATGACCGAATCGCCCGAGACGGTCCGGCACTATGAGAAAAAGATCCTGCTCGGCCGCATCGGCGCGCCCGACGACTGCGCCGGCGCCGCCGTCTTTCTCCTGTCCGCCGCATCCCGCTACCTCACCGGCCAGATCATCGTGGTCGACGGCGGGCTGACGACCGGCCAAATCGCCAGGATGTAACGCCCCGGATTTCCTCCCTTCATGAATGCCACGCTCATCACCAATGCCCGCATCGTTTACCCGGGCCACCGCATCGCCCCCGGCCAGCTGCTCCTGCAGGATGGGCGCATCGCCGCCATCGATCCGGCTCTCGCCACGATCCCCGCCGACGCGAAGCGGGTCGACGCCGGTGGCCGGCTACTCACGCCCGGGCTGATTGACGTCCACACCCACGGCGTCGGCCACCATCTCTACGAGAACACGCCCGAGGACTTGCTGGCCGGCCTGGCGACCCTCGGGCGCTTCGGCACGACGGGCGTGCTGCCCACGCTCTACCGCGTCATGAACCGGGCTTCGCTGGTCCACCTCGAGAAATTGTCCCGCGCGCTCGATTCCGCCAAGGGCGTGTCCGTGCCCGGCTGGCATCTGGAGGGCCCGTTCCTGAAATTGCCCGGCGCGGGCGCCGAAACGATTCCCGGCGATCTCGGCCTGCTCGGCGAAATCCTCGCCGCCACCGGCAAACGCACCGCGGCGATGTCCATCAGCCCCGACACGCCCAACATCATCCCGGTCATCGAGCGCCTCGTTCAGCTGGGCATCGTGCCGTTCATCACGCACACCCGCGCCTCCACCGAGGAAACGGAGCGCGCGCTGGACGCCGGCGCGCGTCATGCGACGCATTTCTACGACGTCTTCCCCATCCCCGACGTCACCGAGCCCGGGGTGCGCCCGTGTGGCGCAGTCGAGGCGATCCTGGCGGATCCCCGCTGCATGGTGGACTTCATCTGCGACGGCGTGCACGTGGCCCCCGTCGCCGTGCGGGCCGCCCTGGCGGCCAAGGGTTTCGGCGGCATCGTGCTGATCACGGACTCCAACATCGGCGCCGGGCTACCGGACGGCATCTATCCGACCACGTTCGGCTTCCCCGTGAAAGTCGCGCGCGGCAACGCCGCCCGGATCCACGACCCTGCGCACAAGAACCACGGCGCCCTCGCGGGCAGCGCCCTCACGATGAACGTCGGCATCGCCAACCTGCACCAGTGGCTGAAACTGCCGCCCGAGCAGATCTGGGCGATGGGCAGCACCAACCCCGCGCGCCTCCTCGGGTTGACCCGCAAGGGCGTAATCGCGCCGGGGGCCGACGCCGATGTCGTGGTGTGGAACGACGACTACACCCCGCAGCACACCTGGGTGGCAGGGAATTGCGTGTACTCCGCCGGCTAGCCGGCAGTGTTGAAAAACGAGCGTCCCCGGTCGCACGGCGCCTAGCCCTCCGACCCCGGCCATCGGACCTCCCATCCTCAATTCCATGTTCCTTCCGACCAAGAAACGCGACCCGGAGCTCTATCCGCACCGTCACGGGCTGTATTTCTCGTTCTTCAACGCGCTCAACTGGCAGGTCGCGATCGGGACGCCGACCGTGCTGTTCATGCAACAGCTCGGCGCCGACTCGTTCCAGGTCGGGCTGGTGTTCTCGTGGACGTTTCTCCTGACGCCCGTGCAGGTGCTCGCCACCGCGTTCCTGCCCCAACTCGGCTTCAAGCGGCTCACGCTTGCCGGCTGGAGCGCGCGCGCCTGGTGCCTCGTGGTGCCGATCAGCCTGGCGATCCTCGCGCCGCGGCACCCGCTGCCGTGGATGATCTACGCCATGATCACGGCCATGTTTTTGTACAGTCTTTCGCGGGCCGTCGGCGCCGCGGCGCTCACCGCGTGGCTCTACCAGCTGATCCCGGCACCCATTCAGGGCCGCTACTGGGCGACGGACCAGATGCTTTCCGGCCTGGCGATCGTGGGCTCGCTGCTGCTCTACGCCGCCCTGTTCGCGCTGCTGCCCGTCTACTGGGCGTTCCTCATCGCGTATCTGATCGCCGTGTTCGGCGCGTGGATGGCCTACCGCAAACTTCACCGCCTCAACGATGTTGAGCGCCCCAAGATGCTGAGCTTGGAAAAAATCGTCTCCGAGACGCCCCGCCTGATGACGGAGCCCAGTGTCTTCCGCACCTATCTCTGGCTCTCGATCCCGCTCTACGTCGCGATCACGCCGATCTCGCCGTTCGCCGCCTTCTACCTCCGCGCCACCGCCGGGCTCACCGCCACGAGCATCCTGCTGCTGATGATGCTGACGTATTTCGGCCTCATCGCGGCGAACTGGTTCATGCGCTCCCACCTGGACCACCACGGAGCCAAGCCGTTCTTCCGGCTCTCCTACGCCTTCTTCGGGCTGATCGCGGCCGGCTGGATGTTTTTCCTGCAGACCGAGGGCCGCTATCCTCTGATGCTACCCGTACTCTACCTGCTGCAGGGAGCCGCCTCGGGCTGCTGGACCTCCGCCAATCTCAACTACCTCGCCAAGATCCTCCCGGTGCAGGGACGCGCGCTCCCCGTGTCCATCCACGGGGCTGTGATCACGTTCCTCGGCGGCTGTTCTCCGGTGCTCTGGGGCCTGTTCATGAAGGGACCGAACGACGCCCATCCGCTCAACGTCGCGGTGTTCGGGGTCTATTTCATCACGCTGCTGCTCACCTCCGCGGTCCTGTTCTGGCTGGTGCGGCGGCTCCCCGAAAAAACCGGCCCCGCCTATCCGCTCCTGCAGGGCGGTTGGCTGCTGCGTCCGTATCGTGGCTTGGCAAACCTGATCAGCCTGGTCGAGCGCCCGACCGACCAAGGCGGGGAAGAGCATTTTTAGCCGGCCCGGAGCTTGGTTCCAGAATGAGACCAATGCTCCCCCCTTGCGCGGTTCGCCGCGCGCGCCACATTTGGCCCGCCTCGCCAACCCGCTCTCTCCGCCATGAATCCCTCGCTTGATTTTGACGCCCTGCGCGCCCGCTACGACGCCGACGGTTTTGTCGTCGTGCGCGGCCTTTTTCCCGCCGCCGAGTTCCAGGACCTGCAGGCCCAGCTCGCCCGCTATGTGCGCGACATCGTGCCGACGCTGCCCAAGGACGCCGCGTTCTTCGACGACTACAGCAAGCCCGAGACGCTCCGGAAGATGCAGTCGCTGAACCGCCACGACCCGTGGTTCGACCAGTTCCTGAAGCAGGGCAGCCACGTCCCGCTCCTCGCGCACTTCATGCGCGACCAGTGCAGCCCGCAGGGGCTCGAGTGGTTCGACAAGCTGCCCTACGACACCAACGCCACCCCGGCGCACCAGGACGGTTTCTACTGGTGCCGGAAACCCAACGTGGCCTGCGGGCTCTGGATCGCCCTCGACCCGGTCGACCGGGACAACGGCTGTCTCTGGTACGCGCGCGGCTCGCACAAGCTCGGCATCCTGCCCCACGCCCCCAGCGGCGTGCTCGGCTTCAGCCAGGGGCTGCTGAACTTTGACCCGAAAGCCGTCGACGGCGTGCCCATCGAGCTGGCGCCCGGCGACGCGGTCGCGCACTCCAGCGCCACGATCCATTGGACGGAAACCAACCGGACGCCGCGCCACCGCCGCGCCATCGCGACCTTCTGCTTCGGCGCCTCCACGGTGCGCGACGAGGAGGCTTTCGCCCGTTACAAGGACAGCCTCAAGAACCAGCTCGAAAAGCGCGGCATCGCCGTCACGTCGTAACGCCGCCGCGCCTTACTCGCCCGCCGCCAGTTCCGCGGGCAGCGTTTTGGCCACCGGTGGCACCCGCCCGGTGTCGAAGTAACGCACCGCCGCGTCCGTGAGCAGCCGCGCAATCTGCCGCACCGGCTGCGGATAATGCGCCGGCGCCGGCAGCAACTTGACCGCCTCGGGCGACTGAAACAACGCCACCACCTCGGCCTCGGCTGGCACCGCGACGCCGAAATACCACAGCGCGGTCACCACCAGTCCCACCGGGATCGGTGCCACGACGATGATCCCCGTCCGGCTGCGCCGTCCCGCCACCAACCGCCGCAGCGCCGCGCGCAGCGAGGCCGGGTCGGGCGCCGTGGGAATCTGCCGCGCCGCGACCGGCTGCCGCGGCCATTCCGCACAGGCCGCGTCAAACGCCTCCCGCGCGCTCACGACCCCCGCCGCGGCCACGTTGATGTGTAGGAGAACCACCTCACGGCAGCCCCGCTGCAGCAACCGGAAGGTCGCATGCCGCACCGCGCCGCGTTGGTCGACGTCGACAAACGGCAGCGGGATGCCCGCCCCGACGCCACCCAACACCATCGCGGGTTTGCCCGCAGCGGCAAAGAGCCGCTGGTAGACGGGCGGCACGGAGACCAGCAGCAGGAACTCGTGCGGCGGCGTCGGCTGGCGCACAATCTCCCGCAGCCGAGCCGGCGGGCAGATTTCCCACCGCAACTCGAGTCCCCTCACCCGCAGGTCTTCGTGCAGCAGGCTGATCGTCTCGAAGTAGCCATGGATCGTCCGGCCGTATGCCCCGAACAACAGCAGGCGCACCAGCCGCAGGCCACCGGGCCGGGCGCCCCGGCGCAGCGCGCGGGCGGGGTTCACCTGCACGCCGCGACGCTGCACGGTCAGCCAGCCCTCGCGCTGCAGTTCCCGGATCGACTCGCCCAGCGTCCGCCGGCTCACGCCCAGCTGCTGGCTCCAGCGCCGCGTGCCGGGCAGCGGACTGGCCAGCCGGGCCGCCTCCAGTTCCTGCCGCAGGTAATCCGTCAGCTGCGCCACCTTCGACCGCCACGAGGGGCGGCCGGTCACGCTGCGGGCTTTGGCTGACCGTCCCATGCTGTCGTCCGTTCCACGGCTCACGGGCCGTCGAGTTCCGCGAACAGCCGCGGGGCGTTGAGCCCCCGGGCCGCGTACGCCTGGTCGAGGTGCGACCCGTTCCGGCCGCCAATCAGCACGGTATGCGCCGGCTGGCTGTGCAGCGCCCACGCCAGCGCGAGGTGCGCCGCGGTGTGTCCGTGCCGCGCCGCCACGGCCTCGAGTCGGTCCAGCCGGCGGCGCGGCGCGTCCTTGAAGTAAATCGCCTGGTGCCCCGGGATCAGCTCGAAGCGTGAGCCCGCCTGCACGCCGCCCCGGTGCTTGCCCGTCAGGAAGCCCGCGCCGAGCGGGCTGTACGTCACAATTGCCAGTTCCTGCGCCGCGCAGACCCCGGCGAAAGCCGCGTCCAGGTCGCTCACGGCATAGTTGTGGTTGTTCTGCACGACTTGGAACCGAGCCAGGCCGCCCGCCATCTGGCGCTCGCGCGCGGTCGTGAGCTGCGCGGCGTTGAAGTTACTCGCACCGAGCCAGCGGACCTTCCCCGCGCGCACCAAGCCGTCAAGCGCCGCCAGGGTCGCGGGTTCCACGGCCGAATCGTGCCATTGGTGCAGGTAAAGCAGGTCCACCGACTCCAGCCCGAGGCGCCGCAGGCTCTGTTCCAGCTGGCCCGCCAGTTGCACCGGGTCGTAGGGCGGCAGCAGCTTCGTCGCCACCGTCAGCCCTTTGGGCCGTCGCGCGGCGAGCCACCGGCCGACGACTTGCTCGGAGCCGCCGGCACTGTAGGCCGCCGCCGTGTCGAAGTGGACCACCCCGCGCTCGAGCGCATGGTCCATCAGCGCAAACGACGCCGCTTCGTCAATCTCACGGCCGAAGGTCGCGCAGCCAAGGCCGAGGCCGGCCGGGGAGAGTCCCGCGAGGGTGGGTTTCATAAGGTCTTTCGCCACAGGCGCCGCAGGTCCGCGGCCACCGCGACCGCGTCACGCCATGTGTCCGGGAAGCAGCCCAGCCGGTACGCCGGCGCAGCGTGGCCGAGCTCCGCGACCACCAGCAGCGGTGCCGCGGTCGGCCGCGCCCGCTCGTGCTCCAGCAAGGCCGCCGCATACACGAGCCAGTCCCGGTACTCGGGAGTGCGGCGCCCGGATGCCGTCAGCGCGGGCAGCTGGCAGTGATGACCGTTGAACGGGCGCAGGTGAAACTGGGTCGCCGCCCGGAGGAGCGCCGCCGGTTCCCGGAGCCGCGGCCACAGTTCCGTCGGCGGCAGATGCCGCACGACCGAGAAATGGGAGTGGTCGAGGCACAGCGGCAGCGTCTCGCCCGTCGCCCGGCGGTAGCCCCGCGCCAGCGCCAGCGTCGCCTCCGGCGTCTCGGTGAACGTGTCCCGGTGCGTCTCAATCGCGAATGGCAGCGCGTGTGCCCGGGCCGCCGCGCGCACCCGCCGCGCCACCCGCACCGCCGCGGCGCAGGGCGTATCATAGTCGCCCAGCTGCACGTCCATCGCCACCGCCCCCAGCGCGCGGGCCGCCGCAAAGGGCGCGGCACAATCTGACTTCACCCCGAGGCTCGTTACCGCCAGGTAGCGCAGGGTCCCGCGTTCCGCGATCGCCGGAATCGGGGGCGAGAACACGCCGTCGAAGCCCGCGGCCCGGATCGCCGCAAGCTTCCGTGCCCACGACCACTCGCGCGCGCGGCTCGGGTACTGCCGCAGCGACCACAGCGAGGCAAAGAGCCAGAGCGGACGCCCGGCGGGAGTGGGGGACGTTTTCATCGGGGGGATCGTTTGCCGCGACGGCCCGCGCCGCCGTACCGCTCCACGCGCACCCGTGCCGTGATGGCGTGGGCCGCCATGCGCTCCACGTCGCACTGCCGCGCCGTGACGGCACCGATCCGCCTGCTCGCCGCGCGGGTCATGCGCTGGTAGGTCACCGTCTTCAGGAACTTCCCCACCCACACGCCCCCCGTGTAACGCGCCGCGCGGCTGGTCGGGAGAATGTGGTTGGTGCCGATGCTCTTGTCCCCGTACGCCACCGTCGTCTCCTCGCCAATGAAGAGCGACCCGTAGTTGCGCAGTCGGAAAAAATAGTAACCGGGGTCGGCCACGTGCAGCTCAAGATGCTCGGGCGCATAGTCGTCCGAGATCCGGACCGCCTCCTCGCGGTCGGCCGCGACGCAGAGCTGGCCGTAGTCGCGCCACGACAGCCGCGCGATGTCCCGCGTCGGCAACACCGCCAGCTGCCGCCGCACCTCGCGCAGCGTCTCCCGCGCGAACGCCTCGCTCAGGCACACGCAGAGCTGGCCGCTGTTCGGGTCGTGCTCCGCCTGGCCGAGCAGGTCGCACGCAACCAGCGCCGGGTCCGCGCTGTCATCCGCGATGATGGCGATTTCCGTCGGCCCGGCCAGCAGGTCGATCCCGCACCGGCCGTAGAGCTGGCGCTTGGCCTCGGCCACGAACTTGTTGCCGGCGCCGCACAGGATATCCACGGGCTCAACCTCGCCCATGCCGAACGCCATCAGCGCCATCGCGGGCACACCGCCGAGGACAAAGATCCGGTCCGCACCCGCCTGCTTCATCGCGTTGATCGTGGCCGGATAATAGCCGCCGCCGCGCACCGGCGGCGTGCACGCGATCACGGTTTCCACCCCGGCCACCTTCGCCGGGATGATGCTCATCTGCGCCGAGCCGAACATCGGGTAGCGGCCGCCGGGGACATAGCTGCCCACGCGCTGCACCGGGATGTGCCGGTGCCCGAGCCACACGCCCGGCTGCGATTTCACCACCAGCGGCTGCAGCGTCTTCAGCTGCGCCCGCGCGAACCGCCGCACGTTGTCCTGGCAAAACGCCGTGTCCGCCACCAGCTGCGGCGGGCACTGCGCGATGGCCTCCCGGATCTGGCGCGGGGAAAGTTCGAACGACGCCGGCGACCACTGGTCGAACTCGCGGCTGTATTGCCGGACCGCGTCCATCCCGCGCCGGCGAAGCTTCTCCAGCATGCGCGCCACGTAGCGGCTGGTCTCCGGCTCGGTCTCAAAGAGGCGGTGCCCGCCCGGCTTGATGATCTTCATGGAGGTCGTGCCGCGGTCCGTCGTCAGGGCATCTTCGCGTCGGGGTCGTTCGCCTTCGTGTACCGGTCGAGTTTGGCGGGATCCTTCGGCCAGTCCGGCCGCAGGCGCACGTCCTTCGGCCCGGCCACCGACCCGGCCGGCGCATGGCCGCCCGGCGTGCCGGCCTTCCGCATCTCCCACCAGCACTGGCCGAGGTGGTTGTGCTCGTGGTCGATGACATACCCGGCCTCGCCGAGCATAGGACCCGTCCAGCCCATGCAGTGGTCGCAGTAGTCGTGATAGTGCTTCAGCCCGTTGCGGCGCAGGAAGCCGCGCGAGGGACAGTCGTGAAAATCGATGCGGAAGACGTCGGCGGTGTGCGTGATGTTGAATCCGAGGTCCGGCGACTCCTCCAGCAGCGTATGTCCCCAGTATTTCAACATTCCGGGGATGCCCTCGCGGCGGATCAGGTCGCGCGCATGGCTCTGGCTGTCGTGGTTGATCGCCTCGTTCCAATAATCCCGCACCAGCGCGTGGCCGCCGACCCGCTCGAGCCAGCCGAACGTCCATTCGTAGTGCCCGCAGAAATCGTAACAGCCGATCATGACCGGGCCTCCTTGATCTCACGCAGGTCCTGCGGCGCCAGCCCTGTCTCCCGCCGCGCATACGTGTGGCAGCAACTGCCGCTGCCCCCGCTCAGGCGCAGCGTGAGCCCGGCCGCTTCCGCGCGGGCCGCCCCGAGAAAATAGCAGTGCTGGCAGTATTCCCCCACGATCTCCCGCCCACCCGCTCGCAGGTGCTTGATCGCCGGACACTCGCGCACCTGCACCTCGACGCGGTCCGGGTGTTCCACGACGTCCACCACGGCCCCGGGCTCCGCCGCGAAAAAGGCGCGCCAATAACGCGCCACGGCCGGCAGCCCGCCCTGCGACCACTGCCGGTTCACGGGTTCGAAATAGCCGCGGCCCAGTTCCTCCAGATAGCGCCGCCAGCCGTCCGGCCCGAGCCGCTGGAGCAGGAAACGGAACGTGGCGTTGACCGCGTAATAGAAATCCGCCGACCCCTGGGGCTTCGTATCGACGTGGGGCAGCGGCGAGGAGGCGGGAGCGCTCATGGCGGCAAACGGTTTAGGCCGTCTTCGACCCGAACAGGTCGGCCCGGTAACCGAGGCCGTCGGCGCCGCTAACGGTCTCCGTGATTTGCCGGAGGCACGTCTCGGTCAGTGGATAATCGAGCAGGTTTGCGCGGGTGGAAAAGATCCCCATCTGAACGAGCAATTCCTTCAACCCGGTCATCCAGCACTCGATCTTGGGCCCGCCATAGACGCGCAGCATCAGGTCGTTCATCCGCGCCTGCAACCGGGTTGCTTCCGCCGCGTCACCCGCCCGCACCGCCCGGATCATCGCGAGCGCGATGCCCGCGTTGAAAATGCCGCCGCCCAGCAGCAGGCCGTCATAGCCCGCCTGCAGGTAGCTCACGCAGTCGAATTCGTCACCATCGAGCAGCGTCAACTCCGGCCGCAGGCGCCGCGCCGCGAGGAAAACCTCCCGGTGCGCCGGGAGCTGCGAGCTGTCCTTCACCATCGCGATGTTCGGCTCGGCCAGGAGTTCGGTCAGGTGCGTGTCCGGCATCATGTAGGGGCTGTTCTTGCCCCGGTCGTAGAAACCCAGCGGCAGCGCGCTGCCCCGGGCGATCTCGCGGTAGAAGCCGAGTTGCCGGTCCGCGGTGGCGTTGAGCATGAAATACGGCTGCGCCACCACCGCGATCTGCGCGCCCCAGGCCGCCGCGCGCTCGGCGTGGGCCAGGGTGCGTTCCGGGGAATTGTCCGTGACCTGCACCGCGATGCGCAGCCGGCCGCCGTTCGCCTCCACCACCGTGCGGATCAGCGCCTCGCGGGTCGCGTCGGCCAGCCACGGCCCCTCGCCGCAGGTGCCGGCCAGCATCAGGCCGGTGACGCCCAGCTTGATGTGGTGCTCGACCAGGCGGTGCACGGACGCGGGGTCCAGGCGGCGGTCGGCCGTGAGCGGTGTGGGAGTGGCGGACCAAACCCCGCCGGGAATCTTGTCTTTTGTCATGAAAGTCAGGAGTGAGTTCGTCCAGTCGTACGGGCCGGCGCTGCCGGCCTAGGTGGATTTCGGTTCCAGCGCCACTGGGTTGGTCAGCCGGCCGATGCCCTCGATCTCGATCGTGACTTCGTCGCCGGGTTTCAGCCAGCGCGGTTGCGGCTTCGCCGCCATACCCACGCCGTGCGGCGTGCCGGTGAGAATCACCGTACCGGGCACGAGCGTCGTGCTCCCGCTGAGGAATTCGATCAGCGTCGCCACGTCGAAAATCATGTCGGAGGTCGTCCAGTCCTGCACCGTCACGCCGTTGAGGTGGGTCGCGACCTTGAGCTGGTTGGGGCCCGGGACCTCGTCGAGTGTGACGAGGCGCGGCCCGAGCGGGCAAAACGTGTCGAAGAACTTGCCGCGGCACCACTGGCCGCCGCCGCGCTTGATCTGCCAGTCGCGCGCGGAGACGTCGTTGGCGCAGGTTAGGCCAAGGACGTAGTCGAGGGCCCGCGCCCGCGTCACGTTCTTGCATGCCCGGCCAATGACCACCGCCAGCTCGCACTCGTAGTCGACTTCCTCGCTCGCGAGATGCGTGGGGATCCAGATCGGGTCGCCCGGGTTCTGTAGCGTGTTCAACCCCTTCACAAAGAGCACGGGCTGCTCCGGGACCTTCATCCCCGACTCCTTCGCGTGGTGCCGGTAGTTGAGCCCAACGCCCAGGATCTGCGTCGGCGCCACCGGCGCGAGGAGCTTGGCCACGCCCGCCGGCTCCGGCGTCACGCGGTACTGGCCGAAGATGTCCCCGTCGATACGGAGCGCGGGACCCGTGGGCTGCTCGGCACCGTAGTGGATGCGCCCGGCGGAATCGGAGTAGCGGATAAATTTCATGGGCGGCGGGACGAGGCGGTCACTTGGCTTTCACCACGGCGATGCACTCGATCTCGTAGTGCAGGGTCGGCGGCAGGCAGTTGGTAATGGTGGTGCGTGCCGGATACGGCGCGGGAAAATACTCGCGGTAGAGCTCGTTGTAGCGGGCGACATTGGCGGGATCGCGCACGTAGTTCCGCGTCTGAACCACGTGCTGCAGGTCGCTGTCGGCCGTCTCCAGCACCTTGCGCAGGTTTTCGACCGAGCGGCGGAATTCGCCCTCGAAGGTGTCCGGGACGATTTTGCCGGTGGCGTCCACCGACGCCTGGCCGGAGACATAGATCACGTCCCCGACCCTCACCGCGGGACTGAAGGGCAGGTGCGAGACCGGGGTGTCGGGATTGCGGGGATAATGCAGTTGGGTGCTCATGAAAAAAGGAAGTGAGGTGAGGTGATTGGATCGAGCGGGTAAACCGGGTGGCGCAGTCGCGTGTAGGGAAAGCCCGCCAGGTTGCTGGAACAGGGTCCGGGAGTGTCGACGAAATACGAAGCGACCGCAATCGGGTCGTAGGCCTGCCGGTGCGCCACCGCCGCCTTTACGCCGATGATCGCAAACTCGCGGGGCTCGATCCCCTGGCTGCGGAACTGCCCGAGGTCGAACGGCGGTGTCTTCTTGCTCGTCAGGAGAATCATGATCCCGGCGTGGCGCACCACGGCGCAGGGTCCCATCGTGATGTGCGTGCCGTTCATCGACGCGAGATGGCTGTGCACGTCCTCCAATTCAAACTTGCCGTCACTCCGCGACACGAGCGTCACCTCCAGCTCAACCGGCCCCGGGTCCAGCTGCCAGCCGTGCCCGCCGAGCATGAGGCGCAGCGGCCGCCCGATCGTCGCCGACGCCAACCGTGCCACAGCGGCCGGGTCATTGATCGCCACCAGGCCCCTCTGCACGCCGTGTGCGAGCATCGCCCGCAGGATACCCGTGCCGTCACCCGGGGCGCCGCCGCCGATGTTGTCCGCCGGCTCGACCAGCAGCACCGGGCCCTTCGGCTCCGGCCCAATGCGGCGCAGCACGTCGTCGACCGTCGGATAATGCACCACGCCCTCCTCGCGCCGCCCCCACGCCAGCCGCGCTCCTTCCTCAAGTCGCGCGCGCGCGCCGGCAAAATCAGGGTCGCAGACCGTGCTCAAGGTCACGCCCGTCTCGGCCGTGTCCGCGAAGGAGAAGCCCGCCATGACATTGTAGGCCCAGACCGCCGGCTCCTGGCCCTCGACCTGTGCGGCCAGTTCCGTCAGCGCCCGCATCGGGTTGTCCTGCGTGCCCGTGCCCGGCGGCGCCCACAGCACCGGCACGCGGCACCAGTTCATCCGCGGTACCCGGCCCGTGGTCAGGCAGCGGTGGAGCAGGCCCGCCGCACGCACCGCCGTGTGCTTGCCATCCGTGTGCGGGTTCTTGCGGTAGGCCACGAAGCCGTTCGCCAGCGCGCAGGTCCGCGCCGAAATGTTGCCGTGCAAATCCAACACGCCGAAAATCGGCGGTTTCGCCCCGCCTGGCAGCGCCCGCACCCGGGTCAGGAGCTCCCCTTCCACATCCTCGACCGAGGCCGTCGCCATCGCGCCGTGCAGCACGAGAAAAATCGCGTCCACCCCCGCCGCCAGTGCCGGCCGCGCGCGCCGCTCAAACTCGGTCCAAAACTGTGCGAACGCCGCATCCTCCACTGGCCCGCTCGGCATCGCGCGGGCATCCACCGTCGGCACCACGTCCCAGCCGTGCCGCACAGCCTCCTCGAGGAACCCCGCCGTCGGCGACTCGTCGCCGGCCTTCGCGAGGATGGCCTCGTCCGTCGTGACGGCAAAGTCCGCCCAGCGCGTGGGCTGCGACAGAAACGTATGGGTCTCGTGAAACAGTCCGCCGAAAAGGATGCGTGGCTTCATCGCCGTGGGGCCGCGGGTCTGAGTGGCTCAGGCCGCCGGTTTCCATTCGGCGGCGTGCCGGGCAAAGGCGCGGGCCGACCGGACCAGCGCCTCGTCGATGTCGGACGCGCGGTGCGCGAGGCTGATGGACCAGAGCCCGCGCTCGATTGCGCGCACGCCCTCCTCCAACAGGCAGCGCCGCAGGTGCGCCCAGCGCGGCGCATCATGGCGGCGCACGTAATCACGATAATCCCGAATGGGGCCCTCGACGGCGCCGGGTTTCAGCATCACCGCGTGGAAAATCAGCCCCGGTCCCTGCGGGTGCAACGGCACCGCGTGCTTCCGGGCCAGCTGCACCAGCCCGTCCATCAGCCGGGTGCCGAGCTGCTGGATCCCGGCGGGATGCGCCGCGCCCAACGCCTGCACCTGATCGAGACTCCACTTGCTCGCCGCCAGGCACAGCGGATTGCCGTTGAGCGTGCCGGCATGGATCACCTCGCCCGAGAGAATCTTCGCCATTGCCGCCTTCGTGCCCGCCAGCGCCGCAAACGGCGTGCCGCCGCCCACCGCCTTGCCGAGCACCGTGAGGTCCGGGCGGTAGCCGTAGTATCCCTGCGCACACGACGCGCCGAAGCGGAAGCCCGTGATCGTCTCGTCCGAGATCATCAGCATCCCGTCACGATCACACAGCTCGCGGATCGTGCTCATCAGGCCCGGCACCGGCTCCAGGCAGCAGGTGTTGCACAGCACCGGTTCGAAAATGATCGCCGCGATCTGCCCGCGGTACTCGTCCACGCGGCGTCGCAGGTGCGCCACGTCGTTCCAGCGCGCCATCACGAACTGGTCCAGCACCTCCGGAATCACGCCTTTGCTTGGGTGCAGGCGCGCGGGGTTTTCGTCGTCACCCCATTTGTCCGCCGGGTTCGCGAAGCCCACCAGGCCCTCGTCCGCCCAGCCATGATAGTGGCCCTCAAAACGCAGGATCAGCTTTCGCCCCGTGTGGGCGCGGGCGAGGCGAAACGCCGTCAGCACCACCTCGGTGGCCGAGTTGCTGAACCGCACCAGTTCCGCGGACGGGATCATCGCCTGCAACCGCTCCGCCACGTCGATCTCCAGCTCGCACTGCGCCGCCCAATGCGTGCCGAGCCGGGCCTGCGCCGCAATCGCGTCCGCCATCCCTGCCGGGGCGTGACCGTAAAACAGCGCGCCCTGCCCCAGCTGAAAGTCGAGATAGTGGTTGCCGTCCGCGTCCCAGAGGTTTGGCCCCTCGCCGCGGGTGAAATAGAGCGGGACCGGCGCCTCCATCTTACGGATGCCGCTGTTGACGCCGGCGGCGATGCTGCGCTGGGCGCGCTGAAAGAGTTCCGAGGACTTGGTGAATGTGTAGGGCATGGGGAAAATTAGGCGCTGGCCGCCGGGCGTTCCCGGTCCTCCAGCATTGCCGCGATTAGCGACGCTCGCTGCGTGGCTGGGAACCGGTGCACCGGCACGGACACGCTCACGGCCGCGAGCGGCTCGCCCAGCTCCACGAGCGGCACTGCCACGCACGCCACGCCGACCACCGTCTCCTCCTCCTCCAGCGCGAAGCCGCGGGCGCGCGTCGCCGCCAGCTCCTTCTCCAGCCGCATCCGCGCGGCCTTGCGGCCGCGGGCCGGCAACGTGCCGCAGGCCTTGGTCACGAGCCTCGCCTGCTGCTCGACCGGCAGGTGCGCGACCACCGCCCGGCCCAGGGCCGTCGTGTGGAACAGGTCGCGCGCGCCCGGTTTCACGATCCAGCGCAGCGGCTGGGTCGTCTCCATCACCAGCGCGTAGCGGACATAAATTCCCTCTAGAAACCCCAGGTTCACGGTCTCGTCGAACCTACCATGCAGGCGGGTCATCAGCGGGCGCACCTTGGTCCGCACCGCCTCGTCGCGCCCATGTTCACGCAGCGTCGCCAGCCGCGACGACAGCTCATACGCCCCGCCCCGCGCCGCCTGATTCACGTAGCCCAGTTCGCGCACGCTCTTCAAGATCCGGTACACCGTCGGCTTGGGCAGCCGGCTCTCCTCGGCCAGCTCCGCCAGCATCAGCGGCCGGCCAGTGCGGGCCAGCACCTCCAGGATCGTGAACGTCTTGTCGATGACCGCGATGCTCATGTTTTTGACTTTACAGTGTGTTTCACAATGTGAAACCTGTGTTTCGTCAAACAAAATACTCCGATGTTCATTGACTGCCACAATCACCTCGGGGCCGATTTGTTTTTCTACCTGAACGGCTTTCACCCCTACGCTCAGGACCTGCCGGCGCTGGTGACCGAGGGCCGCCACCAGGGCGTGGACCGCTGGGTGGTATTCCCGATGGTGGCAAACCTGACCTTCGACGTGCGAGCCATGCGCGCGGGCCGGCTGGAACCGGGCACGGTCGAGACCGTACCCTACGCGTTTGAAAACGAGCGGATGCTGCGCGAAATCTACGAGCTATATCCGGATCTCGGCCGGCTCACGCTGCCAGTCGTGATCCTTGACCCGATGCGCGAGACCGCGGCCCAGGTGGCCAAGCTCAGAGAGTTGCTGACTCGTTTCCCATTCTACGCGCTCAAGATCCAGGCGACGATGATCCAGTCCAACGTCGGCGCGCTGCTTCGCGAGGGCCGGTGTTTCCTGGATTTCGCCGCGGAGTTTAACCTGCCGTTCATCATCCACTCGAGCGTCGCGCCGGACGACGTCTGGTCGCAGGCGAGCGCCATCCTCCGCGTCGCCGAGGCCGCGCCGCACGTGCGCTTCTGCCTCGCCCACTCCTGCCGCTTCGACCGCGACTGCCTCGACCGCGTGGCCGAGCTGCCCAACACTTGGTTCGACTGCTCCGCCCACCGCATCCACTGCCAGGGCGTGCGCGACGGGCTCGGCTTCGTCGCCCCGCCCGAACGGCGCTTCGCCGCCGACTACCGAGACCCCGCCGCCGTGCTCCTCGCCCTGGCCGAGACCTACCCGGCCAAGCTGATGTGGGGCTCCGACACGCCTTTCCAAAGCTACGTCGCCAACCTCGGCTCCGAGGTGCTCTCCCTGCGGAGCACCTACCGGGAGGAAGTGGACTGCGTCCGCGCCCTCCCGGAAAAGTTGCGTACGGCCGTGACTCACGCCAACACCCTCGCCTGGCTCCAGCTCAAAGATGAAAGCATTCTCACTCGCTCCTAGCGCCGCCCTCGTCACCGGTTCCTCGAAGGGCATTGGCTTCGCCATCGCCGAGGGGCTGCACGCCGCCGGCGCCGAGGTCGTGTTCCACGGCAACACCTCGCAGCCCGACACCCTGCCGCCCGGCAGCGCCTTCGTCCGCGGCGACTTGCTCGACCCAGCCACCCCCGCTCAGCTCGTCACCGCGGCGTTCGCCGCCAAGCCCGCCCTCGCCCTCCTCGTCTGCAACGCCGGCAGCTTTTTCGATAAGGACTTCCTCGCCATGGGCCTCCCCGAGTGGGAGCGCACAATGAACCTGAACGTGCGCGCCGCGTATTTTCTCGTGCAAGCCTTTGCCCGCGAACTCGTCGCCCGCCAGCGGCCCGGCGCCGTCGTGATCGTGTCCTCGACCAACGGCTTCCAATCCGAGGAGGAATCCACCGCCTACGACACGTCGAAAGGCGCCCTCGTGATGATGACCCGCACCCTCGCCCAGGCCCTCGCCCCCCACGGTATTCGCGTCAACGGCCTCGCGCCCGGGTTAATCCGCACGCCGCTGACCACCCCTTGGATCGACACCCAGCACGACAAGCGCCGGCACTACGAAAAGAAAATCCTCCTCGGCCGCGTTGGCGAGGCTGGGGATTGCGCCGGCACCGCCGTGTTTCTGCTCTCCCCGGCCTCCTCCTATATCACGGGCCAGGTGCTCGTGGTGGACGGAGGCCTGACCGTCGGCCAGATTGGCCGGATGTGACCCCCGCCCGTGCCCACCCTCGACGAACTTTCCACCCCGCTCGTCCTCGTCGACCGCACGCGTGTCGCCGCGAACATCCGGTCCATGCAGGCGGTGTGCGACGCCCATCGCGTGGAGCTGCGGCCCCATATCAAGACGCACAAGATGGTCGCCGTCGCGCGCCAACAGCTCGAGGCGGGCGCCCGCGGCCTGACGTGCGCCAAGCTCGGCGAAGCCGAGGCAATGCTGCCGTCCGGCGTGCGCAGTCTCTTTATCGCCCACTCGCTCGTTGATGTCCGTCTCGCCCCGCGCCTGGCCGCCGTCGCCGCCCAAGTCCCCGATCTCCGCCTCGCCGCCACCAGCGAGGCGCAGGTTGTCGCGCTGGCCCAGCTCGCCGCCCGCGCCGGGCTCAAGGCGACGGTGATGATGGCGCTCGACACCGGCCTCGGCCGCGAGGGCGTCCGCGACCTGGCCGCCGCGCAGCGTCTCGCCGGGCAGATCGCCGCCAGCCCCCACCTCACCCTCGCCGGCTTCTATACCCACGAGGGGCATTTCTACGGCGTGCCGCCGGCGGACTTGCCGGCGAAGGCCGCCGCTGTCGTGGACCAGATCATCGGCGTCCGCGACGCCGTTGACCGCTCCCTGCCCGTCTGGCCCGGCTGCAGCGTCACCGCCCGCTGGATGGCCGCGACCGGCCGCGTCGAGTGCGTGCGGCCCGGCGCCTACGTCTTCGGCGACCTGCATCTCACCCGCGTGTGCCGCGTCATGCAGCCCGACGAGGCCGCCCTCACCGTGCTTGCCACCGTCATCGACCGGCCCGAGCCGGGCCTCGCGCTGATCGACGCCGGCTCCAAGACTTTCTCCTCCGACCGCACCGCGGACGGCATCCACGGGTTCGTCACCGACGGGCGCGACCTCGCCGTCGTTCGCGTCAACGAGGAGCACGGCTACGTGCGCGGCCGGGACGTCGATGCCCTGCGCGTGGGCGACCGCCTCAGCTTCGAACCCGCCCACGTCTGCACGGTCGTCAACCTGACCGACGAGGTGGTGGTGACGGAGCACGGTCAATTTTCCACCCGCTGGCCGGTCGACGCCCGCGGCTGCACCCGCTGACCGCAGTCCGCCCGAACCTTTCCGCCCTCCCACCCTTGCAGTCCCGGAGTAAAACCCGGCGGTTTTTCCTTTCTCCCGCATGTCCACAACCTCCTTCCTGCCCGCCCGCGCCTGGCTGACCGTCGGCCTGCTCTGGATCGTCGGCTGCCTCAATTACCTCGACCGCGTGATGATCGCGACGATGCGCGGCTCGATCAAGGAGGCGATCCCGATGACCGACGCGCAGTTCGGCCTGCTCACCTCGGTGTTCCTCCTGGTCTACGCCACGCTGAGCCCGTTCGCTGGTTTCCTCGCGGACCGCTTCAACCGCAGCCGCGTGATCGTCGTCAGCCTCTTCGTCTGGTCGCTGGTCACCTGGCTCACCGCGCATGCGAAGTCGTATGAACAGCTCCTGCTCACGCGGGCCCTGATGGGCGTAAGCGAGGCCTGCTACCTGCCCGCCGCCGTGGCCCTCATCGCTGATTACCACCGCAACTCGACCCGTTCGCTGGCCAACGGCATTCACCTGAGCGGCGTCATGGTCGGCTCCGCGCTGGGCGGCGTCGGCGGCTGGCTCGCCGAGCGCCACGGCTGGGCGTATGCGTTCAACATCTTCGGTCTCATCGGCATCGGCTACTCGTGCGTGATTCTGTTCCTGCTGCGCAACCCCGCCACCGACGACCGCACGGTCCCGGCCGAGGTCGGCGTGACCCCGAAGGTTCGCTTCGGCGAGGCCATCGTCAGCCTGTTCAGCAGCCCCGCATTCATCGTCGCCCTGGTCTTCTGGGGCCTCCTCGGCATCGGCGGCTGGGCCGTCATGGGCTGGATGCCCACCTATCTCAACGAGCAGTTCAAACTGTCCCAGGGTTCCGCGGGCCTGTCCGCCACCGGCTACGTCAACGTCGCCGCCCTCCTTGGCATGATCGTCGGAGGCGCTTGGGCGGACCGGTGGAGCCGCTCCAACGCGCGCGCCCGCATCCTCGTCCCCGTCATTGGCCTCTGCATCGCCGCGCCCGGCATCCTGCTGGCCTCCACCACGCCCGTACTCGGCGTCGCCCTGACCGCCCTCGTCTGCTACGGTCTCGCCCGGTCGTTCGCCGATGCGAACATGATGCCGATCCTCTGCCAGATCGCCGACCCGCGGTACCGCGCCACGGGCTACGGCGTTCTGAACTCCTTCGCCTGCCTCGTCGGCGGCGTCACGATCTACCTCGGCGGCGTCTTGCGCGACGCCCACGTGGACATCAGCCGCGTGTTCCAGTTTGCCGCCTGCAGCATCACGGTCTGCGCCGTGCTGATGTACTTCATCCGACCCCAACCCGCCAAACAGCCATGAACGCCGTTCGCGCCTCCGCCTTTCAATCCCACGCCCGCACGCCGCTGGTCCGGGTGGACAACTGGCCGCAGCTGCCGGCCGGGTTCACGCTCGAGCGCGTCAGCGGCGTCGCCGTCGATTCCCGCGGCTTCGTCTACGTCGCCCACCGCGGCGAACACCCCCTGCTTTGCTTCAATTCCGACGGCACGTTTCGCGCCGAGATCGGCGCCGACGTTCACCGCAAGAGCATCGCGTTTGACCTCCGCAGCGCCACGCCCGTGCCGATGGAGGTCCGTAATTGGCTGCATGGGCTGCATGTCGACCCGTGGGACAATGTCTGGGTCACGGACTGCGGCCGGCACCTGGTGATGAAGTTCAACCCCGCCGGCGCGCTCGTCCAGACCCTCGGCCGCGACGGTGAGACCGGGTGCACCGACCACCTGTTCTACCAGCCCACCCATGTCTGCGTCCTGCCCTCCGGCGAATTCTTCGTGACGGATGGCTACGGCAATTCGCGCGTCGTCAAGTTCACCGCCGCCGGCGAGCGACTGCTTGAATGGGGCACACGCGGAACAGCCCCGGGCGAGTTTCACACGCCGCATGTCATCACGCTCGGCCGCGACGGCCTGCTGTACGTGTCGGACCGCGAGAACGACCGGGTGCAGGTGTTCGACGACCAGGGCCGCCTGCGGGCGGAATGGCCCGGGCTGCATTCCGTGGACGGCCTGCATGCCGCCCCGGACGGACGCATCTACGGCGCCGCCGGCCTCGACAACGCGATCGTCGAATTCGACGCGTCAGGCCATCCCGCCCAAGTTTGGGCCGAGCCCGGCTTCTTCTGCTACCCCCACGGCATCACCGTCGACCCTGCCGGCGCCATCTACGCCGCCGAAATCGCCGGCAATCGGGTGATGAAGCTGGTGCGTGCTTCGCAGTGATCCCAGGCCGGGGCTTGCCGGAGCATGATCATGCTGGACTCCAATCGGGAGAATTTTGGGGAATTGAATCCCCGCGCAGCCATTCGGCTCGCTCTGAGAACGTCTCACCTGACTCGATCGATGATTCACCCAAATTCGTAGGTGTAGCCGCGGTAATGGGCCAGGGGCCGTGGAGAGGACCAACGTGTCGTGTGCGAAAATGTGACGCTAAATGATGGATGAACCCTTCGGTCAATATAGGATATATATTATTAATAGTCTGCTATCTATGGCACCAGAACTCGCGAATAGACCTGCGCTGCAAGGGCGTTCTGGCCGCGTGCGCGGATGGCTGCGAAGGCGCCGCTAGCTCTTGGCATCACCATGAATACTTAAGGCCATGTCTAGAGGCCAATCCAACAAAGGCGAAGGATGCCCGCCGTAGGCTCGGCGGAGGAGGGCCTACGCTCCATTCGCCAGACCTAGTCCTGCTCTTCACGGCCCTCTTCGCTCTCCTAGGCTCCGCTCGCGAGAAATGGCTTACGAGATTCTCACGGCAGCAAAAGCGACGCCAGGTGGCATTGGGGATAGCTACTCTGCGCCTATGTACTACGTCTACCTGCTGGAGAGTCACCCCAACCCCGGACATCACTACGTTGGCTACACGGCCGAACTGAAAACCCGCTTCGCCCACCAGATTTCGGGCAAAAACTCCTCCACCGCATCCCATCGTCGCTGGAATCTTGCCGACCATGGCGCCATCCCAGACGAAAAAGGCCCACGCCTTCGCGCAGTACCTGATTTGCGATTCGGGCCGAACGTTCGCCAGGCGGCAATTTCTGTAAACCCACCGATCTGAACTTCGCGATCCTCCGGGGCCATCCGCGGTTCCCGTGAAAACGGGCAAATCACCCCGGCCCGATGATTTGCGTCGATTCGCGCCCGGCGCACCCAACACTCCTCCCCACCGTGTCCAAGAAACAAAAACTCCCGCCCGTCATTCCGGAACGCCTTGATCTCGTGGTTCGGGGCGGCCGGCTCGTCACGCCGGAAGGCGTGCAGCGCGCCGACCTCGGCATCCTGCGCGGCAAGATCATGCAGATCGCACCGGAGATCGGCGAGGAGGCGGAGGCCACGCTCGACGCCGCAGGCGCCTATGTTTTCCCAGGCATTCTGGACGGCCGCGTGCATTTCAACGAGCCCGGCCGGGCCGACTGGGAGGGCCTGGCGTCCGGCTCCGCCGCCCTGGCCGCGGGCGGCGGCACGTGCTTTTTTGACTTGCCCGGCCATTCCGCGCCCCCGGTCCTCGATTCCGCGGCCTTGCGCGTGAAACGGCTCCTCGCGGAGGAGCGGTCCTGCACGGACTTCGCGCTCTGGGGCGGGCTCGTCCCGGGCAATCTCAACCAGCTCGCCGGGCTCAAATCCGCCGGCGCCATCGGCGTGATGGCCTGCCTGGGTGACGGCGGCAGCGCGGATTTTCCGGGCGTGGACGCGACGTCGCTCCACGCCGGGATGCAACGCGCGGCCCAGCTCGATCTGCTCGTGGCGGTGCACGCGGAGGACGCAACCCTTGCCGCCAAACTCACCGCGGCGCAGCAGGCCAGGGGCCGCCACAACGCCCGGGCCTACCTTGCGTCGCGCCCGGCCGAGGTCGAGCTCACGGCCATCCGGCAGGCGCTGGAAATCGCCGGCGAGACCCGGTGCGCGCTGCACCTCCTGGCGGTGAGCTGCCCCGAGGCCGTCGCGCTGATCACTGCGGCGCGCGCGCAGGGCGTGGATGTGACCGCGGAGACGAGTCCACACTATCTGCTGCTGAACGAGCGGGATTTCATCAAAATCGGCGCGCCCGCGAAATGCTCCCCACCGCTGCGCGACGAAAAGCGCCGGCTCGGGCTGTGGGCGGAGCTCCGGGCGGGCCACCTCCAAACCGTTGGCTCCGGCCATGACCCCGCGCCGCCGGACCTGAAAATGGCGGAGGATTTTTTTGCCGTCCGGGGCGGCATCGCCGGCGTGCAGCATGGTTTCGAGCTGCTGTTCAACGCCTGTGCCCGGACCGCCGCCCAGGACCTGCCCATGCTGGCCGCGGTGCTGGCGCGCAATGTCGCCCGGCGTTTCCGGCTCGACGACCGCAAGGGACGGCTCGCGGTGGGCCTGGACGCCGATTTCTCCCTGCTGCGCCTGAACGAGAAGGAGCAGCCCATCACCGCGGCCGAGTTGTGGACGCGCCATCCGGCGACCGCCTATCTCGGCCGCAGCAGCCATGTGCGCGTGACCCACACATACGTGCGGGGCAAGGCGGTCTGGGCGGAAGGCCGGCTGACCAGCCGGGAGCACTCCGGTCAGTTTCTCAAACCGAGGCCCTGAATTCATGGCCGCTCACCCTGAACCCAACCGCCGCGCAAAGCCCGCATGAAGGCATTGGATCGTTTTATCCAAAGCTGGCGGATCCGCCAGGCCCGGCGGTTCATTCCCACCGGGGCCCGGGTGATCGACGTGGGGGCCCACGAAGGTGAGTTGTTTCGCGCCCTGGGCCCAGCCTTGGGTCGCGGCTACGGGATCGAGCCGCTGAGCAAAACGACCCTGGAAGAACCGAACTTCACGGTGGTTCCGGGATACTTCCCCCGGGTCCGCCCGGCCGTGGGTGACTGGGATGCAGTGACCATGCTCGCCGTCCTGGAGCACATCCCCGCCAGTGAGCAGACCGCGCTGGCCGAGGCGTGTCACGCCCTGCTCAAACCCGGCGGCAAGGTGATCATCACCGTGCCGGCGAAAGCCGTGGATCATCTCCTCGCGGCCCTGCGCCTGATGCGGCTCATCGACGGGATGTCCCTGGAGGAGCACTTCGGCTTCGAACCGGCGGACACACCCGGCATTTTCCCGGCGCCCGGTTTCCGGCTGGTGCATCACGGAAGGTTTCAGGCCGGCCTCAATCACCTGTTCGTCTTTGCGCGGAGCAAATGACGCCGGCTGCCGCCGGATCAAAATCGGCGACGAGTCGTGAAGCCCAGCGTCCGCGGCTTTTCCAGATACAGAACCGTGTTGCCGGTGAAATCCGGATCGGCCACCGACCAGTTGTGCTCGTTGGTGAAGTTGTCGACGTTGACCTGGAAGTCCCACGCGGCGGTCGAATACGTCAGCACGGCGGTGAGCTGGAACTGGCTTGGGAGGTGCAGCGTGCCCTCGCTGTTGGCCTTTTGCCGGCCGGCGAACTGCGAGCCGAGGCCAAAGCTGAAACCGTTGTCGAACTTGTAGTTCAGCCGCGCGGCGGCCTGCCAGTTCGGCACGCCGGAGTAGCGGCGGCAATATGGCACCGTCGTCCGGCCGGAGCCAGGCGCGGCATAGCTGCCGTCGGGCTGCAGTTTGTAGTAGTCGGTATTTAACTGGAACAGGGAGGTCGCGCCGTTGCGGAAGACATCCGCGTACGTGAAGTTGCCGAGGAGGTTGAAGTGCCGGTTGACCTGGTAAACCGACTCGAACTCGAGCCCGCTGGCGATGCGGCCGGCGATGTGGCCGAACTTGTCCGGATCAGCCCGCACCTGGCGGAACCAAGCCACGCTGTTGTAAAGCCGGTTATCCAGCAGGACAAACTTGTAGCCGACCTCGCCTAGCGTCGCGCGGGACTGCAGCGCGGTCCTGAAGCCGGCCTCGGTCTTGTCCGGCGCGGCGACGCCGCCGAAGTTCACGCTGCCAAGCACGGCATTGGTCCGGTTGTAGGTCACATAGACCGAGCTGGCGTCCGTCACCTTGTAGATCGCGCTGAGGAAGTAGCTGGCGTCGTGCACTACGGCGCTGAGATTGTAAACGCCTCCCGCGGCATGATAAGTGCCCGGTGAGCCATAGCCGCCGAGATCAATGAATTCCGGGCTCTGGGACTCGGCCTGGATGCGGTCGAGGCGGAAGCCGCCGATGAACGAAAGCTGGGGGGTCAGGCGGAGGTCATGTTGGTAGAATGCCGCGATGTCGTTGATCCGTGAGTCCTGGTTGCCGCCGTAGTTGCCGAAACCCACGTCGGACCCGAACTTCGTGTGACCGGGCACGCCGAAAAGATAGATGTTGGCGCCGGCATTGGACCACGTGGCCGCCGGTTTGGTCACATCCGCATAATTGAACTCCTCGCCAAAAAATGCCTGGTAGGCGACGAGCCGCTCCAGCTTCAGATCCACCCCGGTGATGAGGCTGTGACTCACACTGCCGGTGTCGAAGGTCGCGTGGTACTCGGTGCGGTTCTGCACATCCCAGTCGGTCTTCACGTATTCGGAATAGAGAATACTCGGCTCGTATTTGTTGGAGTCGCGGGCCTCGAGGTACGTCGAGTTTTTCAGCGACGAGGTCGGGCTGAGCACCTTGTCGAAGACCAGCTGCGTCTGGTAACGGTTCGCCTGCGCGCGGTCGTCCGTGCCGACCACGGAGCTATGCGCCTGGATTGTGACCAGCTGCGGATTTGCGATTCTGTAAATGCCTGCCGTGCGGACCGCCGCGCCCGCGATGTATGTTTCATGCTCAATGAGCGCCGGTGTCACCCGGTTGAAGCCTGGAACCTCGTTGTAATCCTGATGATTGCCCTGTGCCCACCAATTCAGGGTCAACGTGGGGCTGAACTTGTGCGTCAAAGCCACAAACAGGTCCTGCGTGTTGTCCGCGGTGTTCTGATAGTAGGTTTCACCCGCGCGGCCGAGGTAGCTGAGGCGGTAGGCCGTGTCGGCGCCAAGCGGACCGCCGGTGTCGGCCGACCACTCCACATTGGCAAAGTCGTGGTCGGCGGTGAACGCGTTGTAGCTTAGGGAGAGCTCGGTGCGCGGCCGGTCAAAGTAGGGCCGCTTCGTGACAAAGTTCGTGTAGCCCGCGGCCCCGTTGCTGTGCGGGCCGTACACGGCGGAGCCGGGGCCCTTCACGATGTCGAGGGCCTCGACGCCGTTGAAACTGGGCATGACGCTGTTGCGGCTGTACTTCGCGCGCTGGCCGGCGAAGTAAACCTCCGCAAGGTCGCCGCGCATCATCGGCGTGGAGGCTAGGCCGAAGCGGGACGCCGTGTACACCCCCGGCGCGAACTGGGAAAAATCGGTGACGGACTTGATGCGCACCTGCTCCATCAGCTGCTTGCTGATGGACGACACCGAGCGCGGGGTATCGAGCACGCTGCGCATGTCGCCCATGACACTGGAGATGGGGCGCACTGTCGGCATGATCTGGTCCGCGTCGGCGACTCCCACGACCAGAAATTTATCCAGCAGGGTGACCGTGGGATCTGTCTCCGGTCGGAGGGCCGTTCCGGTATCAGCCCGGAGCCCTCCCCCGGGGCCGCCCACGCCCAGCATCAGGAGCAAGCTGATGTGGAGGAATTGGGCGGAAGAAGGGTGCATGGGTGAAGGGAAGTCGCCGCTGGGTCTGTCCCCCATTGCCATGAGTTATTCCCCAGTCCTCAAGGCGCAAAAACAAGATGACACAGTGCCACCGGCTCCAGCCAGTCCTTCGCCCCGCTCAATGTGGCGGCGCCGGTTCGTCCACCTTCGCGGCCACCGGCACCCCCGGGTGCGTCGCCACAAACCGGAACACCAGCACCGCGCCCACCGTGAGCACGACGAGGGTCCCCGCCAAGGCCCGGCCGTGCCACAGCCCCGCAAACCAGTCGTTGAATTCCGCCGCGAGCACATTGCCCTGGCCGCCCATCACCCGCATCTCGCGGAGGTATTTCTTGTTCGTGAACGGGTCTCCGAGCAGCGGGTCCACCATGGCGGGTGCCACCGTCAGGTAAATGAGGAGCGCGCTGCCAAGCCCGAGCAGCAGCCCCACCGCGGTGATTCGATTCATTTTTTGCCGGGTCATCTGGATCTGGCGGGAAACTGCCGCCCGCCGGCGGGCGCGACAATGGTTTTGTGCCCAGGGCGGACCCCGGCCGACCTTGGCCCCGGTGAAATATCAGGTGTTTCTCCCTCGCCACCCCGAGCCCGGATTTCCCATGCTTCACTCTCCTCACTCTTCAACTTCATGTCTAAAATTCCCTCCAAACCCCGCATTCTCACCACCACCGTCGGTTCCTACCCGGTGCCCGACTGGCTGGCCGCCCTCCCGAGCGAGCAGGCCGTGATCGACGCCACGCGCGTCGTGTTCGACCTCCAGCGCCAGGCCGGCATTGACCTGCCGACGGACGGCGAACTCTACCGCTTCGACGTCAACCACCCCGACACGAACGGCATGATCGAGTACTTCATCCGCCCGATGGCGGGCATCTCGTCCGTCGTCGGCCGCTCCGTCACCGAGGAATTTTCCCGGCACCACCCGATGGGCTTCCGCCGCAAGCCGGCTGGCGTCGTCACCGGCAAGCTCGGCGAGGGTTCGCTGAACCTGCTTGCTGACTGCCAGCGCGCCGCCGCCGTCGCCGGCGGACCGTTCAAGTTCACCGTCACGAGCCCGTACATGCTGGCCCGCACGCTGCTCGACCACCATTACGGCAGCTTCGCCAAGCTCACCATGGCCCTCGGTGAGGTCCTCGCCGCGCAGATGCCCGGCCTGCCCGCGCCCTGCATCCAGGTCGACGAAGCCAATATCCCCGGCAATCCCGCCGACGCCCCCCTCGCCGCCGCGTCCATGAACCTCCTCCTCGACCGCATCGAGGGTGAGCGCGCCGTGCACTTCTGCTTCGGCAACTACGGCGGCCAGACCATCCAGAAGGGCAACTGGGCGAAGCTGATTGAGTTCCTCAACGCGCTTCACTGCGACCACCTCGTCCTCGAGCTCGCCCACCGTCCGAAGAGCGACATCGATGCCCTCAAGCAGATCGACAAGAAGATCTCCCTCGGCATCGGCGTGATCGACATCAAGGTGAACCACATCGAGACCGCCGACGAGGTCGCATCCCGCA
>CAIMAQ010000078.1 GCA_903839035.1 uncultured Opitutia bacterium
CGCGAGGACCACGCCGAGCGACAATAACCCGCAAAGTGCCCCAACGAACAATACGTCCGCGAAGAAAATGTCGCCCCCTGATCGCCGCGACGTATCTTGCGACGCGACAATTGCTAAAGCAGTCTCGACGGCCCGCCTGATGGCGCCGTCGATAGATTGAGACTTTTTATCTCTCACCGCTAACTACTCTCAGTGCCCAAACATCTCATCGTAGATTCCGCCGTACACGTTTTCGGGCCCCGCGGCACGGGGTTTGGGGAGCAACGGAACAGAAAACCGGGTTAAGGGCCTGGCTGTGAAGCAGCGTCCGAGGTCGGAGAGCCTCTCAGGCGACCATCCTGGTCTTCGCCGCGAGAGTCGAGATGCCTGACTCGCGAATGCGCTGATACATCGCATCCGGTGCCAGATCGATGCCGCCTGGCCACGTCAAGGCGCCGTGCTCGAGGTACGCCTTCGCGAATGCGGGCTCCTCGCAAATCGCATCAAATCCATCGCCCAATGGGCCCTGTGTGAGGCGAGGAGACAGGTCGACGACGCCAGCCGTGCCGTCGGCAAAGGTCACTTCGATCTTGAAGTTTGCCACGACCTTGAACCGGACAATGGACCACACGGCCATGATGATTACTCCAAGGGTTCGATTGGAACAGCTGGGGCTGGTACCTGGCACCGGTCCCAGTTCTTCATCAGCTCATCTCGGTGCAGCGAAGCCCACTCGACGACCAGCGCATGGGCCCGGCGAGGCAGTGCTCCGTTGATGATATCGAGCGTTGCAATGTTGTATTGGGCTTCATGCTCGCCGTAGATCGCATGGAAGTGCGGTGGCGGATGATCGTCCCAATACATCCGAATGAGGATGCCGAAGAATTCGCTGATCGTAGGCATGGCGGTGTGTTTCGCCTGATAGAAGCGATCGCGCGGTTACGCCGCGAGCTTCTTCTGAAGAAGGCGCGTGACCGTTGCGCGATGAACTCCGAATAGCCGCGCGGCGTCGGCCGCGGTTTTCTTCCCCTTTCGGACCAGCTGTAGGATTTCCTGCTGCTGCTGTGGCTTGAGTTTGGGTTTTCGACCACCGACGCGCCCGTCCT
Organism: uncultured Opitutia bacterium; assembly: GCA_903839035.1. GTDB lineage: Bacteria > Verrucomicrobiota > Verrucomicrobiia > Opitutales > Opitutaceae > Opi-474. The sequence goes on from CAIMAQ010000078.1 coordinate 1,086, forward strand.
TGCGCGCGGCATCCAGACCGATCTTCGTGCGTTCCTTGAGCATGGCGCGCTCGAACTCGGCGAACGAGGCGACCATCTGCATCATCATGCGTCCGGCCGGCGTTGTGGTATCGATGGCCTCCGTCAGGCTGCGAAAGCCGGCCTTCTTCTCAAGCACCCGGTCCATGATGGTCAGAACATCCTGGAGTGACCTGGACAGCCGGTCGAGCTTCCACACGACCAGCACGTCGCCCTTGCGCAGCTGATTCAGGAGTTTGTGCAGCTCAGGGCGATCCCAGCGGCCACCGGAGGCCTTCTCGCGGAAGATCAGCTCACAGCCCGCGGCCTTGAGTGCGGCGCTTTGGGCGGCGGTGTCCTGTTCACTGGTCGAGACGCGGGCGTAGCCGATTTTCATGGTTGCGCAAAGCTGTTGCGGAGACGTCTAATACTGCAACACAGATCCGCAACACGCAAGTGGCCATTTTCAGGCGCATCGGTTCCTGTTGCCCAAACCAACGTTTGCGCAACCGCCCTGAACGGCCGGAGGGGGACCCATGCCGGTCAGCTTCCTGAGCCCCGCGCAGCGCGACCGCTACGGTCGCTACGACGGCGACCCCTCGACAGAGCAGCTCGCACGCTACTTCCACCTGGACGATACCGATCGTGCCGCCATCGCCGACAAGCGCGGCGAACACAACCGGCTCGGATACGCCCTGCAGCTGACCACGGTGCGATTCCTCGGCACGTTCCTCGAAGATCTAGGCACGGTTCCGGCCGCCGTACTGCAGACGCTGCGCCGACAACTCCGGCTGAGTGGTCCCAACCCGCTCGATGATTACGTCCAGGGCGAGCAACGCTGGGCACATGCTGAGCAGATCCGCACCGAGCACGGTTACCGGTCACTCAGCGACCGCCAAGCCGGCTTCGCGCTCGCACGGTGGCTGTACGCCCAGTGCTGGACCGGAACGGACCGACCCAGCGTCTTGTTCGATCGAGCTACCAGCTGGATGTTGGCTCACAAGGTGCTGCTGCCCGGCGCCAGTGTGCTCGAGCGTTTCGTGGCACGTCTGCGTGAGCGCGTGGACGCGCGCCTGTGCCACCTGCTCGGCAGGCAACTGAGCGGCGCTCAGCAGACACAGCTCGAGGCGCTTCTGCAGGTGCCGCCGGGCGCACGTTATTCCCCGCTCGACAGGTTGCGCAGCGGTCCCGTCAGGGTCAGCGGGCCGTCGCTCGTACGCGCGCTCGAACGGCTGCGCGACGTGCGCAACCTCGGCATCGCGATACCGGACAACGTGGCAATTCCGCCCAGCCGGATCGCCGTACTCGCGCGCTTCGCCGACAAAGCTAAGGTGTCGGTCGTCGACCGCCTGCCGGAGAACCGCCGCTGGGCGACGTTGGTCGCCTTCATCCACACACTCGAGGCCTCGGCCCAAGACGACGCGCTCGAGGTGTTCGAGATGTTCGTCAACGAGGTATTCAGTGACGCGCAGACCGAGGACCGGAAGACCCGGCTCCGCAGTCTCAAGGATCTGGATGCCCTGGCTACCACACTGACCGAGGCCATGGGGCTGGTCGTCGACCTGTCGATACCCGATGACGCGCTACGCTCGGCGGTGTTCACCCAGATCCCGCGCGAGGCATTGGTGCAGACGCTCCAGGACATCGGCCAGCTCGTTCGGCCACCGGACGACGTGTTCTACCAGGCGCTCGAGCGCCAGTACGGGCGCGTGCGCCGCTTCCTGCCGGCGCTCCTCGAGCACATCCACTTCTCGGCCGGCCAGGCCGACACGCCGCTGCTCGAGGCGCTCGACTATTTGCGGCTGCAGGAGGATTCGTCTGCGCCGCTCATCGCCCCGCTAACCGTCGTGCCCACGAAGTGGCGCCGCCACGTAGGGGAAGCCCAGTCGAGATCCGAGCAACGCGCCTACACGTTCTGCGTGCTCGAGCGCCTGCGCAAGGCCCTGCATCGGCGCGATGTCTTCGTTGCCCCCAGCTGGCGCTACGCTGATCCACGCAGCGGGTTGCTCGAGGGCGTCCAGTGGCAAGCCACGCGACCCATGATCTGCCGGAGCCTGGCGCTGCCCGCGAACCCGGAGCCCGCGATCGCCGCCCTGTCCGAGGAGCTCGATCAGACCTATCGGACGGTTATCGAACGCCTGCCGAGCAATCCAGCCGTCCGGTTCGAACAGGTCGGCGGTAGAAGCGATCTGGTCCTCTCGCATCTCGACAAGCTGGACGAACCCGCTTCGCTGATTGCCTTGCGCCGCGCTGTCGACGCGCGGCTCCCAGCCGTCGATCTGCCGGAGATCATCCTGGAAATCGCCGCCCGTACCGGCTTCGCCGCCGCGTTCACGCACATCAGTGAGCGTGCCTCGCGCGCGAGCGACCTCGAGCTCAGCCTGTGCGCGGTCCTGCTGGCCGAGGCCTGCAACACGGGCCTTGAACCGCTCACGCGCAACGACGTCCTCGCGCTGCGCCGCGACCGGCTCTCCTGGGTAAATCAGAATTTCCTGCGCGATGACACCCTGGGTGCGGCGAACGCGATGCTGGTAGCCGCCCAGAACACGATCCCCCTGGCGCAAGCCTGGGGCGGCGGTCAAGTGGCCTCAGCCGATGGCATCCGCTTCGTCGTGCCGGTCAAGACCGTCCACGCCGGCCCGAATCCCAAGTACTTCGGCCGCGAACGCGGCGTCACCTACTACAACCTCATCTCCGATCAGTTCACTGGACTCCACGGCATCACCGTACCGGGAACGTTACGCGACAGCCTGAGCCTGCTTGCACTGGTTCTTGATCAACAGACCGAGCTCCAGCCCACCCGCATCATGACCGACACCGGGGCGTATTCGGACGTGGTGTTCGGCGCGTTCCGGCTGCTCGGCTACCGATTCAGCCCGCGCCTGGCCGACATCGGCGGTGCGCGCCTCTGGCGCATCGATCCCAACGCCGACTACGGTCCGTTCAACGAGCTATCGCGGCACCGCATCAACTTGGCGCGCATCGCCGAAAATTGGGACGACTGCCTGCGTCTCGTCGGCTCCCTGAAGCTCGGTCGTGTCCGCGCCACCGGTATCATGCGCACTCTGCAGGTCGGCGAGCACGCAACACGCCTCGCACAGGCCATTGCCGAGATCGGCCGCATCGACAAGACACTGCACGTCCTGCGCTACCTCGACGACGAGTCCATGCGCCGCGGCATTCTCGTGCAACTCAATCGCGGGGAAGGCCGCCATGGCCTCAGCCGGATCGTCTTTCACGGCAAACGGGGCGAGCTGCGCCAACGCTACCGCGAGGGCCAGGAAGATCAGCTCGGCGCGCTCGGCCTCGTGGTCAACATGATCGTGTTGTGGAACACTCTGTACATGCAGGCCGCGATTGATCAGCTACGGGCCGAAGGGTACCCCGTCTTGGACGAGGACATTCCGCACCTGAATCCGCACGTTCATGACCACATCAACATGCTCGGCCGCTACTCTTTCTCGATCCCGGAATCGGTCTCCCGCGGCGAGTTACGACCCCTGCGAAACCCCTCCGACCCCGGTCCTTAACCCGGTTTTCTGTTCCGCTGCTCCCGAGACCCCCATCTTGCGGCGGATGATAACCGTGATCGCGAGCGCGATCACGAGCACGCCGCCGATCGTCACCAGGCTCATGATGCCGACGGGATCCGAGAACAGCTCGTGCAGCAGCGGGTCCATGGGGCGCTCCGGTAAGGCGTTGCGTGCGGGGCAGGAACCGATTCTTGGCCTGTCCCCGCCGGCCGTCTCTACGGAGTTTCCGCCGCGATGGGCCGGATTCGGCGCGCCGCCTCAGTGGCCGGGCGCGCTGTAGACCTCGGCGCCGCCCACCCACGTCTTCAGCACCCGTGCCCGGCGCAGCTCCGCCGGTGGCAGCCGGAGCACGTCCTCGCTCAGCAGCACGAAGTCGGCGAGCTTGCCCGGCGTGATCGAGCCCTTGTCGCGCTCCTGGAACTCGGCGTACGCCGAGCCGAGCGTGTACGACTCGATCGCCTCCTCGATCGACAGCTTCTGCTCCGGGAACCAGCCGCCCGGATTGCGATCGTCGAGCGTCGCCCGGGTGGTCGCCGCGTACAGCGTCAGCATCGGGTCGAGCGGCGCGACCGGCCAGTCAGTGCCGAAGGCGAGCCGCACACCGTGCTCGCGGAACGTCCGGAACGCGTAGGTCCGCGACGCCCGGTCGTGGCCGATCCGCGCCTCGGCCCAGCGACCATCGTCGATCGCGTGGTACGGCTGCACCGAGGCGATGACACCGAGCGCCGCGAAGCGGTCGAAGTCCCTCGCCGCCATGTGCTGGGCGTGCTCGATGCGCCAGCGCCGGTCGCGCGGCCCGCCGGCCTTCTCGACCTCGGCGTAGAGGTCGAGCACGGTCGAGATCCCAGCGTCGCCGATCGCGTGGATGCAGACCTGCAGTCCCGTCGCGTCCGCGCGCGCCAGGTACTCGCGGGTCCGCGACAGCGGCTGCATCGTGTCCGACAGCAGCCCGCGGTTGCCGGGCTGGTCGAGGAACGGCTCGAAGAAGTACGCGGTGCGCGAGCCGAGCGAGCCGTCGGCGTAGCCCTTGACCGCGCCGATCCGCAGCAACGGGCCGCCGAACGCACGGCGGATGCCGAGCCTGGCCTGGTCCTCGACGCCGGTGATCAGCGGCGCCATGTAGACGCGCACCGTCAGCCGGCCCTCCGCGAGGAGCCCGGCGAGCACGCCGAGATCGCCGTAGTCCACCGGCGGATTCGCCATGTCCTGCACGCTCGTCACGCCGAGCGAGGCCGCCTCGTGCAGCGCGCGCTCGATCGCGGCACGTTGCTCGGCCGGCGTCGGTGGCGGTATCACGCGCTCGACGAGATCGATCGCCGCGTCCTTGAGCGCGCCGGTGGGCTCGCCGCGCGCATCGTGGACGATGGCGCCGCCCGGCGGGTCCGGCGTGCGCGCGGTGATCCCGGCGAGCGCGAGCGCCTTCGAGTTGAGCAGCACCATGTGGCCGTCGTAGCGATCGATCGACACCGGGTTGTCGGGCGTCGCGGCATCGATCAGCGCGCGCGTCGGCAGGTCCGCCGGCGTCCACTTGGTCTCGTCCCAGTTGCCGGCCCGCAGCCATTGCCCGGGCTTGAGCGTCTTCGCATAGGCGCCGATGCGCCGCGCGAACTCGGCGGCGCTGCGCGCGTCGTTGAGCTGCACCGCCGCGAGCGATGCGCCGCCGCCCGAGAAGTGCACGTGCGCGTCGTTGAAGCCCGGCAGCAGGCGCCGGCCGCCGGCGTCGACGACCCGCGTCCGCGGCCCCTGCCAGGCGTGCACGTCTTCATCGGAGCCGACCGCGACGATGCGGTCGCCGAGGACCGCGAGCGCCTGCGCCTCCGGTCGCGCGGCGTCGACGGTCCAGATCCGGGCGTGCTCGACGATCAGGTCGGCGGCTGGACGGTCGCCCGCGGTCGCGATCCCGGTCGTCGCGAGGGCGCCGAGCAGCAGGCCGGCGGAGCGGCCGAGCAGAGAGTGGAGCGTCACGGCGTACTCGCAGGTGATGCCGGGCGGGACGCCCGGCGGCGGGCCGAGACTACCTCGCCCCGGTCCCGGATCTCAACCGTTCGGCCGGGCGGAGCGGCGCCCGTGCCTCACCTCGGCGAGGCGATCCCGACCGCGGCGTAGAGCCGCGCGCTTTCTGCCGTTTCCGTCGGCGGACCGGCGA